>JANNKM010000481.1:0-9509 GCA_031396305.1 Rhizobacter sp.
ACGACATCCCGGCGAACGCCGGGATCCACCCTTTGCCGATCTCCACCGCCCTGGATCCCGGCTTTCGCCGGGATGACAGTTGCTCTCCCCCGTCCTTAGGGGAGACAGTTGGGGTGAGGGGGACCGCGCGGCAAAGCTGAAAGAGGTCGCGAGTCAGGCGGGTCATCAAGGGTCACTGTGCCGTTCGCCTGTGAGCCACGTGTTGCTGTACATCAAGCGGTATGTAAAGCGCGGCTCATGAGCAAATGTGGCTCTGCCACTTTGCTCATTCCCCCAATGGCCACGAAGGGGCCCCTTCGTGACCCTTGGGGCGGCCGACGTATGGCGTCGGCCTGGGGATGCTCTCAGGCAGGGCCTCGGGCTGGCACGGGGGCGGGCTCGGGGTCTTCACCCTTGGAGTGCGCTTCGGCGCTGCGCTCGGCGTCGAACAATTCCATCTCTTCCACCGGGGTTCGCGGCTCGGCGTCGCGTGCGGCATCTTCAATGTGGCCGGCCTTGACGAACTTCTCCGCCGAGGCGCGATACCGGCGCCCGGCCTTGAGGTCGGCTTCGACCTCCAGCGGTACAGGCGCTGGGCCGCGCGGCGACGAATTCACCTTCTTGGGGGGCTTGACGTGGTTCATGCGATCTCCGTTTCAACAGGGGTGCTGCCATTGTTTCGCCCGGCGTCGCGGGCGTCTGTCGGCCAGGGGCCGGGCGCGCTGTCGGTTCACGCCTACATGGCTTGCGCGAGTTCAAGCGAAGTGCGAATTCAAACTGCCTTGTCTATCCCGCGTTGTTCCGTAATACTTCTGAAACCGCGTCAGTTAGCATCTGTCTGTGCGGTCCACCACATTGGGCCGTCTTTCGCCGAAATGGCTCTCGGCCTTGGCCGACATGCCCCTCGGGCAGCGCGGGCAACAGCATGCGGATTTCGAAGGGTTGGAGTGGGCTGGCACGTGTTGCCGTGGCCCTGGGCTGGGTGTTGCCTCCCCTGTGGGCGAACCCCGCATGGGCCGAGGCGGCAACGCGCGCGGCGCCAGTCACTGACACGGCGGGCGCGTTGACGCGGCGCATCCTGGCTTCCTCGAATCATCGCGGCCTGCCCTTCGCCGTCGTCGACAAGAAGGCGGCAACGTTGTTCGTCTACCTGGGCAACGGCACGCTGGCCGGCACGACACCGGTGCTGCTGGGCCGAGCGCCGGGCGACGCAACGCCGCCGGGTGTGGGCGAACGCACCCAGCGCGGGCAGCTGCTCGATGCGGATCGCACGACGGCGGCGGGTCGTTACGCCTCCGAACCCGGGCGCAACCTGACGGGTGAGGCCGTGATCTGGATCGACCACGCCAACGCGCTGGCGATTCACCGCTTGCGCCCCGGCCCGGCGCACGAGCGCCGCGAGCAGCGCATCACCTCGCCGAACGTCCAGGACCGGCGCATCTCGGCGGGTTGTGTCGTCGTGCCGGTGGCATTCTACGACGCCGTCGTCGCGCCGGTGCTCGGGCGCGGCCGGGGCGTCGTCTATGTGATGGCGGAAGAAAATTCGCCGCTCGCCGCCTTGCTCGAGCGCACTGACTGAACTGCACGCAGCGCTGCGCGCTCCGCGGTGGTGGCGTCGTTTCGTCACCCGGTGGCGATGAAGCGGTCAGCGCGCGCTGCATTTCGAACCAACGGCAGATCGGAGTCCATCAAGTCCACAGGCCTCAGCCCGCCCAGCCAGGAACTGGGTTGCGCAAACCATGCGGCGAGGCTCCAGCCATCGAACACGTCGGCGAGCTCGCCCAGCACCTGGCCCAGCCCGGGCTTGACGGAAGGCTCGCCGCGCTCGAACTGGAACATCGGTATCCAGTAGCTGTCGTTCCATCGGAAGCTAAAAATTCTTCGGGCGACGATGAGTCTTGCGAGGCTCACATAGTCGCCGCGCTGGTGATCCCAGAAATTGCGTGCAAGATCGTCGCCGCGCGCGACGCCGCCGCTGGCTCGATACGCCGCGCGCAGCGCGACAAACGCCTGATCGCTCGGCGGACCACCGTTGTCTTGCGCGTACAGCGCCGGATGCATTTGCGCGGCGAAGTCAACGCGCGCAGCGGGACGTGATGCGGATTCAAGCGCGCTCATGTGCGGGCTTTCGCAAGGCGGGCAAAGATGGAGCGGGTTTTCATGTCGAACCTCCTGCCTGCACGATGCATCGAGCGGACAACAACCGTCTGTGCGGCAGGGAACAAAACGCCGCGAAATCGAGCCGCGCCATTGCGCCATCGTCCTACGCGAACACGTGTTGACGCCCGACGCCAAGCGCCCCCCGACTGCCCTACCGTCAACTGTCCGGATCCCTCCGGCTGACACTCCTCAACTTACAGACAAGGAAATCGACATGAATGCATCCAGGTTCTTCATCTCAGCGGCGGCCGCCGCCTCCGTGGTCGGCGCGATCGGCATGGTCTACGCGCAAACTGCCACCACAACGACGACGGAGACGCAAACTCAGACGACGACGCCGTCTTCGACGATGCCTTCGTCGAACATGCCTTCTTCGACGAGTCCTTCTTCGATGAGTCCGTCGTCGACCATGCCCTCGTCGACCATGTCGAACGATTCGTCGCAGTCAGGCACCACGCCGTCTGCGTCGAGCTCGTCCACGACATCGTCGACCGATTCGTCCGGCATGACGACCGAGCGCGCCGCCCAAGCCGACCGGAACTGACCCTGCGGTTCAGCGATGCGGCGGCTGCACTTCAAACCGGCACTCACGCCGATGGCAGCCGCATCGTCAATCCACTGGGCGGTGGCCCGCCGTGACATCGCCGAAAGTATTCGGCGCGGGCTGCTGCTGGGCGCGTCGGTACTGGCGATCGCGATCCCACCCGGGATCCGGTCAGCCTCAGCCGTGCCGGTCGCTCCCCCTATCGCTCAAGCCATCGCAGAATCTGTCGCCGCGACGCCTCGTGTCGCCGACTTCGGTACGCACAAGCCCTCGCCCGACGCCCGCCACGTGGCCGACTGGGTGGCCGATTCGCGCGACAACGTGGGCATGGACTTCATCATCATCGACAAGAAGCACGCCCGCGTGCATGTCTTTGACGCCGACGCGCGCCTGCGCGGCTCGACGCCGGTGCTGCTCGGCGCCGCGCCGGGCGATGACTCGGTGGCGGGGATTGGTGCGCGGCCGATTGCCGACGTGCTGCCGGCAGAGCGGACCACCCCCGCCGGGCGCTTCATTGCCGAGCGCGGCCGCAACTCCCTCGGTGAAGACGTGGTATGGGTCGACTATGCTGCGGCCGTGTCGATGCATCGCGTGCGCGTGACCGATGCGCAGGAACGCCGGATTGAGCGGCTCGCGACGCCGAGCAGCGATGACAACCGCATTTCCTACGGTTGCATCAACGTGCCGGTGGCCTTCTACGAAGCCTTCATCCGCCCCACCTTCGCGTCGCGCCGCGCCCTGGTCTATGTGCTGCCCGAAGTGAAGCCCGCGCAGCAGGTGTTCGGCTCGTACGACGTGGCCGCCGCGCACGGCCTGCTCTCGAACTGATCGCCCGGACGCCGGGTCAGCCGATCAGCAGGCGCCGATCGTCGCGCGCCGCTTGCAGGACTTCCGGCAAATTCGAGTCGACCAGCTCAACCGGGCTGTGGCAGCTCAAGCTCGGGCAGGGCCGAACGTACCAGACCGCCAGGCTCCAGCCATCGCACACGCCGGCCACTTCGGCGAGCACCTTGCGCGGCCCGGGCTTGAGGCGCAGGTCGGCCTGGAACTGAAACATCGGAATCCAGCAAGTGCTCTGCCAGTCAAAGCCGAACACAGCACCGAGTGCAATGAGCTTTTCAAGACTCATGCAATAGTCGCAGCAAGGTTGCTCGCGCAAGCGGGCAAGGTCATTGGCGCGCGCAATGCCGCCGCTGGCGCCATAAGCGGTGCGCAGCATCGCGAAGTCGCGTTCGTTCGGCGTGGGCAGCGAAGGCGCGGTGGGCATCTGCAACCCAGAATGTTCGGCGCTGCCACGCAGCGCGAAAACCCTCGAACCGGCCGAAAAGTCGGGCATGGTCACTCCTGCGTTCGACAACGATCTCTACGCCAGCGCGCTCGCGCCGGCGACTGCAACTTGCCCCGTCGGCGCGTCGTTGCGTCGATCGAAAAATGCATACCCGGTCTGACGCTGCTTGGCGTAGCCCAACGCGGCATCGGCGCTGCCGAGCAGGGCCGATGCCGTGGCACCGTGCAGCGGCCAGATCGCCACGCCGATGTTGGGCCGCACGGTCAGGTCGAGAGCGCCAATGCGAAACGGCGCCGACACCGCATCGAACAGTTTGCACGCCAACCGGCTCAGTTGCACCCGGCCGGCAGGCAAACCGCGCAGCAGACAGGCGAACTCGTCCCCTTCCAAGCGGCTCACGAGGTCGTCGCCGCGGACCGCTCGGCACAGGCGCGCGGCGACGCTGCGCAGCAGCTCGTCGCCGACTTCGCTCCCATGCAAATGACCGATCACCTTGAAGCCGTCGAGATCGATGCAAAGCACGGCGAGCACGCTCGGCTCGGCACTGGCGCGGGCCAGCGCCCGATCCAGCAATGCGCAAAACGCGTCGCGGTTTGGCTGCGCCGCGAGTCGGTCCACCACAGCGGGATGCCGCCCACCTTGCGCATTGCCGATGGACGATCCGCGTGGCGCCTGGCCCGCACGTTGAAGCAGCAGCATTGCGTGCAGCTGGTCGAGCGCGGCCAGGCCGTCGCGCACGCAGGCCCGCAGCCGCGCCGTCGCGTCGTAGGTGTGCGCCTCGGTCGGTTCGCCGACGCCTTCGACCACGGTTTGCCTGAGTCGCACTCTGACGGCCTCGAACTGGGCGTCCCAATCCTGTTCGGCGTTGGCGGCAGGTTCGTTGATCGCGCAGGGAATCATGTCCATGGAAACGACTTTGCGAGATCACTGCCGCGTCGTCTGTACGGCACCCCACATGCCCCCGCCCCGGAAACAGAATCTCACCGCTGTTCCGAAATGTCACGCCTCGCGCCCCTGGGTCAGTGGCGCTGTTGTGGGCATCGTCCGACAGGCAAAGCTCCGGCCCGCTGACTGCGCCAACGTGTCCCGCCCCGTAGGCTTGGCGCACTTCCTGTCGGCACATCGAACGCGCTGTGTACGCCAGGCCGTTGAACCCAGGCCGGGCATTTCCGGCCACACCCGAGGAACTGCCATGAACACATCAATTCTCACCCTCACGTCCGCAGGCGTTCTCGCTGCAATGATTGGAATCGCCGGCTGCAGCCCACGCGACAACAGCACCGCCACCGCACCGAGCAGCACCAGCGGTACCCCGTCCACAACTTCGGAGGCCGTGGCGGGAGTCAAGGCCGCAGCCGACAAGGCCGGCGACAAGGTGGCTGACGCCGTCATCACGACGAGCGTGAAGGCCGAGCTGGCAAAGGACACGATGCTCAGCATGTTGAAGATCAACGTCGATACCGACGCCGGCAAGGTCGCGCTGCGCGGCACGGCGCCGAGCAACGAAGCACGCGAGCGTGCCACCACGTTGGCCGGCGGTGTGAAGGGCGTGCTTGCAGTGGACAACCAGCTGACCGTCGAGCCGGCGAAATCCTGAGCGGGAATTCAGGACGAGGCGACATCAAGCGGCCGACGCCGCCCTTGATGCCGCCTGGACGATTCAGAGCGACGAAGTTTCCTTTGTCGCTCTCTTCTTTGCTTGGCTATCCAGCCACCTGACTAGACGACGCAAGAAATTGTCATCCCGGCGCACGCCGGGATCCACTGGTTGAACGCCACGGGCAATTCACCGCGCGCGGCTCTTCAACGAGTGGATACCGGCAACCGGTATGACGGCGGATGTCACTCGTCAGGTCAAGCTATCGCAGGCTGGCCGACGCTGGGCAGCGAATAGTCCCTGCCGACCATGGCGCGCGCGAAGAAGTAGTTCAGCCTGGCTTTGTCGGACAGGGCGTCGATATCGACGTGCCCGCTCGCGTCGCACGGAAAGGCGAGCGCCCGGCCTGGCATGAACAGCGACACATAAGACACTTCGAACGAGGGTACAAGGCAAATCGGCAGTGCATTCATGACAAGCTCCATAGTGCTGATCTGGAGCTTGCGCCGAACGTCGCGCAGTTGCGATCGGCGCAGGCGATGGCTGGATGTAAGCAAACGTCTCCAGCGCGCATTGGAGCTGTCCTACATGGGTTTCCCCGGGGCAGTCCAGCCGCCCCAAGTGTGGATGGCGCGGCGGCACTTGGTGCGCCAGCCCACAGACGCAGACGCGCCCTTGCGCCAAGCTGTGCGCAACGTCTGTTGAATTGACCCCGCCCGCAGCGCATCGTCTCGCAGACACAGCGAATCCCTTCAACCTTGTGCGGCCGCACGGCCGCCCCCGCGGAGCCCACCTTGACCACCCCTGCAACTGCCCCTGCGCTCTGGAGCACCGCGTCGTTCGGCGACAGCGTGGACACCTCGCCGATGGAACTGGCGCAACTCGGCGAACACCTGGGTCGCTGCCACGTCTCGCGAGGCCGCTGGTTCACGTTACGCTGCATCGCCGAATCGATGAACGGGTTCGTGGCCCCGCGCTTCGTCACGACGCTGGTGCTGGCCGCGCTGCTGATCGGCCTGGCCTCACTGGCGTTCTAGAGCATGCCGCAACCCGAGCTGCTGCGCCTGCTGCCGATGGCGCAGGCGGCGCTGCGCGACATACTGGACGACTCACGGGGCCCGGTCGAGCCGCCGATCCGATCGGAGATCTTCGGCCGCGAGCGCTTCGCCCAGCACGGCCGCAGCCTCGGTGAAACGCACCGCGCGGCGCATGCGGCGTCGCGCGCGGCGACGTTCTTTCCGCGCCTGCGCAGCAACATCGGCGCGCTGCGCGAGGCGCACCGCTACATCGGCGCGCAGGCGGCCACCGGCTACGACGTGAGCCCCGCGGCCGAATGGCTGCTCGACAACTTCCACCTGATCGAGGCCCAGCTCGAAGAAATCAGCAAGGGCTTGCCGCACCGCTACTTTCGCGCGCTGCCGGTGTTGCTGGACGATCCCCTGGCGGGCCTGCCGCGGGTCTACGGCGTCGCCTGGGCATTCGTGGCGCACACCGACGGCGCGTTCGACGAAGACCTGCTGTTGAACTATCTCGGCGCCTACCAGGAGGTGCGCGAACTCAACCTGAGCGAGATGTGGGCGCTGCCCACGACGCTGCGCGTCGTGCTGATCGAAAACCTGCGCCGTCTGGCCGAGCGTGTGGCGAGCAACAAGGCGGCGCGCGAAGTGGCCAACCTGTGCTGCGATCGGCTCGACACATTGAGCGTCGACGACCTCGACCGCCTGCTCGACGCGATGAACCGGCGCGGCGTCGGCCGGGTGTTCCTGGCGCAGATGGGGCTGCGCCTGCATGACCGGGCGCTGTCGGCGCGCGCTGCCCGCAGTCCGGTCACGGACGCGCAGCCGGGCCTGGACGCGTGGCTGCGCGGCGCGCTGCCCGACCTGGCGGCGATGCAGGTCCAGGAAACCGCGGACCAGACCGCCGACAACCTGAGCGTGAGCAACGCGGTCACGTCGCTGCGCGCACTGGGCGACGCCGACTGGCCCGACATCGTCGCGCGTTCGAGCGTGTTGATGCGGCTCATGCTCACCTCGCCGATGTTCGCCGCCGAACACGGCGCCACTCGCGACCAGACCCTGCACGGCATCGAAGTCCTGGCGCGGCGCTGCGGCCGCGGCGAAGTGTCGGTGGCGCAATCGCTGCTGGCGCTGATTGCCACGGCGCCAGGCCCCGACAGCGCCGCCGCGGTGCCAGGCCACTGGCTGCGCGGCGCCGGCCGACCGGCTCTGCTCAGCGCCCTCGGCCTGACACGCAACCTCGCACTGCGCGCCGCGACCGCGGGGCGCAGCGCCGCGCGGCGGCTCGCCTTGCCTGCCTACCTGGGTTCGTTGCTGCTGGGCAGCCTGGGCCTGGTGGCATGGCTGCTGCTGCGCGACCCCGCGGACCCGGCCGGCGCCGGGCCGCTCTGGCTGACGCTGGCGGGCGCGCTGTTGATGATGTTCCCGGCTTCGGAGGCCGTGGTCGCGGTGATGAATCGGCTGATCAGCGAGTCGGCCCGGCCCGAACACCTGCCGCGGCTGGCCCTGGCGAGCGGTATTCCTGCCGAGCATCGGGTGATCGTCGTGGTGCCGGCGATGCTTACCGACGCGGTCTCCATCACGCATCTGGTGCACCGGCTGCAACTGCACTCCCTGGCCAATCCCGAGCGCCACGCGCAGTTCGCCCTGCTCACCGACTGGGCCGACGCGGATGCGCCGCTCGCGGCTTCCGACGCACCGCTGCTGGCTCTTGCCAAAGCGCAGATCGACGCGCTGAACGAACGCCATGCACCAGCCCCGCAAGCGGCCAATGAGTCTGAAGCGCCCGCGCCGCGTTTCATCTTGCTGCATCGCGGCCGCAGCTGGAGCGAGACCGAACAGCGCTGGATCGGCTGGGAGCGCAAGCGCGGCAAGCTCGAGCAACTCGTCGACGCCCTGGCGCCCGGCGCGGCGTTTCCATTCTTCGACCTCGGCGAGAGCTCGCGCGTCGCGCCGCAGACGCCGTACATCGTCACGCTCGACAGTGACACCCAGTTGCCCCCCGGGCGCCTGCGCGAGCTGGTGGGCGTGGCAGCGCATCCGCACAACCAGCCTCGACTGAGCGCCGACGGTCGCAGCGTCGTCGGCGGCTACACGATCCTGCAGCCGCGCATCGTCACGCCGCTGCCGGCGCCGAAGGACTTCACGTTGTTCCACTGGCTGTTTGCCGGGCAGTCTGGCATCGACCCGTACAGCGCGGCCAGCTCCGAGGTCTACCAGGATTTGTTCGGCGAGGGAACGTTCAGCGGCAAGGGGCTGCTCCACGTGCGCGCCATGCAGGTGGTGTTGGCGGGGCGCCTGCCGCAAGATCAGGTGCTCAGCCACGACCTGCTCGAAGGCTCGATCGTGCGCTGCGCCACGGTGAGCGACATCACGCTGATCGAGGAGGCGCCCTTCCACGCCGACGTGGCGGCCTCGCGCGTGCACCGCTGGACGCGCGGCGACTGGCAGTTGTTGCCGTTCATGCTGCAACGCTCGAAATATCCGCTGCGCGGCATCAACCGCTGGAAGATGTTCGACAACCTGCGCCGCTCGCTCGTCGCGCCGATGTCGCTGGCGCTGCTGCTGCTGGCGCTCACCGGCCACGGGTTGTCGCCCTGGGCGGCGCTGGCGCTGGTGCTGGCGGCCTTTTCGGCCGGGCCGCTGCTGGGCGCGGTGGCCGGCTTTTCGCCCTCGCGCGACGACATCGCCAAGCGCCACTTCTATCGCCAGGCGGCGTCCGACCTGGCGCGCGCGCTGTGCGGCGCGCTGTTCCAGCTGGCGCAGCTGCTGCAGCAGGCCGCGCTGTCGCTGGATGCGATCGCCCGCGCGCTGTACCGCATGGGGTTCAGCCGGCGCCATCTGCTGCAGTGGACCACGGCCGCCGCGGCCCAGGCCGCGGCGCGCAGCGACCTGGCTTCGGTGCTGCGCCGGCACCGCGCCGAG
>JANNKM010000046.1:0-8786 GCA_031396305.1 Rhizobacter sp.
CCGTGCCATACATTCACGGTCGGCTTCAGTTAAGGCTTGTGCGACACCTGCCCTCACGCGCAGGTGATCGCGAGCCCTCGCTGCCTGCGGGCAGGTGTTGCATAAGCCTTAACTGTTCCCGACGTTCAACCCTCGGCGTCGAACGGCAGGTCATGGCCGACTGCCGGTCTACACATCAGCAACTAGCACGACAGCTCAGGTACGGACAGCCGACACCCAGTCTCACGGGTCGCCCATTTTCATCGTGACGCCAAGTCGTTGATGATGTAGTTCCATCTGTCAACGACGCGCCGAGGAGCAACTGTGCTCGGCGCCCTCCCCTTCGCCTCGGAGATCGCAAGGAAGAGTGCTTGGATTGAACGGTTGCGGTGCAGGAGTTCTTGCGATTTACCGTCAGCGGCCAAGAATGCTGCTGCCGCCCGCAAACCCGCATGAATGCTCGCGAATCGCCTCGAAATTTACCGTCAGGCCTGACTTTGACGTGACGGTAAGACGCTGCCGAAGATTTGGCGTCGAGTTTTGACCGTCAGTCTTACCGTCAAAAATTTCCGCTTGCCCGCGATCGTTCCCGATAGTCCGCGAAAGCTCGCTGGCAGCTCAAAACGGGAATCCGATTGTCAATCAACGACTTGCGAGGGCGTGAAAGCGCTTCCCAGCGCTGTTTCCGATAGTCCCCGATAGACCGCGCGAACCCTCAAAAACTAACCCCCCCTCACTCCCACTCGATCGTCGCCGGAGGCTTGCTCGACACGTCGTACGCGACGCGGTTGATGCCACGAACTTCGTTGATGATGCGGCTCGACACTTTCTTCAGCAGCGCATAGGGCAATTCGGCCCAGTCTGCGGTCATGAAGTCGCTGGTCTGCACGGCGCGCAACGCGACCACGTGTTCGTAGGTGCGGCCATCGCCCATCACCCCCACGCTCTTCACCGGCAAGAACACCGCGAAGGCCTGGCTCGTGAGCTGGTACCAGGTCTTGCCGCTCGCGGCGTCTCGCGTGTTGCGCAATTCTTCGATGAAGATCGCGTCGGCGCGGCGCAGCAGCTCGGCGTACTCGCGCTTGACTTCGCCGAGGATGCGCACGCCCAGGCCCGGACCCGGGAAGGGATGGCGGTACACCATGTCGTGCGGCAGACCGAGTGCGACGCCGAGTTCCCGCACTTCATCCTTGAACAATTCACGCAGCGGCTCAAGCAGCTTCAGCCCGAGCGTCTGCGGCAGCCCGCCGACGTTGTGATGGCTCTTGATCGATGTTGCCTTCTTCGACTTTGTGCCACCGGATTCGACGACGTCGGGGTAGATCGTTCCCTGCGCCAGCCAACTGACGGCCTCGCTTTTGCCTCCCGCTCCACCCTTCAGATTGTTCGCCTGCGCCTGGAACACCTCGACGAATTCGCGGCCGATGATCTTGCGTTTCGCTTCGGGGTCTGTCACGCCGGCCAGTGCCGCCAGGAATTGTGCGCTCGCATCCACATGCACCACACTAGCGTGCAGCCGACCCACGAACATGTCCATGACCTGGGCGGCCTCGTTCAGGCGCAGCAATCCGTGGTCGACGAAGACGCATGTCAGCTGCTCGCCGATGGCGCGGTGGATCAGCGCAGCGGCGACGCTCGAGTCGACCCCACCCGACAGTCCCAGGATGACGTGCTCGTTGCCAACTTGGCTGCGGATGCGCGCCACGCACTCGTCAATGTAGTTGCCCATCACCCAGTCGGGTCTGGCGCCGGAGATCTCGAGCACAAACCGGTTCAGCAATTCGCGCCCTTGCAGCGTGTGCGTCACTTCAGGGTGAAACTGCACGCCGTAGTAGCCGCGAGCCTCGTCGGCCATTCCAGCGATGGGGCAGCTCGGTGTGCTCGCCATCAGCTTGAATCCGGGTGGCAAGGCGGTGACCTTGTCGCCGTGGCTCATCCACACCTTGAGCATGCCGTGGTGCTCAGGCGTTTCAAAGTCTTCAATGCCGGCCAGCAGCCTCGTGTGCCCGTGCGCACGCACCTCGGCATAGCCGAATTCCCGGTGGCTGCTGGCCTCGACCGTTCCGCCTTGCTGCACCGCCATCGTGAACATGCCGTAGCAGATGCCGAGCACCGGCACCCGCGAGTCCCACACCGCCTGTGGCGCACGCAACTCATGGTCTTCATAGGTCGAGGCGTGGCTGCCCGACAAAATGATTCCCTTGGGCGCGAACTCGCGAATGAAGGCATCGCTGACGTCGTTCGGATGAATTTCGCAATACACATGCGCCTCGCGCACGCGCCGTGCGATGAGTTGCGTCAACTGCGAACCAAAGTCGAGGATCAGGATCTTGTCGTGCATCGTGATGGCGCCGGTGGTTATGCCGCAGCGTTGGTGGCCGCCGTCGTGCGGGCCTGGGTTGCCGCCTCGCCGCGGAAATGCATCCAGGCAAACAGCAGGGCCACGGCCTGCAAGGCGGCGCAGAAGTAGAACGGTGCGCCGATGCGCCAGTCACCCGGCGCCAGGTGCGACACCATGGCAAGCAACGGCGCACCGATCATCGGTGCGATGACGGCCATCAGGCTGTTGAGTGAACTCACCGAACCCATGGTCTGGCCTTGCGTATCTGCGGTCGCTGCGCCGGAAACCAGCGCGTTGGTCGTTGCCTGTATCGTGAAGCCGAGCAGATTGCAGGCAATGATGACGTACATCATCCAGCCTTGTGTGGCCGCGCCATAGAAGAGGTAGGCGAGCGCGGACGACACCAGCCCTGCCAGCGCCAGGTGTTTTACGCCGAAGCGCTTCTGCAGCGGCCCGATCAGACCGCCTTGCACGATCACCGAGACCACACCCACCGCAGCCAGCGACCAGCCGCTGTCCACCGGGCCCCAGCCGAACTTGAAGCTGCCGTAGAGCACCCAGCACGTGTAGAGGATGAATTGTGCGAGACCGTTGCAGGCGATCATGCCGACCAACATGCCGACGCCGCGCAGTTGCGCCAGGTCGCGCAGCGCAGTGAAGGGGTTGGTCGACCGCCACGCCAACTTTCGGCGCTTTTCGACCGCCAACGACTCCGGCAAGACGAAGTAGCCATAGAGCAGGTTGCAAAGCGAGAGCACTCCGGCCGCGAAGAACGGCAACTGCAAGTTGACGCCGCCGAGCAATCCCCCGAGCATCGGCCCGAGGATGAATCCGATGCCGAACATGGCGCCGAGCATGCCGAAGCGCCTGGCGCGTTCGTCGGGCGTGCTGATGTCTGCGACATAGGCATTCGCGACCGAGGCGTTGGATTGCATCGCGCCGCTGAACAGACGCACCACGATCAGCATCCACATCGCCGTGGCCAGCGCCGTGACGAAGAAGCCCAGAGCCAGCCCGCAAAACCCCAGCAGCAGCACGGGCCGGCGCCCGTACCGGTCTGACAGCGCTCCGATCACCGGCGCGCCAAAGAAACTCGCCAGTCCAAAGGCGAACGTGACGGCACCGTAATAGAACGCCTGCTCGCTTTGCGAGGTGGTGAACTGCCCCACCAGCGCGGGCAACACCGGGACCATGATGCCGATCGAGATCATGTCGATCAGCACCGTGACCATGATGAAACGCATCGCCGCCTCGGGCCGCTGCGTGGCCTCCCCCACCGCCGCCGACCGAGCCGGCGCCTTGTCGATGTCGCTCAATCTAACGCCTGAAGTGTTGGAAACGAGATTGGCAATGCCCTACTCCATGCGGTAGTTCGGTGCTTCCTTCGTGATCTGTACATCGTGGACGTGACTTTCGCGCATGCCTGCCGATGAAATCTCGACAAACTCGGCGCGTTCGTGCATCTCGGCGATGCTGGTGCAGCCGCAATAGTGCATCGAGGCGCGCAGGCCGCCCGCCATCTGGAAAATCACCGCGACCACCGTGCCCTTGTAGGGCACCTGGCCCTCGATGCCCTCGGGCACGAGCTTGGCGGAATTGGCTGTGGAGGAGTCCGAGCTTTCCTGGAAGTAGCGGTCCGCCGATCCCTGTTGCATCGCGCCGAGCGACCCCATGCCGCGATAGCTCTTGTAGGTGCGACCCTGGTACAGAATCGTCTCGCCGGGCGCTTCTTCCGTGCCTGCGAACGCGCCGCCCATCATCACGCTGTCGGCGCCCGCGGCGATGGCCTTGGCCAGGTCGCCCGAGTAGCGCACACCACCGTCGGCGATCAGCGGCACGCCACTGCCGGCGATCGACTTGGCGACTTCCTGAATCGCGTAGATTTGCGGCACGCCCACGCCGGTGACGATGCGTGTGGTGCAGATCGACCCCGGGCCGATGCCCACTTTCACTGCGTCAGCACCCGCCTCCACCAGCGCGCGCGCCGCGGCGCCGGTGGCGATATTGCCCCCGATCACGTCGATCTGCGGAAAGTTGCGCTTTACCCAGCGCACGCGTTCGATCACCCCGGCGCTGTGGCCGTGCGCCGTGTCGACGACGAGAACGTCAACCCCGGCCTTGATCAGCAGTTCGACCCGCTCTTCGGTGCCCTCGCCCACGCCCACCGCCGCGCCCACGCGCAACTTGCCCTGGCCATCGCGGGCGGCGTCGGGGAAGCTCGTCTGCTTCGTGATGTCTTTCACGGTCATCAGACCACGCAGTTCAAACGCCTCGTTCACGACCAGCACACGCTCCAGCTTGTGGCGGTGCATCAGCGCCTTGCCCTCGGCCAGCGAGGCGCCTTCACGCACCGTGATCAGCTTCTCGCGCGGCGTCATGATTTCACGCACGGGAACGTCCAGGCGCGTCTCAAAGCGCAAGTCGCGGTTCGTGACGATGCCCACGACCCGGCCTTCCTCCACGACCGGAAAACCGGAGATGCCGTGCTGCTTCGACAATTCGATCACATGGCGCACCGGCACGCCGGGAGAGATCGTGATCGGGTCTTTCAACAGCCCCGATTCATAGCGCTTCACGCGCGCGACCTCGGCCGCCTGCTGTTTCGGCGCGAGATTCTTGTGCACGATGCCGATGCCACCTTCCTGGGCGATCGCGATCGCTAGGCGCGCCTCCGTCACCGTGTCCATGGCCGCGGAGACCAGCGGCAGATTGAGTCTGATATTGCGCGACAGCGCGGTCGAGAGGCTGGTGTCGCGCGGCAGGACCTGGGAGAAGGCGGGCACCAGCAACACGTCGTCGAAGGTGAGCGCTTTACCGAGCAGGCGCATGGAAGATGTCTCCTGACGCAAAAGCGAAGTATACGGAGCCCCTGCTCGCGCCCAATCTGACCCCGGTTGAGGCTCTGCCTCTGACACCTTGTCACTGCTCGGGAGGGTGCCTGACCGGTAAACTCGGCCACAGCCCCAATGGCATTGATCCATCATGCAGCGATTCACCCTTCTCACCATG
The DNA here is from genome assembly GCA_031396305.1 of Rhizobacter sp. Lineage (GTDB taxonomy): Bacteria > Pseudomonadota > Gammaproteobacteria > Burkholderiales > Burkholderiaceae_C > JAEMQF01. Next base: position 5,330 of record JANNKM010000046.1, read on the forward strand.
GCTTTCCTGGTCGGCGCGAGCCTTGCCGCGCCCGCATCGGCGCAATGGAAGTGGCGCGACAAGAGCGGCGTCGTTCAGTACAGCGACTTGCCTCCGCCACCGGGAATCCCCGCGAACGACGTTCTGCAGCGCTCCACGACCGGGCGTCAAGGTGTCGTCTCTGTTGCGGCGCCCGCGGCCGCGGCCTCGGCCGCGCCGGGAGCGAGGGGTGCAGATCCCGAGCTGGAAGCCCGCCGCAGCAAGGCCGAGCAGGAAAAGGCCGCCAAGGCCAAGGCAGAGGAACTCGCTCAGGCTGAAAAGCTGGCGCTCGCCAAGGCCGACAACTGCAGCCGCGCCCGCGGCCACATGAAGTCGCTCGACGACGGGCTGCGCATGACCCGCACCAACGCCAGCGGCGAGCGTGAGGTGCTCGACGACAGGGCCCGCGCCGAAGAAAAAGCGCGCACCCGCGAAATCATCGCTTCGGACTGCAAGTAGCCTGGCGCTGCCGCCTGCGTCGAGCCTCCATGGGTTCAACGAGCAGCGGCCGGTAGACCTCCACCCGGTCCAGATCGCGCAGGGGCTCCTCCAGCCCCTTCCACTTTCCCCATACGCCGACCTTGTGGCGCTCCAGGTCGATCTGCGGGTGCCGCGCGAGCAGTCCGCTTTGCCGCAGTGCGTCGCCCACGCACGCGCCGGCTGGCAAGCGCAATTGCACGACATCGAACTCGCCCGCATGCGGGGAGTAGATCACTTCCACCTTCAACACGCCGGCGTCAGCGCGGTCCATACACCTGCTCGGCACGCTTGACGAATGAATCGACGAGGGTGTTCGCAATTTTGTCGAACACCGGACTCAGCACGGCTTCGAGCGCGGCGTTCGAAAACGCGTAGACCAGCTCGAATTCGATGCGGCACGCGTGCGCTGCGTCGGCGCCGGGCAGTGGCAGCGCAACGAACTGCCAGCTCCCGTCGAGCCGGGAAAACGGCCCGTCAATCAGCGCCACGTGCACCGACGTGTCGGCCGCGTTCACATTGCGCGTCGTGAAAGCGTGGCGCACGCCTGCGTAGGACAGGTGCATTCGCGCGGTCACGCCATCGTCGTGCCGCTCCAGGACCTCGGCGTTCGCGCACCAGGGCAGGAACTGCGGATACTCGGCAACCCCGGTCACGAGTGTGTACATCTCGCGCGGCGAGTACCAGAGCAACACGGACTTGGCGACGCGCTTCATACAATGGGCAAATTCTATGGGGCCCGTCTCGGGCCGCCCACACGGCACCCCGCCTCATGTCCATTGCCGAAAACCGCCGCGCCCATTTCGATTACCACATCGAGGAGCGCCATGAAGCCGGCATGGTGCTCGAAGGCTGGGAAATCAAGGCCGTGCGCGCCGGTCAGGTGCAGCTCACCGACGGCTTTGTCGTGATCCGCGACGGCGAGTTGTACCTCATCGGCTGCCGCATCGACGCGCTGCGCAGCGCGTCAACGCACATCCGCCCGGAGGCCGACCGAACGAAGAAGCTGTTGATGCACAAGGAAGAGATCAAGCGATTGATCGGCAAGGTCGAGCAAAAGGGCTTCACCCTCGTGCCGCTGAACCTGCACTACAAGGGCGGTCGGGTGAAATGCGAAATCGCACTGGCCAAGGGTAAGGCCGAGCACGACAAGCGCAATACCGAGAAGAAACGCGACTGGGAGCGGGAGAAGGGGCGCCTCATGAGACACAAGGTCTCATCGAAACCGAAGAGCTGAGCGGTGGCGGCGCAGCCGCCCTGCACGCCTCGGCCCGACCTATTAGACGGACACTCGTTCGCGCCGATACTCGGTCGGCGACAGGCTCGCGTGGTTGCGAAACACCCTGCTGAAGTGCGCCATGTTGGAAAACCCATGCGCCAGCGCAATCTCAGTGATCGAGCGCTCGTCCAGGCGCGGGTCATGGAAGGCAGCGCAGCAAGCCTCGAGCCGGCGCGCAAGCACGTAACCGGCCACACCCTCGGGTTCGTCCGAGAAGGCGTTGTACAGATGCCTGCGGCTGCAGTTCAGCGCACGAGCAATCTGCTCGACCGAGAGTTCCGGGTCTCCAAGGTGCCGCATCACATGCAGTTTGATGCGATCGCGCAGCGTCTCGAGCTGCGTGGCCGCAGTGCCGCGCCCCGCCAAGTCGAGCAGAGAGAGGTGCACACATTGGGTGATCACCTCGCCCAGGCTGCGCGCCGCCTCGTCGCTCATGCCCGGCAGTTCGCGCCAGGCACTGCGCATTGTTTCCAGCGTCACGCGGGCAATGCCTCCGTTCCCGCCGAGCCGGCGCGCCATCAGTTCGTCGATGCACAAGCCCCGCTCGGCGAGGTCTGCCTTGGGCACCATGACGATCAGGTGTTCCACGCGCACCGGGTTCGAAACCGCGTAAGTGTCGGTGGTGTCGTAGATGCTCCACTCCCCAGCCGAGACCCAGGCCGCTCGGCCCTTCTGCTCGACACCGGCGCAGCCGTGAAAGGGTGCGACGATCTTCAGGTAACCGCGATCGCTGCCACGCACCTGTGACGCCGAGCGCATGACGCGGTGCCGGTTCGATTCCAGACGGGTCAACACCACGTCCCCGGCGTGCGCGCTGGCGATACGGCCGTCGAAGTCGGTATCACCGTACAAGTCGGACTGCAGGCCGGAAAACAATCGATTGACCCAGTCGCTCCAAAACGGGATACGGTCGCGCGGCGAAACCTGATCAGTGCTCATTGCCGGCATGGCTGTGCTCATGCGCTTCTCCCGGGAATTGGACAGGGCCTCGCCGATTATCCGGAGCGCACCCGGCCCGCACGAGGCCTGCAACCGGCAGTTCGCCTAGGGAAACCCCGGGTATGCGCTGCACAAATCGTCAACCCCGCCTGCATGGCGGGCAAAGCATTGCCGATGTACGCTCGCTACGATCCACTGCTGGTCAAGAGCCCTCAAGGAGACAGCGCATGAATGCCACCTCGTCCGTCACCCGCCGCAGCGCGGTCAAAACTCTCGCCGCGGGCGCTGCGAGCATTGCGCTACCGGCGCTGGCGCAGAGCGGCCCGGTGCGCATCGGCTACGCGATCGCCCGCACGGGCCCGTGGACCGGCGGCGCGCAGATCAGCCAGGAGCCCAACTACCTGCTGTGGGCTGAGCAGCAAAACGCCGCCGGCGGCCTGGACGTCAACGGTACGAAGCGCCAGATCGAGCTGATCAGCTCGGACGACCGCAGCGACATCGAGACCTGCGTGCGCAGCTACGAGAAGCTGATGGGCAGCGACAAGGTCGACCTGGTGCTGGCGCCCTGGGGCAGCGGCGCGAATTTCGCCGTCGCGCCACTGGCCAACCGCTACGGCTACCCGTTCCTGGCGCCAACCGCGCTGTCGCGCCGGCTGGTCGAGATGAAGTTGCCGAACCTCTTCCTGATGCTGCAGCAGCCCAAGGCGATGTGCGAGGCGCTGGTCGACATGCTCAAGGCCAACG
>JANNKM010000066.1:0-17194 GCA_031396305.1 Rhizobacter sp.
GAGCCGCGTGGCTCGCGCGCGCGCAACGTCGACGCCCGGTCGGTCGGCAAAGGCGACTGCATCGACTGCACCTTGTGCGTGCAGGTCTGCCCGACCGGCATCGACATCCGCGACGGGCTGCAATACGAGTGCATCGGCTGCACGGCGTGCATCGACGCCTGCGACGGCGTGATGGACAAGATGGGGTCGCCGCGCGGGCTGATCCGCTACGCCACGCAAAACTCCATCTCCGGCGGATGGAGCAAGGCGCACGATGGAGCACCCATGGCGCTGCGCGCCCTCCCGCCGAGCGGGACCGAGCCCGGCTTCGGGCGGCCGGGCGCCGGGCTCACGTGGCGTCACGTGGCGCGGCCGCGCGTGCTGATCTACAGCGCGATCCTGCTGCTGATCGCGTTCGGTTTCGCGCTCAGCCTGGTGTTGCGCACGCCGTTCAAGGTCGACGTCGTGCGCGACCGCGGTGCGCTCGCGCGCCTGGTCGGCGAAGGCTTTGTCGAGAACAGCTACCGCCTGCAGGTCATGAACGCGACCGAGGTCGTGCAGCGCTATCGCGTCAGCATCGAGGGTCTGGCCGGCGCCGCGCTGGCCTCCAGCAATGAGGTCGAGGTTGGCGCGGCGCAGGCACGCTGGATGCCGGTGGCGCTGCGCCTCGCGCCCGAGGCGGCCGCGGCGGCCGGCGCCGGCGTGCACAAGGTACGCTTCACCATCACGATGGTTTCCAGCGGCGCGACGCTGGTTGAGAAGTCGACTTTCGTCATACCGCGCTGAGTGTCATCTTCGCACCTGACCAGCAACATGCCTCATCCCAACCCTCTCATGTCATCCCGGCGAACCGTTGCCCCGTGCCACGATACGGGGGCCGGGATCCACCGTTGGTTGTGCCCGAAGATCCTGGATCCCGGCCCCGTGTCAAGCACGGGGTGGCACTTGCGCCGGGATGACAGATGCTCTCCCGCGCGCCGGAGAGGGGGCCACTTCCCGCCAACTTCCCGCCCCCAGGAGCATCCCATGAACTCACCCGACCGCCTACCCCCGCACGACGCGGGCCCGAACCTGCCCTGGTGGCGCGTCGGCATGGTCTGGTTTGCGCTGGCGGGCCCGGCGCTGGTGGTGGTTGCCGGCATCGTGACGGCGGGCATCGCCGTGCACGGCGCTGACACGGTGCTGCGCGTCGCACCGGATGTCGCGGCCACCGAGGCCCCTGCAGTCCAGGCCCGCAACCACGCCGCCACCGGCGGGCAGCGGTAGCGCAACATGGGCTCGACTCACTTCGCGGTTCGCGCACTGACGGTACTGTGGCCGGCGTTCGTGATGGCCGGCGTGACCGAGATGCTGGTCTTCGCGCTGCTCGATCCGCAGACCCTGCATTGGTTCGACGGCGAAGCGATTCCCCTGAGCCGCCAGGCGATCTACACTTTCGCGTTCCTTGTGTTCTGGGCCCTGATCAGCGTGGCCTCGGCGGTAACGCTGTGGCTGGGTACGGCGAGGCGTCCGACGCAAGGGGAATGAGCGCCCCCAGGCCGACGACATACGTCGTCCACCCCCCCGCCCCATGACCCCACCTGAAGAGAGCGACAGGGCCTACCTGGAAAAACGGACACCGCTGCTGCTGCTGCTCGCCGTCACGCTGGCGCTGGGCTGGATCCTGCTGCCTTTTTACGGCGCGATTCTGTGGGGCTCGATCATCGCGCTGCTGTTCGAGCCGCTGTACCGCTGGCTGTTGCCGCGCCTGCGGCACCGGCGCATCCCCACCGCGATGCTGACGCTGCTGATCGTGCTCGTCATCGTCATCCTGCCCTTGGCGCTCGTTGCCGCGACGATGGCGCGCGAAGCGGCGCTCGCGGTGCAGCGGCTCCAATCCGGAGAAGTCAATCCCGGGCTGTATTTCCGCGGCGTGTTCGACGCGCTTCCTGCATGGGTCGTCAGCCTGCTCGACCGCCTGGGCGTGGGCAATTTCGACGCACTGCAACGCCGGCTCGCGAGCACGCTGGCCCAGGCCAGCCAGGTCGTCGCCACCCAGGCGCTGCGCATCGGCTACGACACCTTCGACTTCATCGTCGGCCTGTTCCTCGCGCTGTACCTCGCGTTCTTCCTGATACGCGACGCGCAGGCCATAGCGCACAGCGTGCGCCGCGCCATTCCGCTCGCGCCGCACCACCAGAAGGAGTTGTTCGACAAGTTCACCACCGTGATCCGGGCGACGGTAAAGGGCAATCTGCTGATCGCGGCGCTCCAGGGCGCGCTGGGCGGCGTGGCGTTCTGGTACCTCGACATCGAAGCCGCCGTGCTCTGGGCCGTCGTGATGGCGTTCCTGTCGCTGCTGCCCGCCGTCGGCGCAGGGCTGGTCTGGCTGCCGGTGGCCGTCTACTCCCTGCTGACCGGCGAGGTCTGGCAGGGCGTGGCGCTGATCGCCTACGGCGTGCTCGTGATCGGCCTGGTCGACAACCTGCTGCGCCCGGCGCTGGTGGGCAAGGACACGCGCATGCCGGACTATGTGGTCCTGCTCACCACGCTCGGCGGCATGGCGGTGTTCGGCATCAACGGTTTCGTGCTCGGCCCCACCATCGCCGCGATGTTCGTCGCTGTCTGGCATATCTACTCGCACCCTGATGCGGACTCGCCTTGAGCCAGATCAAGGCGAGCGAGCGCGCGCCTTGGCACAGTCGGCCTCACCATGACGCTCGCCACAGCCGCCCCCCCCGCTCTGTCCGACACCTTGCTGCGCCGGCTCGACATGCCCGGCCCGCGCTATACGTCGTACCCGACCGCCGACCGCTTCGTCGAGACCTTCGGCCCGCCGCAATACCAGCAGGCGCTTGCGCAGCGCGCGCGCCGCGGCTCGCGCGATGCGCTGTCGGTCTATGTGCACATACCGTTTTGCGATCAGGTCTGCTACTACTGCGCCTGCAACAAGGTCGTGACGCGCCACCATGAGCGCGCCGGCGAATACTTGCAGGCGCTGCAAACCGAACTCGAATTGCAGCTGGCGGTGCTCGGCCCCGGCCGGCCGCTGACGCAGTGCATTTCGGCGGCGGCACGCCGACCTTCATGGCCGACACGGAACTGACGACGCTGATGGCGCTGCTGCGCGCATCGTTTGATTTTCAGCCCGCCGCCGAGTTGTCGATCGAAGTCGATCCGCGCACCGTGGACGCGGGTCGGCTCGCGCACCTGAAGTCGCTCGGCTTCAACCGGCTGAGTTTCGGCGTGCAGGACTTCGACCCCGACGTGCAGCAGGCGGTGCACCGCGTGCAGCCCTACGAGTCGGTGCGCACGCTGATGTTCGAGGCGCGCCGGCTCGGTTTTGCGTCGATCAACGCCGACCTGATCTACGGGCTGCCGCGCCAGACGCCGCAGTCGTTCGAACGCACGATCGAGCAGGTCGCTTCGCTGAAGCCGGACCGCATCGCGCTCTATGCCTACGCCCACCTGCCGCAACGCTTCAAGCCGCAGCGGCGCATTGACCCCGTCGATCTGCCGGCGGCAGGCGCGCGCGTGCACATGCTCGGCGCGGCGATCGCGGGTTTCATCGGCAGGGGTTACGCGCACATCGGCATGGACCATTTCGCGCTGCACGGTGACGCCCTCGCGGTGGCGAAGCGCGAGGGCCGGCTGCACCGCAACTTCCAGGGTTACAGCACTCAGCCTGATTGCGATCTTGTTGCGTTGGGCGTCTCGGCGATCGGCAAGGTAGGCAACAGCTACAGCCAGAACGTGAAGACGCTGGGCCCCTACTACGAAGCCCTGCAGCAGGGCCGCCTGCCCATCGAGCGCGGCCTGCTGCTCAGCGCCGACGACCTGCTGCGCCGCGACGTCATCATGGCGCTGATGTGCCAGGGCCGCGTCGATTTCGAGGCGATAGCGCACGCACACGGCGTCACGATGCGCGATACCTTCGCCGCGGAATTCGAACGCCTGGAGGCGCTGGCCGAGCAGGGGTTGGTGCAAATCGGCGAGCGCGACATTCAGGTCACGCCGATCGGCTGGTACTTCGTGCGCGCGGTGGCGATGGTGTTCGACGCTTACGTCAACAGCGCGCAGCGCGAGCGGTTTTCGCGCATCGGCTGACCGGCTGCAAGGAGCGCTGATCGCCAGTGCGGCGCTGATCGGCCTGGCCGGCGCGCCGCATTGCACCGCCATGTGCGGCGCGCCTTGCGTGGCCCTGAGCCGGCGCGGTGGCGCCGCGGGCGCGCGCGGCGCATTGGCGGGTTTGCTCGCCGGCCGCTGGCTGAGCTACATGGCCGGCGGCGCACTCGCCGCAGCCGGCGTTGCGCTGTTCGCGGCGCTCGGCAATGCGGCACCGGTGTTGCGGCCGTTGTGGGGCGCGGCGCAAGCGGCGGCGCTGGGCTTTGGCGTCTGGCTGCTTGTCACCGGGCGCATGCCGGCGTGGTTGGGCGGCGCAGGTCGCGTCACGCCCTTGTGTGTCGACCCCCGGCCGCGGAGTACCGCGTCCGCCCCCATGGCCCCGCAGGGGCCACTTCGTGGCCCGTGGGGCGAGCAACTGTCTTCGGAACGGCCGGGCGACAGTTGCTCTCCCGCCGGGCACGTGGGCTGGAATCCCGTCGTGTGGCGTTCCATCGTGTGGCGTTCCAGTCAGCTCGGCGCCTTGCGCCTTGACCCGGCCGGCACGGTGCCCGACCCAAAGCCCGGCAGGCTCCTAGCGCATCGGATGCGTGTTCCCGGCAGCCTGCGCGCTGCGGCCGCCGGCACGTTGTGGCTGGCACTGCCTTGCGGGCTGCTGCAGTCGGCGCTCATCGTTGCGGCGCTAGCGAGCACACCGTGGCAGGGTGCGGCCGCGATGAGCGCATTCGCCGCCACGTCGTCACTCGGGCTCGTGGTTTACCCGGCGCTGCGGTCGCGTCTGACGCACCGGCCGCACGCCATGCTGTCAGGCGCGTGGGCGATCCGCGCGAGCGGCGCGGCGCTGGTCGCGGCATCGGTCTGGGGCCTCGGCCACGGCTTGTGGCAGCGCCTGGACGCGCTGTGTGCGGGCGCGCTACCGTCCTTCTGATCCGGCCGCTGCGGGTTCCGACCCGCGCCTTCCATCGCGACGGTGTAGCGCACCCAGGCACGCCGGCGCATTGCGGCGCGCCCGACCGAGCAACACAGCCTAGGCGCCTGTCGGGCTTTGGCAGCGAACGCGCGCTCTGCTCGGTGGGGGAGTTGTGCGGGCATCCCCCTAACCCATTCCCGGCAACGATTGCGTTCTGTCAACTGGGTCCGGACCGGCAACCGTAAGAATTTGTACGCTGGTGTCATTGCCAAGGGGATGGATGATGTTCAACTGGATCATTGGGTCGAGCCTGAAGTTTCGCTTCCTCGTCTTGGCCGCCGCCGCGGCGCTGCTCGTCTTCGGCACGCAGCAGCTGCGCAAGATGCCGGTGGACGTGTTCCCGGAGTTCGCGCCGCCGAAGGTGGAAATCCAGACCGAAGGGCCTGGCATGACCGCCAACGAGGTCGAAGAACTGATCACGATCCCGATGGAAGACACGATGCGCGGCGTTCCCGGCATCGAATACGTTCGCTCCGCGTCGGTGACGGGTCTGTCGCAAGTCGTGCTGCTGTTCAAGCCGCACACCGATCTGATTGACGCGCGCCAGCGTGTCGGTGAGCGCCTCAAGCTGGCGATTGCCGAGCTGCCCAAGTCGTCGGGAATGCCGGTGATCCTGCAGCCGCTGTCGTCGACGAGCCGCGTCATGAAGATCGGCCTGTCGTCGAAGGTCTACAACCAGATGGACCTGTCGATGATCGCCTACTGGACGATCAAGTTCAAGCTGATGACGGTTCCGGGTGTCGCCAACGTCCCGTTGTGGGGCGACCAGATCAAGTCGCTGCAGGTGCAGGTCGACCCCAGCATGATGCGCGCGCAGGGCGTGACGCTCGACCAGGTGATGGAAACGACGTCGGACGCGCTCGACGTCGGCATGCTCGGCTACACGTCGGGCGGCAAGGCACGCGTCGACGGCCTGATCGACACGCCGAACCAGCGCATCAGCATCCACAACAAGGCGCCGGTCTATTCGATCGAACACCTGGGCGAGGTGCCGATCTCGATCAAGGGCCGCGCCGATCCGCCGCGGCTGCGCGAAGTCGGCCGGGTCGTGTGGGACACCTGGCCGATCGTCGGTGACGCCGTCATCAACGACGAACGCGGCATCATGATGATCGTCGAGAAGCTGCCGTGGGCGAACACACTCGACGTGACGCGCGGCATCGAGCAGGCGCTCGAAAACCTCAAGCCCGGCTTGGCCGGTATTGAAGTCGACTCGACGATATTCCGCCCCGCGACGTTCATCGAGACCTCGATGGACAACCTGACGATCGCGCTCATCACCGGCTCGATCCTCGTGATCCTGGTGCTCGGCGCGTTCCTGTTCGAATGGCGCGTCGCGTTGATCAGTGTCATCGCGATCCCGCTGTCGCTCGTCGCCGCCGGCTTGGTGCTGTACCTGATGGGAGCGTCGATCAACACGATGGTGCTGGCGGGGTTCGTCGTCGCGCTCGGCTCGGTCGTGGACGACGCGATCATCGACGTCGAGAACGTCGTGCGGCGGCTTCGCCAGCACCGCCAGGCCGGCAGCACGAAGACGACGGCGCGCATCATTTTGGAAGCTTCGCTCGAGGTGCGCCCGGCGATCTGGCAGGCCACCCTCATCATCGCGCTGGCCGTGACACCGGTGTTCTTCATGAGCGGGCTGGCCGGGGCGTTCTTCGAGCCGCTCGCGCTCGCCTTCATTCTGGCGATGCTCGCCTCGATGGTCGTTGCACTGACGGTGACACCGGCGCTGTGTCTGATCCTGCTCGACAAGACCGGCATGGAGAAGCACGAATCGCCGCTCGTTCCGTGGCTGAAACGCCACTACGCGGTGCTGCTCGCCCGCGTCATCAAGGGTCCGCGCGTGGCCTACGCGACCGGCCTCGTGATCCTGGTCGCCGGCATCGGCGTGTGGCCCTTCCTCGGAGCGGCGCTGCTGCCCGAGTTCAAGGAACGCGATTTCCTGATGCACTGGGTGCCGGCCGAAGGAACGTCGCATCCGGAAACCTTCCGCATCACGCAGGCGGCGAGCCGCGAGTTGCGCGCGATTCCGGGGGTGCGCAACTTCGGCGCGCACGTCGGGCGCGCCATCGGCGGCGATGAACCCTATGGCATCAACTTCACCGAGAACTGGATCAGCGTCGACCCGAACGTCGACTACGACAAGACACGCGCCAGCGTCGAAGCGGCGGTGGCAGGCTATCCGGGCTTGTACCGCGACGTGCAGACCTATCTGAAGGAACGCATCAAGGAGGTGCTGACGGGAGCCGGCGAATCCGTCGTGGTTCGCATCTTCGGGCCCGATCTTCAGGGGCTGCGCAAGAGTGCGAAGCTGGTGGAAGAGGCGATGAAGGACGTTCCGGGCCTGGTCGACTGGCACATGGAGCAATCGGTCGGGGTGCCGCAGATCGAGGTCAAGGTCAAGCTCGACGAGGCGGCGCGTTACGGCCTCAAGCCGGGCGACGTGCGGCGCGTCGTGAACTACCTGATGTCGGGCCTCGAGGTGACGGACATCCACAAGGAAGGCAAGGTCTACGACGTCTTCGTCTGGACCGATCCGGCGTCGCGCCACAACGTCGACGACATGAAGGAGTTCATGATCGATACGCCTTACGGCGGCCGGGTGCGCCTGGCCGAAGTGGCCGACGTGACGCTGGAGACGACGCCGAACAAGATCAAGCGCGAGAACGCCTCGCGGCGCATCGACGTGCACGGCAACGTGCGCGGCCGCGACCTCGGTTCGGTGGCCAACGACGTCGCGGCGCGGCTCGAGAAGGTCGAGTTCCCGCTCGGCACCTACGCGCAATTGCTCGGCGAGTACAAGGAACGCCAGGCGGCGCGCGCCAACCTGCTCAGCGCGTCGCTGATCGTCGCGGTCGCGATCTTCCTGATCCTGCACGCGTCGCTGCACAGCTGGCGCCTGGCGAGCCTGATCTTCCTGGCATTGCCTGATCTTCCTGGCATTGCCTGCAGCGCTGATCGGCGGCGTGCTCGCGGCCTACGCCGGGGACCGGGTGCTTTCGCTCGGCTCGCTGGTCGGCATGGTCACGGTGCTGGGTATTGCGGCGCGCAACTCCATCCTGCTGATCCAGCACTATCGCCACATCGAACTCGTCGAAGGTGAACCGTTCGGCTTCGAGCTGGTCATGCGCGGCGCGGCAGAACGCCTGTCGCCGATTCTGATGACCACCCTGTGCACCGCGCTGGCGCTGCTGCCGCTGATCGTGCGCGGCAGTATTCCCGGGCATGAAATCGAGCACCCGATGGCGGTGGTGATCCTGGGCGGGCTGGTCACGTCGACGTTGCTGACCTTGTTCATCGTGCCGCTGCTGTACCTGCGGCTCGGCTCGATCAAGGAGCGCAAAACGATCGATCTGTCGGCGCAAGCCGCTTTGACCTGACGACGATTGGGGGCCCGTTCAAACATGCAGACCAGACCCATGCTCTCCGACAGGCGTGTTCCGGGTTGGCCCGTCGTGGCTGCGCTCGCGCTCGGGCTGGCGCTCGTGCTGGTGCCGGCGCTGGACACGCCCGCTTTGGCACAAGGCGGCGAACCCGATCACATCCGCGGCGAGATCGCTTCGGTTGCGGGCGGGGCGATGGTCGTGAAAGCAAAGAACGGCAGAACCGTGCGGGTCACGCTGCCGGAGAACCTGACCGTGATCAGTCTGAGCAAGGGCAGCTTCACCGAGGTCGACTTCGGGGTCTACGTCGGCGCCGTTGCGTATCAGTTGCACGAGTACAGCCCGATCGTGCGCGACTCGGCGGTCTGGTTGCACAAGGGCATGGAGCTGCGCATCATCGACGAGAAGCTGCGCGGCATCGCGATCGGCGAGAAGAAGTGGGACCTGACCGCCGTCTCGAAGATCGCGCACGGCTGGGTCGATGACCTCGAAGACCGGGTGCTCTCGATCAAGTGGGGCCCGAGCGACTACGACGAAACCGACGTGGAAGTGCCGCGCGACGTGCCCATTCACCGCATGGCGCTCGGCGATCCGAGCCTGCTGAAGCCGGGCACCCATGTCTTCGTCGGCGCGCAAAAAGGCGCCGACGGCAAGTACACGGCGATATTTGTTTTCTGCGGCAGGGACGGCATCGTGCCGGCGTTGTGACTCGCGAGGGTATCGGACTTCGGACCTTGTTGAATGTTTTTTGGGCGGCTGTACAGCGACTGGAGGCAATCGAATGAATGCGCAAACCAAGGGTTCTATGCACGGGATCGGCAAGCGCCGACTCATGGTTTACAGTTTGATCGCCTCGGCGGCAATCGCGGCGCTCGCACTGACCTACACCGCGCCGCGGGCAGCCGACGCGGCCGCCCCGGGGTCGGCCGCGAAGCCGGTCACGTTCGAAGCGCTGCCGAGTGGCGTCAAGCGCATCACGTTGACACCCAGGGCCGCGGAACGGCTGGGCATCGCGACCGACAAGGTCAGCGAACAGACCGTCATCCGCAGACAGATGGTCGGTGGCCTGGTGATTGCGCCGACGGACCCGAGGGCCGCACCGCAACCGGGCAGCGGGAAGGGAAGTGTCTTCGGCAACTCGCAGCAAGCGCCGGCGCAGACCGCGGCGAACGCAACGGGAGGGAAACTGCCCAGCGTCGGTTTCGGCGGTTTTGGCGGTTCACCCGGCGCCGCGGCCGCACAACCCCCGTCGGCGCTGAAGACCATCGCCGCGCCGATGGCGCCCCCATCGCCCCCGCCCTCCGTGACGGGCGACGTCTGGGTGCTCATCAGCCTGTCCGCTTCGGAGTGGGAGCGCACCGCGAAAGACATGCCGGTGCGCCTGCTGCCCCTGGGCACGCGCGCAGCGCTGCCGGGCGAGTTGCTTGCCAAGCCCTCCGGCATGGCGCCGATCGAAGACCCGAAGCGCTCGATGCTGTCGGTGTACTACGTCGTTCCCGGCAAGGACCACGGGCTGGCGCTGCACAGCCGGATGCGCGTCGAGCTGCCGATGCTGGGATCTGAAGAAAAGCAGAAGGTCGTGCCTTACAGCGCCATCTACTACGACGGCAAGGGCACACCGTGGGTCTACGTCACAGCGAAGCCCCTCGTCTATGAGCGCCAGCGCGTCGCGATCGAACGTGTCGCCGGCGACCTGGCCGTGCTGTCCGAGGGCCCGGCAGTGGGTACCACGGTGGTCAACGTCGGTGCTGCAATGCTGTTCGGCACCGAGATCTTCGGCAAGTAAGGGAGACAGTCATGTTTCGCTGGATCATCGCTTCGAGTCTGAATCTGCGTTTCCTGGTGCTGGCGGCGGCCGCGGCGCTGGTCGTTTTCGGCAGCGTGCAATTGCGCAAGATGCCTGTCGACGTCTTCCCCGAGTTCGCGCCGCCCGTCGTACAGGTGCAGACCGAGGCTCTCGGCCTGTCGGCGACGGAAGTGCAGGACCTGATTTCGATGAACCTGGAAGAACTGCTCAGCGGCGTGCCGTGGCTCAAGTCGATCCGCTCGGAATCGGTGCCCGGTCTGTCAAAGATCCTGATGACGTTCGAACGCGGCACCGACATCATGCGCGCGCGCCAGATGATCCAGGAGCGGCTGACCCTGGCGTATACGCTGCCCAACGTGGCGCAGCCGCCGGTCATTCTGCAACCGATGTCGGCGACGAGCCGCTTCATGATGGTCGGCCTGTCGTCGAGCACTGTCGAGCAGACTGAACTGTCGCTGCTCGCGCGCTGGACCGTCAAGCCACGTCTGCTCGGCGTGCCGGGTGTGGCGAACGTCGCGATCTGGGGCCAGCGGCTGCGCCAGATGCACGTGCAGATCGACCCGAACCGATTGCACGACGCCAAGGTGACGCAAGAGGACATCATCGCCGCGACCGGCGACTCGCTGTGGGTGTCGCCGCTGACGTTCCTGAAGGGCTCGTCGCCGGGAACCGGAGGCTGGATCGACAACAAGAACCAGCGCCTGGGTGTGCAGCACAACATGCCGATCGAAAAACCCGAAGACATGGCGCGCGTGGCGGTGACGGCCCCGCACCTGCTGCTCAGCGGCAAGGGCATGGCGCTCGGTGAAGTTGCCGAGGTGTCGTTCGCGCACCCGCCGCTGATCGGCGACGCGGTCACGAAGAGCGGCAACGGCCTGCTCATCGTGATCGAGAAATTCCCGTCGGCGAATACCCTGGAAGTGACGCGCGGCGTCGACCAGGCGCTCGCCGAACTGAGCCGCGGCCTGCCGGGCGTGCAGATCGACGCCAACGTATTCCGCCTGGCGTCCTACGTCAATCAGTCGATCTCCAACCTGAGCCTGGCGCTGCTCGCCGGTGCCGTGCTCGTGGTCGGCGTGGTTGTCGTGTTCCTGCGCGGCTGGCGCAGTGCACTGATCAGCGTCGTCGCGATTCCGCTGTCGCTGCTTGCCGCCACCGTGGCGCTGTACCTGCTCGGCGAGACGCTCAACACGATGATCCTCGCCGGTCTCGTGGTGGCGCTGGCCGTGATCATCGACGACGCCGTCATCGACGTTGAAAAACTCGCGCGGCGCCTGCGCGAGCGCAAACTCCAAGACGGGCCCGACCAGACCTCGGTGCTGCGCGTGATTTACGACACGACGCTCGAGACGCGCAGCGCCGCGATCTATGCGACGTTGATCCTCATTCTCGCCGTGGTGCCGGTGTTCGTGATGGGCGGCGTCGGTGGCGCTTTCTTCACGCCGCTGGCCACGGCCTATGTGCTCGCGGTGCTGGCGTCGATGCTCGTCGCGCTGACCGTCACACCGGCGCTCGGCTTGGCGCTGTCGCGCGGCATGTCGGGCACGCTGGCCGAATCGGCCCTGGCGGCTCGTGCGCGCGACCGCTACGAAGCGGCTCTGAAGCGCATCGCGCAAGGGCCCACGAAGATGTACGCAGTCGCCGCCGTCGTCGTGCTGGCCGGTGTTGCGGTATTGCCGATGCTGGGTCAGGTGCTGCTGCCCACGTTCAAGGAGCGTGACCTGCTCGTCAACTGGTCCACCGCGCCGGGCACGTCGCACACCGAAACGCACCGCATCACGACCCGCGTCAGCAACGAGCTGCGTGCGATCCCCGGTGTGCGCTCGGTGGGGGCGCATGTGGGCCGCGCGATCTCGGGCGACCAGACGGTGGGGGTCAATTCGAGCCAGATCTGGATTGGTCTGGACCCGCAGGCCGACTACGACAAGACGGTCGCCGCGATCCGCGAGACGGTTGACGGCTACCCCGGCGTGGACCACAACCTGCAGTCCTACCTGCGCGACAAGGTCAGCGAGGTCCTGACGGGAACGAGCCGCCCGATCGTCGTGCGCATCTACGGCGCCAAGCTGGACGTGCTGCGCCAGAAGGCCGAAGAAGTGAAGCAGGCGCTGTCCGGCATCAAGGGTATCGTCGACCTGCACGCCGAAGGGCAGATCGAGGAGCCGACGCTCGAAGTCAATGTCGATCTCGACAAAGCCGGCAAAGCGAACGTCAAGCCCGGTGACGTGCGGCGCGCCACCGCGACGGTGTTCTCCGGCCTGGTGGTGGGTTTCCTGTTCAAGGAGCAGAAGATCTACGAGGTCGTCGTGCACGGTGCACCCGAGGCGCGCCAGAGCCTGACGAACCTGAACGACCTGTGGATCGAAAAGTCGGACCGCCAGTATGCGAGGCTGGGCGACGTGGCCGCGCTGAAGATGGTGTCCACACCGTCGGTCATCAAACACGAGGCGATTTCGACCTACGTCGACGTCGTCGCCAACGTGGCCGGACGCGACTTCAGCTCGGTCGCCGACGAAGTCGAAGACAGGCTCGAGAAGATCAAGTTCCCGCTCGAGTACCACCCGGAACTGCTGGGCGAGTATGCGGAGAACCAGAGCGCGCAGCGCCGCATGGTTGGCGCCGGCATCGCCTGCCTGATCGGCATCTTCCTGCTGCTCCAGGCGTGTTTCAGCAGCTGGCGCCAGGCGCTGGTCGGCTTCTCGGCGATTCCGGTCGCTGCTGCGGGTGGCGTGCTCGCGGTGCTGGTCAGCGGCGGCGTGCTGTCGCTCGGCTCGTTCATCGGATTCCTCGCCGTGCTCGGCATAGCCGCGCGCAACGTCGTGCTGCTGATCAAGGGCTACCAGCGCATCGAAGAGCAGGAAGGCCAGGCCTTCGGGTTGCAGTTGGTGCTGCGCGGCGCACGCGAGCGGCTGACGCCGATGCTGGCGAGCGCCGCGGCGATCATCGGTGCGTTGCTCCCGATCATCGCCTTCGGCCGCATTCCAGGGCTGGAAATCGTCGGGCCGACCGCCATCGTGATGCTCGGCGGCGTGGTCGCTTCTACCATGTTCACGCTGTTCGTCGTACCCGCGCTGTATGCGATGGCGCGCTCGAGCGCCCCGCGCCAGGCCGACCTGGGCCTGGCTGCCGCGTGACTCGATGAAGGCGTCGCCTGATGACCCGATCTGGAACCCGAGCGCAAATCTCCGTCAGCCTGGTGCTGGTGCTGTGCAGCGGCCTGCCAAGCGCGCAACCGAATGCGTTTCAACCCGAGCTGCCGGTCACGGTCGACGTGTCGGCGCCGCTTGCGGGCTCGGGCCTTCGAACCGAGCGCAGCGCCCGCGCGGACGCAGTGGCGCTGCCTCAGGTTCTGCCGCGAGTGAACCTGTTCGGCGTCGACCCAGGGGCGCCCGCCGCCCCACCCCGGGAGCCGCGAACCGAGTTTCGACTGGCGCAGTTCCAGCTGCCGCAAGCCGGATCGCGTGAAGGTTCCGGTCCGGCACGCCAGCAGGTCGAGGAACTGGCGAAGGAACTCGACTACCAGTACTCCTGGGGCAGCGACACCGAACTCATCGTCGAGCGCAACAACGACCTGCGCAGTGACCGGCGCGACGATCTGCGACTTTTGAATCCCACGCTGTTTTTCCTGGGCAGGACCGGGGTCCTGCCGTGGGCCGACGTGAACCTCGGCGCGACTTTCGAGCAGCAGCTGCGCCTTCACGAAGAAGAGATCACCGTCCTGCCCGACAACTCGCGCGAGCCCTCCCTGCGGCGCTCGTTCACCGCCAAGCTCGACGTCGCCAACATCGTCATCAAGAACATCCCGGATCATCCGCTGGAAATCACGCTCGGCCGCCGTACCTTTGAAGACCCGAGGCTGTGGCTGTATGACGTGACGCTCGACGGGGTTCACGTCAGGTACCGCGGCGAGTCGTACAGCACCGAAGTCAGCGTCACCCGCGAGGACCAGTGGGACATGTCGGTGTTCCTCAACACTCCGAAGAGCACGATCAAGAACTACATCCTGTACCACGACTACCGCGGCATCGAAGACCACCGCATCGCGGCGTACGCGATCGCGCGGCTGGACAGGCTGCCCCAGTCCGAGGGTCGCTTCAAGCTGTACGGTGTGCGCGCCTACGGTCGGCCGAGCGACAAATTCAACTACTGGTCCGAGCTCGGTTGGGTGCGCGGCATCGACGAAGCGCGCGTGCCGCAACCGCTCAATGGCGTGGCCTATGACGTCGGCGCGACGTACCGCTTCCCGCAGGCCTTCTGGTCGCCTTGCCTGACGGTCGGCAACGCGTACGGCAGCGGCGACGACCGCAACGATGGCGTGAACCGGGAGTACCGCCAGACCGGCTTTCAATCGAACGAGACCAAGTTCTGCGGCGTCGCGCAGTTCAAGCGCTATGGCGAGTTCATCGACCCTGAACTGAGCAACCTGCGCATCTATACGTTGGGAATCGGCTTTCGGCCCACGGCGAACATCCATGTCGATGTGGTGCACCACCAGTACAAGCTGAATCACATCGCGACCGACGTGCGCAACGGTCTGATCACTGCACAGATGAACACCCGGCTCGCCGGCGCAAACCGAAGGAGCCTGGATGTCGGTCGCGAGATCGACCTCATCGTCGCGTTTCGCCGTCTGTTCGACACGAAATGGGGCGTTGACCTTCGAGCGGGCTACTTTTTCCCCGGCAACGCCTATCTCAGGAATGACGGGGCCAACAACCCGGCAAGCGCGCGACGATTCGCCGACCCGGACAAAGGCCTGCGAGTTTTGGCCGTGATCTCTTACTGAGCGGCCTGTTCAACGTACGTTCCAACCCAGGAGATCAGTATGACGCAACGCATCGACTCCATCATCTTCGGCTCCGTTCTGGCAGCGGCCCTCGGAATCGGACTCGGGCCAGCGGCGGCCCAGAGCGGCTCGCAACCCGATTTCCTCGCCGACCGCGGCGACGGCATTCGAACCTCGCTGCTCGCCACCTACATCAAGCCCAGGGAGTTCATCTTCTATCCGTTCTACGAGTACACCAAGACCTCGAACTACGAATACATGGCGAGCGATCTCGGGTACACCGGCTTCGTCGACTACCTGGGCAAGAAAGTCGACCACGAGTATTTGGTCTTCCTCAGCTACGCCTGGAACGATTCATGGATGTTCGAGTTCGAATCCGCCTTGCACGCCAAGGTCAAGTTCGAAAAGGCCGCCAACGACCCCGTGACTGCCGTTCCAAGGGAGATCCGGGAATCGGGCCTGGGCGACACTGAAATGCAGGTGCGCTGGCGCTATTCGAAGGAAACCGAAACCCGGCCGGAGGTCACGCTGATGTTCCAGGCCGAGTTTCCGTTGCAAAGGAAAAAGAAACTGCTCGGCACGCAGGCGTGGGGCTTCGGGACGGGCTTCGTGCTGACCAAGGGCTATTCGTTCGGAACCATGTCGTTGCGAGGCCAGGTCAACTATGATCGCGGGGACCGCAAGTTCGGGTTCGGCGAGTACGCGATCGACTACCTGAAGAAGCTGTCGCCGCAGTGGACCGTCGCGCTGACCCTCGAAGGCGAGGAATCGGAAATATCGGTCATCGGCGAAGTGCAGTACGCGTTGAGCAAGAACGCGACGCTCAAGCTCAATCTGGGTCAGGGCCTGACCAGGAAGGACCGCCAGACTGCGCCCGAGATCGGCGTGCTGTTCCGCTTCTGAACCCCAGATACCCGTTCCACCAACCCACCACCAACCCGCATGAGGCACTCCATGATCACTCGTTCAATCCCGGCAATCCTCGGCACGGCGGCAATCGCCGTCGGCGCAGCGGTCTTCGCCCAAGCAAAGGACACGCCCAAATCAGCCTGGCAGATGGAGTTTCCGGTGATGGCGAGCTGCAAGCTGCAGACGACCGGCAAGGCCCCGTATTTCGTGCTCGAGCCGGGTTATCAGCTCGTGCTCGAAGGCGGCGGCACCAAGCTCGAAATCACCGTGACCGAGCAGACGAAGATCGTGAACGGAGTCGAGACCCGGGTCGTCGAGGAACGCGAGTGGAAAGGCGGGCAGCTCTATGAAGTGGCGAAGAACTACTTCGCGATTTGCGACCAGACCAAGGACGTCTTCTATTTCGGCGAAGACGTCGACTTCTACGAGAACGGCAAGATCGTCAAGCACGACGGTACCTGGCACGCCGGCGTGAACGGCAACAAGGCCGGGCTGATCATGCCGGGAGCCCCGAAGCCCAAGATGCGCTACTACCAGGAACTCGCGCCGGCGATCGCGATGGACCGTGCGGAAATCGTGAGCGTCACCGAAACCTGCAAGACGCCGGCCGGAACCTTCACCGGCTGCATGAAGGTGAAGGAAGGCTCATCCATCGACCTGCTGGTCACGGAATACAAGTACCACGCGCCGGGCATCGGCCTCGTCACCGACGAAGCCCTGCGCCTGGTCAAGTACGGTTTCGTCAAAAAGTGACGGACGCGAGTGCGGAGTTGGGGCAAACACCCTGGCGTGTCAACAGGACCAACTGAACAATACTGCTCGTCGTCCACTTGACTTGACCTTCCTCTGCGATCTTCGCTTCGCCATGGGCCACACCGATTCGTACCTCAGTTGGGGCGTTGCGGGCACGGAGGCCGGCGTCGAGGTGCGCCCTCGTTCGCTTCAGCGCACGCGCGTCTCGGTGGTCATGCCGGCGTTCAACGAAGCGCAGAATATCGCCAGCACCGTCGCGGCACTGGTGCAGTTTCTAGACGCGCGCACGGAGTCGTATGAGATCCTGGTCGTCGACGACGGCAGCACCGACCTGACCGCGGCCGCTGTGGTTTCGCTGCCGACGCTCTGGCCGGTCACGCTGGTACAGCTGTCACGCAATTTCGGCAAGGAAGCAGCCATCACGGCCGGGTTGGAGCGCGCCAGCGGCGACGTCGTGCTGTGCATCGATGCCGACGGCCAACATCCGTTGGCCACCGTCGACC
>JANNKM010000111.1:0-20709 GCA_031396305.1 Rhizobacter sp.
GCTGCCCGCCGGGGCCCCCACGAGCCAATCCACGGAGCTGCTGGCCAGCGACGCGCTGCGCGAGTTGCTCCATGAGATCGCCACGCGCTACCCCGAGCGCATCGTGATCTTCGACTCGCCCCCGCTGCTGTCCACCACCGAGTCCCGGGTCCTGGCCGCGCGCATGGGCCAGATCATCATGGTGGTGGGCGCGGGCCACACCCAGACCCTGGACCTCGCGCAAGCCTACACCTCGCTCGAACACTGCCCCACCGTGCTCAGCGTGCTCAATAAATCCCACTCCAACTCCGAACAGCGCCACTATGGCTATTACTCGGATTGAGCAGCGGAGGTCACCAGTTCGCGGCGTACCTGTGGCGATTGACGGCTTGAGCTCGCGTCGGCGCTGAACGATGTACGAAGCTCACTTCGGGTTCAGCGGCCCGCCCTTTCAACTGGTGCCCGACCCAGGTTTCTTTTTCGGAAGCCGCGGGCACAGCAACGCGTTGGCGTTCCTCAAGTCCGCTGCGCAGCAGGGCGAGGGATTTCTCGTCGTCACAGGGGAAATCGGCGCCGGCAAGACAACGCTGGTTCGCACCCTGCTCGAAGGGCTTGACGTCAAGCAGGTCAAGGCCGCGACGATGGTCAGCACGCAACTCGAGTCGGGCGAACTGCCTCAGGCAATTCTCCTGGCGTTCGGCGCCAGCCACACGGGGAAGACACCCGCGAAACTGCGCGCCGACCTGGAAGCTTATCTCCTCGACCTGGCGAACCAGGGACGGCGCGCGCTGCTGATCGTTGTTGAAGCGCAGAACCTGGGCCAAGGTCTCATCGAAGAGTTGCGTTTGCTGAGCAACATGCAGCTCGGTGCGAAGGCTTTGCTCCAAGTGTTTCTGGTCGGCCAGCCCGACCTGCGAACGCTCATCCAGGGCAAGGCGATGGAGCAATTGCGCCAGCGCGTCACGGCGTCGTGCCACCTCGGACCGCTCGATGCCAACGAGACGCAGGCCTACGTGCAGCATCGGCTGCGCCGCGTGGGCTGGAAGCAAAGACCGAACATAGAAGCGCAGGCGTATGCAGCGCTCCACCAATGGACGGCAGGCATCCCCAGGCGCATCAACCGTTTGTGCAATCGTGTCTTGCTTGCCGTGTTCCTCGAGCAGCAGGAGGCGATCACGGCCGAGACGGTCGAACAAGTCGCACGCGACCTGCGCAGCGAGATCGGCGAGCCCGACGAGCAAGTGCAGTTGCAAGAGAGCTTCGTCACCGCGCCGTTGACGACCGAGTCACGTCCTGCCAGCTTGGTGAGCCCACCCGTCGCGGCGCCGCGACCTCTCGCCGAATCGGGCGGTCAACGAGTTGCGGTTCCAACGGCCAGGTCGGCGGCAGAGGTTCCCGTCACCGAAGAAGACGAGGAGTCAGACAGCAGGTTCGACAGCAGTTTCAGCAGCGACTGGTCCGAGTTGCCGATGGCGTCGCCTGTACCGGTGGTGCAACGGCGCTCTCAGGCCGATACCACAGGCCGTCCAACCCCCAAACGAGAAGAGAAAAGGGGCGAAGCGACATGGGCTCGTGAGAGCGTGCCGAACGTCGTGGCTGCACATGAATCACCAGTTGCGCCCGTCAGCGCGAAGCGCGGCGCAGGCATCGGCGCCGCTCCCTCGAAAGTGAGTCTCCCGCCCGCGCCGTTGCCTGGCGCCAAGCAGCCGGCGGAACTGCTGATGGTCAACGCTCCGGCCGCGCCGCCGAAGCCCGAGATCCCAGGTGTCAGCGTACGCTCGACGACCTTGGGCGAGCCCCGGGTCGCCGTCGAGCCGCTCGCCAATCGCACGCCGATTCCAGAGCCCCTCGTGCTCCTGGTGGATAGCGCCGGCGAGTATGTCAAGGCGCGTGCGCTCGCATGGGCGTTGAGTGACGCGAAGAACCTACCGCCGGCATTGATCGTGCACACCGGGAGTCGTTCCAGCCTCCAGGTAGGTGATGAACTTTCCGGCGTGTTGCCGCTGACGCTGCCTGATGTCTACCTGGACATCAATGAACACGGTGGCGCGGCGAGCGCCGCCCTGACAATCACGCGTTTCGATGCCTTGCTTCGCGCCCATCGCCCGAAAGCCTTGTTGGCGATGGGCGCGAGCGACACCTTGCTCACGTGCAGCTTGTTCGCCCACAAGAGCGGCGTGCCCGTGCTGCGCAACGACGCAGGCAAGCGCAGGGCGTGGTCGCGCCCGGGCGAAGAGATGAACGCGGTGCTGCTTGAAAACCTCGCGGACTGCGCCTACATCAGCGACCTGGCGACCTACTACACGCTGTATCGCATGGGCATTGCGACCGATCGCGTGCTGCTCGTCGGAAGCCTGGCCGACAACGTGATTCACCGCGCCTGTCTGCATCTGGTGAACCCGCGCGACATCTTGAAGCGCGCCGGGGTCGCCGCCGACAAACTCGTCGGCGCGCCAGGGTATGCGCTTTGTACCGCCCAGATCGAATCGCCGCGCACGGCCCACGACGAAGGGCTTGAGTTGATCGCGATGCTGACCGAGGTTGCCCGCGAAGTGCCGGTGGTTTGGGCCGCGAGCCCGGTCACGCTGCGCGAAGTCGATGCGCTCGGAAAGCGCACCGCACTCGCGAAAGCCCGCGTCGAAGTGGCGCCGGCACTTGCCTACCTCGACTGCATTGACCTCTTGCGCGAAGCACGGTGTTTGCTGACGGGCAACGCCGGACGCTTTCTCGACGACGCCGTGGCCCTGGGCAAACCCAGCATCGTTCTCGGCAAGGGCATCGTGGTTCCGGTGAAGAGCACCGAGGCGCTGCAACTCAGCACGGCATTGCCGGCCGGGAAACTGCTGGAGGTGCTGGCCGAAGTCCTGGCCCACGAGCCCGAGGCGCGCGACGCACCGGCTTTCTGGGACGGTGGGCCCGCGGGGCGGATCGCGCTGCACCTTGCGGAATGGCTGCCCAAGCAAGTCACGGCGGGCAAGCGCAGCAGTCCCGCTGCGCCCACTCGAACCGCCGAGCTCGCGCATGGCAATTCCGTGGCCGAAAGCGCCAACGCCGGTTGAATCGGCTCAGCGTCGGCCTTCATCCAAGGCTTCGTCGAGCACCTCGACCCAGTGCTTCACCGGGACCGTGGTTCCGCTTTGCAGGTGCTGAATGCAGCCGATATTGGCGGAGACGATCGCCTGAACGCCCGGGCGGTGCAATTGAGCAAGTTTGCGGTCGCGAAGATCGGTGGCCAGTTGCGGCTGCAGTATCGAATACGTACCAGCCGATCCGCAGCACAAGTGTGACTCAGAGGCGGCGAGGCGCACGTCGAAGCCCAGGTCGCTGAGCGTGGCCTCGATCGTGCCGCGCAATTGCTGGCCATGCTGCAACGAGCATGGCGGGTGCAGCGTCAGACGGGTCAGAAGGCGCGCGTCGCTTGGCCGCAGCCTGGGCTTCAAGGTCGGCGCGATGTCAGGCAGTAATTCGCTCAGGTCACGCGTCAACTCGGAGATTCGCGCTGCGCGCTGCGCGTACACCGGGTCCGCCGCTAAGGCGTGGCCATACTCCTTGACGGTGACGCCGCAGCCCGAAGCGTTCATCACGATCGCCTCGATCACGCCGGCGTCCACCTGCGGCCACCAGGCATCGACATTGCGTCGCATGTCGGCCAGACCGCCTGCTCGATCGCCCATGTGGCTGCGAATGGCTCCGCAGCAGCCCGCGTCGTCGGCGACCAAGGTTTGAATTCCTGCTGCGTCGAGCACGCGTGCTGTCGCACTGTTGATATTGGGCAGCATCGCTGGCTGCACGCAGCCGAGCAACAGCAGCACCTTGCGCGGGTGCTCTCGCGTCGGCCAGCGGTGCGCAGCCTTGCCCGGGCGCGGCGGCACCTTGTGCTTCAGCGCCACTGGCAGCAGGGGCCGCAGCCACTGGCCGAGTTTGAAAGCCGGGGTGAACATCGGCGAGGTGAGACCTTGCCTGAGCCCCCAGCGCAGGGCGGACTCGTGTGCCGGACGCTCGACGCGCTGATCGACGATGTGGCGGCCGATATCGACCAGGCGCCCGTATTCGACACCCGACGGGCACGTCGTTTCGCAGTTGCGACAGGTCAGGCAGCGGTCCAGATGCAATTGCGTCTTGCGCGTGACACTCGCCCCTTCAAGCACCTGTTTGATCAGGTAGATGCGGCCGCGCGGCCCGTCGAGTTCGTCGCCCAGGAGTTGGTAGGTCGGGCAGGTCGCGGTGCAAAAGCCGCAGTGCACGCACTTGCGCAGGATCGCTTCGGCTTCGACGCCGTCCGAAGTACCCTTGAATTCGGGGCTCAGTCTGGTTTGCATGCGTTGGCTGCGCTCAGAGTCCGGGGTAAAGCCGGCCGGGGTTGAAGATCCCCGAAGGGTCGAACGCCTTCTTCAGCTCGCGGTGGATTCGGTCCAGCGGCGCACGCAGCGGTGCGAACGCGCCCGGGCTTTTGTCGGGCGCGTCAAACAGCGTGGCATGGCCGCCCACCCTGGCCACTGCGTCGCGCACCATGCTGGCGGGCAGGCGCGCGCACAGCCAGCGTTGCGCTCCACCCCACTCGATCAACTGCTCGCCAGCCAGGAGCAATGCGGGGGCGGTCTGCGGCGCCGACAAGCGCCACAGCGCCGCTCCCGTACCAAACCCTTCGCGGGCACGCGCGAAGAAGGGGTCGCTGTGGTTGCGCAGGCCCATCCAAAACGCCTGTGCAAGTGCGGGTTCGACGGTCTCACCGCCGAGGGCGGAGCTCGCTGCGCTGACGGCCGCCTGGGCACCGCTCAGGCGCAGCACGAGCGTGTCGTCCCACCAGGCGCTGGCATTGAGTGGCAACGCCTTGCCGCCCCAGAGATTGAGTCGCGCCAGCGCATCCGCTTCGCTCATCTCGAAGCGCAGGGTCGCTGTGGCCGGCGCGACCGGCACGACCTTGAGCGAGACCTCGAGAATGACGCCCAGGATGCCCAGGCTTCCTGCGAGCAACCGCGATACGTCGTAACCGGCAACGTTTTTCATCACTTGGCCGCCGAAGCTCAACACTTCGTTGCGACCATTGAGCAAGGTAGCGCCGAGCAGGTGGTCGCGCACCGAGCCGAGCGCCGCGCGCGACGGCCCGGACAGTCCGCTCGCCACCATGCCCCCCACCGTGGCGCCGGGAGCGAAGTGCGGCGGCTCGAACGCCAGGCACTGCCCCTGCTCGGCCAACAGCGTTTCGAGCGCCGCCAACGAGGTACCACAGCGCGCAGTCACGACGAGTTCGCTGGGTTCGTAGCTCGAAACCCCCTCCAGAACGCGTGTGTCCAGGGTCTCACCCTGAGCCGTCTCTCCGTAGAAGTGTTTCGTGCCGCCGCCGCGTATGCACAACTGTGCGCCAGCCGCGGCTGCGCTCGATACGCGGTCGATCAGCATCTGCAGCGCGGGGTCGTTGCCGAGCATGCTTCGCCTATGCTGCACTCAGAAGCGTGCGATGTCGGCGAAGGGCAGCAAGCCGCGTCGCACATGCATCTTGCCGTACTCGGCGCAACGCACGAGCGTCGGGATCACCTTGCCCGGGTTGAGCATCTCCTTCGGGTCGAAGGCGCGTTTCACGGCCAGCATCTGTTCGCGCTCGGCCGGGGAAAACTGTACGCACATCGACGACAGCTTCTCCACGCCGACGCCGTGCTCGCCGGTCACGGTGCCGCCCATGCGCACGCTGGTTTCAAGGATGTCGGCGCCGAACAGTTCGCAGCGCCGCAATTGATCAGCGTCGTTCGCGTCGAAAAGGATCAGCGGGTGCAGATTCCCGTCGCCGGCGTGGAACACGTTGGCGCAGCGCAAGGCGTACTTCTGCTCCATCTCCTGAATTGCGAGCAGGATATCGGCCAGGCGCTTGCGCGGAATCGTCGAGTCCATGCACATGTAGTCCGGGCTGATGCGCCCCGACGCCGGAAACGCGTTCTTGCGCCCGCTCCAGAATCGCAGGCGCTGCACTTCGTCGGCGCTGACCTCGATGTGCGTCGCGCCCCTGCCGCGCAGCACCTGCACCATTCGCGCCACTTCTTCTTCCACTTCCTCGGCTGTGCCGTCGCTCTCGCACAGCAGAATCGCCTCAGCGTCCAGGTCGTAGCCGGCGTGGACATAGGCTTCGACCGCTGCCGTCATCGGCTTGTCCATCATCTCCAGACCCGCCGGAATGATGCCTGCGGCGATCACGCTGGCCACGGCGTCGCCGGCCTTGCGAACGTCGTCGAAGCTGGCCATGATGCAGCGCGCCAGCGGTGGCTTCGGAATCAACTTGACGGTCACCTCGATCATCACCGCCAGCATGCCTTCGCTGCCCACCAGCAAGGTCATCAGGTCCAGACCGGCTGCGTCAAGCGCCTCCGAGCCGAATTCCACCGGTTCGCCTTCGGTGGTGAAGCCGCGCACGCGCAATACGTTGTGCAGCGTGAGACCGTACTTGAGGCAATGCACGCCACCGGAGTTCTCGGCGACGTTGCCGCCTATCGTGCAAGCGATCTGGCTGCTCGGGTCGGGAGCGTAATAGAGACCCAGCGGCGCCGCCGCCTCGCTGATTGCCAAGTTGCGCACGCCGCACTGCACGACGGCGGTTCGCGCCAGTGGATCCACGCGCACGATTCGGTTGAACTTGGCCAGGCTCAGTGTCACGCCCATGCGGTGCGGCATGGCGCCGCCCGACAGGCCCGTGCCGGCGCCGCGCGCCACCACCGGCACGTTCAGGCGGTGGCAGGTGTGCAGCGTCGCCGCGACCTGTTCTTCGGTTTCCGGCAGCGCGACGATGAGGGGCTGCTCGCGATATGCCGTGAGTCCGTCGCACTCGTAGGGGTTCGTATCTTCGGCGTGCCACAGCAGCGCATGGGCAGGCAAGCACTCGCCCAGCGCCGCGACGACTTCGGCCTGGCGCTGCGCGCGCACGGCGAGTTCGGCCACGGTCTGCACCGGGGTGCCCAGGCTCATCGCGGTGCCCCGAGGCCATTCATGAGCGAAACACCGTCAACACACCGGTATAGCCGTACAGATGGTGGCGCGCGACCTCGCCGGCGGCAAAGAAGCCTGCCAGCGGCACGTCGCCCAGCGCACGGCGCACCACGGCGAGTTCGGCCGATGGTCCGCCAAAGTGCGGCCCACCGCGGCCCGTGCAACTCACGTAGATCGCGCCGGCAATGCCCGCCGGGACGACCGCCGCGCGGGTGTCGGCGCCTGAGTCTGGCCCCGGCGACTGCGCCAACGCGCGTGGTGCGAGCGCGATCTCGGACTCGACCTCGTCGCGAATCTCGGCACAGATGCGCATCAGGTCGCGCCGCGCCGCTTCCGTGTTGCGAGTGCAAAACGTGATTTGCAGGCCCGGACTGGCGGTCTCAGCGATGGCCACGCCACGGCGTGTCGGATCCAGGCCGATGAGATTGCGTACCCGCGTATCGGAACCGAAAGCGCCATGGCGCGCCGGGGTGTAAAAGCGGCCGCGGTGTTGTGCATCCGTTGCCCGGCGGTCGCTCAGCCCGACGAGGGTCTGCCGCAGATGCGGAAGCGCTTCGCGCGGGTCGGAATCCTCGGCCAGCGCCATGTCTCGCAGCAGGCAATTCAGCGCGGGTTCGCCGTCGAGCTCGGTGATCACGTTGCGGTCGGCCCCGGTCACGGTGCGCAGCGGCCCCACCGGTTGGCAGCCCTGCGTGACGCGCGACACGAGGGCCACGTACTTGTCGAACGCCACACCCGAAAGTCCGCCTTGCAGTACGCCTTGCGCGATATGCAATGCGCGGTTGCGCGCCGACGCCAGGCCGCCAAACAGATAGCCGGTGGTGGTGCGCTGGCTCATGTCTTTGATGAGTTCGGCCAGGTCTTCGGTGCTCGGATCCGCATGGACCTGCGCCGTGTGCGCCGCGAAATCGCCAAGCGGTCGAGCGCCGGAGAAGACATGGAACCGGTCCACAGGCAGTTCGGCCAGCATGAGCGACAAGGCGGGCGCATCGAAGTGTTCCTGGCCCCCGGCCGCTACGCCGATGCCGACCGCGCCGACCCACGCCACGCCCGGCCAGCGCTGCTGCACCTGGGCCAGCAGCCACTCGGCCTGCGCAGCGTAGTGGTCCGTCAAGTACAGCCAACCCAGCGTCGGATGCGTGGCCCGGCCGGGGAGACGCCGCTGCGCCTCGATCTGTGCTCCCGCCTGGGCCAATGCCTTTTCGGCGTCCGCGTGCGCCGCGTGCGCCTGAAGAAAGGTCTTCATGTCGGGCCGGTCCCGGAGCCACGCTTGCGACGCGGCGCCGCCTTTCGCGCAGCGGCATCCTTCTTCAAAGTGTTGCCTGTGGCGGGGTCTTGCGCGGCTGCGGTTGCGGCCTGCGGCCTGGCGGTGTGCGACGTCGCCATCTTTGCCGAGTCCTGCACCGCCGAAGTGGCGAGTTCGGCGAACTGTTTCGTCAGCGCGCCCCACCACTGCATGGGGTCGACACCCGCAGCGGGTGGCGTCTGCGTTGCAGCCGTGGCGCCCTGGGTCTGGCTCGCTGCCGAAGTCTTCGCAGCGGTAGCGTCGGTATCGCCTGGGGCGGCGTGCGCGGCGTCTGGGCGAATCGAAAGGCTCTCGCGCAGATCGCCCATCTGCACGTTCATGGTCCGCAGCGTCGACAGCGTCATGCGCTGCACCTCGAGAGCCTGAATCGTTGCGCCGAGCATGCGGGCGTTCTGTTCGAGCCAGAACTGGACCGTGCGCAGCTCCTCGATGCGCTTGGCGATTTCCTCGGGGTTCAGCGTCGGAGCGATCCACTGGCCGATGTTCGGCAACGCCGCGCCAGCGTTCTTCACCAGGTCTTGAAGAAAGTCGAAGCCGGGGGCGAGGCGGTGCGAAGCGGGATTTGGATCGGACATGGAAGTGCGTAGCCGAGAATGGGTCTGCTCGGCATTGTGCCTGCTGCCGGCGGCAGTGTCGGGCCCCGTCGCAGGGGGGCCGACGACTCGGGCGTGCCGCAGGCACCCCTCATTCAAGGCTTCAGTTCGATGCGCAACCGTCCATCGCTTTGCTGCCAGCGCAGTTTGGACAACACATCCATCCCGAGCAACGGGTTTTCGCCCAACCCGGGCAAGGCCACAACGCGCAGCGCCTGCGCGCTGACCCCGCCCTGCAACAGCACGTCGGCACGGACCACTTGCCCGCTGACGACGCCGCCCGCCGTGTTGGAGCGAACCTCGCCCAGCGATTCGAGGCGCAGCTCGCGCGCCAGCGCGGACGAGATTGCCGTCCCGGTGGCGCCGGTATCGACCAGGAAATCGACTTCGCGCCCGTTGATGCGCCCCGGCCAGTGGTAGTGCCCATCGCCGCCGCGGCGAATCTCGACGACTTCGCCCTGCACCTGAAAGCGCGTCGCCTGCTCGCGGTGCTGCCAGTACTGCACGCCGACGAACAACGCCGCCCCCAGCAGCAGCCACACCGTGGCCACCTTGAGCGTGCGGGGCAACTCGACGCTCATTGACGCTTCAAGGGCCGCTCGCGCGAACCACACGCTGGTCGATGGCGCCGAAGATGCTCTGCCCGTCGGTGCCTTTCATGTCGATGCGCACACGGTCGCCGAAGCGCATGAACTGCGTGATGGGGCCGCCGCTCTCAATACTCTCGATCGCGCGTTTCTCGGCGATGCATGAGTAGCCGCGCGTCCAGTCCTGGTTGCTCACCGTGCCGCTGCCGACGATGCTGCCGGCGCGCATGTTGCGCGTCTTGCATACATGCGCGATCAACTGACCGAAGTGAAACGTCATCTCGTCGCCGGCCTGGCAATGGCCGACACGGGTGCTGTTCCATTCGGTGTCGAGATCGAGGTGCAGGCGCCCGCTGCGCCACGCGGCGCCCAGTTCATCGGGCGTCACGGCGACCGGGCTGAACGCCGTGGCCGGCTTGCCCTGCATGAACCCGAAGCCCTTGGCCAATTCGTCGGGAATCAGATTGCGCAAGCTCACATCGTTGACGAGCATCAGCAGGCGCACGCTGGCGATCGCGTCTTGCGCACTGCACTGCATCGGCACGTCGCCGGTGATCACTGCGACTTCGGATTCGAAATCGATGCCGTAGTCTTCGCTCGGGCAGGCGATGTCGTCGTTCGGGCCCAGAAAATCATCACTGCCGCCATGGTACATGAGCGGGTCGGTGTAGAAAGACTGCGGAACCTGCGCGCCGCGCGCCTTGCGCACCAACTCCACATGATTCAAATAAGCCGAGCCGTCGACCCACTGGTAGGCACGCGGCAGCGGCGCCGTGCACTGCCGCGCGTCAAACGCGAACGCGTGACGCGCCTTGCCCTGATTCAATGTGTGCGCCAGATCCTCGAGTTGCGGAGACAGAAAATTCCAGTCGTCCAGCACCTGTTGCAAGCGTGACGCGATACCACTGGCATAGTGTGCGTTCACGAGATCGCTCGATACGACGACCAATTGACCGTCGCGCGAACCGTCCTTGTAGGTGGCGAGTTTCATGGCAGCGGGAGGGTGATGGCGGGGCACTTATTGTCGATGCAGGCGTCCAGGCACGGCGAATCGCGGTCTTTCGGCGTGTGGCGCCGGTGGCGCAAACTCGCCTGGGCGTTGCTGGGCGCAGCGCTGTTGCACGCCGCGTTCTTGGCCGGGCTCGAGCGCACTTGGCGCGCACCAGTGCTGATCGCCCACTCGGTCGCCTCCGTGCCCGCAGCGATATGGGTGCATGATCTCGATGCGCAGGCGCGCGACGTGCCGCCCGATGCGCAGGTTGCGCAGGCCAAGCAGGCCCAGACGCGCGTCGCACGAGGACCTTCCGAGGGTTCTCGTGGTCCGGGCGCCGGCAAGGTTGTGCCGCGCCAGGTTTCTCCTGCGGCGAGCGTTGCGCCACCTGCAACGCCACCCGCCGTGGATGGCGCAGCGCCTGTGTCGGTGCTGCCGAGGGCGGACCGATCCGCGCCGAAGGTTGCGCTTGCCGAGAACGCCGAGCCCGCGGTTCAGATCGAGTCTCAGCGCAGTGCCAGTGTGCCCGCGCCGCCCGAGCCCGAACTGGCTACTGCCGGTGCGTATGACGCTGTTCCCGTCTACGCGACGCAGATCCCTGCGCCAGCGGTACTTCAATTCCGCATGCGGCGTGGGGTCGTGCATGGCAACGCCGAACTCACCTGGCGGGTGGATGGCGGACGCTACGAGGCGCGCCTGGAGGCGCGCGCCAGCGGCATCTCCCTGCTGACCCAGGTCAGCCAGGGCAGCTTCGACGCTGCCGGCGTGGCGCCGGAGCGCTTCACCGACAAGCGAGTCAGGCGCGGCAGCGTCGCCGCGAATTTTCAACGCGAGGTGGGCAAGGTCAGTTTCTCGGGAACCGTCGCTGAAGTCGAACTGCACGCGGGTGCCCAGGACCGCCTGAGCTGGATGGTGCAACTCGCGGCAATCGCCAGCGCCGATCCCAAACGTCTCGCTGCGCAGGACAGGATCGCGATGCATGTCATCGGCGCTCGCGGCGACGCCGCGGTGTGGCAGTTCGTCAGCTCGGGAGAAGGGCAGTCTGAAGGCAGCCCGGCTGCAAGACGTGTCATTAAGCTGCAACGCCTGCCGCAATCAGATTACGACACTCAGGTCGACGTATGGCTCGACGCACTCCCTCCCCACTGGCCAGTGCGTGCCCATTGGCGCAGCGGCCCGAGCGATCCGGGTCTGGAGCTGTGGCGGATCGATATGGGCGAACCGCGCTGACTCGGGGCCTGCCGAGCTTCGAGCACCAAACTTGGTTGCGGCCTTGCATTTCCCACAAGCGCTCCCACTTGGCATTGAGGAGGACATCCCATGCAAATGCTTTACAACTCGGAAAACTTCGCTGTGGTTCAGATTGACGTCCAGCCCGCCGGTGGCGCAGCCGGGTTCGCTGGCGCTGACTCGCCCGCACGCGGTGGTTTTGAGATTGTCGACAAGTTCGCTCGCAAGGAGATCTTTCTCCAGGGGCTGCTCGCGGAGAGCTTCAAGCAGGGCGTTGACGCGCTGATCAAGACCGAACCGACTGGCGAAGAATTCGACGCCTACTTGGAGCGTTTCGCCCCGTTGATGCACCAGCCGCTCAGTTTTCACTGACAAATTGCGCCCGGGCGCTTGCCGCCCGGCGCGAGGCGCAGGCCAGGGTGAGCCTATTCCTGTGCCCGATCCCCCTCGATTTTCCGGGGCTTGCCGCAAACGCTGCAGTGCGCCAAGATCGGTGCCGGAATCACACACCGAGAGGGTGTCATGGTGAGGGGCCACAGCGACAGCCGCATGCTGCTTTCTCCCGGACTGCGGGAGGCTCCGGTACTGGACCGGATGTGTACGCACTTCGTGCTCACGCTGACGATGCGCAATACCGGCCGCTTCAACCTGCGCCGCGACTCGAACAACTTGCTCTCGCTGACCGGCAAGCATCTGGTGTGGCAAGCGTCGGTGCTCGCGCGGCTGCGTGAATTCCTCGCGGTGCGCTGCAAGGGCAACGAACATTGGCGCGGCCACGAGGCTTTGAGCGATGAAGCCTTCATCGCGCGCCACGGCGGCTGGCGCGGCCCGTACGAGGAGGGCACGCTGTTCTTCTATATCGACGAGTACATCAAGGACTCGCCCAAGGACCTGCTCGCGACACTGGGCACGACCGTCGATTGGCTGGCGCGCAGCCTGAAGAAAGAGTCGACCCTGGTCGAAAAGAACATCGACGCACTGGCCGGCTTGCTGCAGCTCAATCCGGCGGAACGCGCGCTGCTGTTGTACGGAACGCTCGCTCGCTACCAGCGCGACTTGCGCGGCTTGCTGGTCGAATTCAAGGTGGCAAATGCGCAGGAGGCGTATGCGGCGATCGCCAGCGTGGCTGGCGTGAATGCGATCGACGTGGGCGAGGCGCTGCGCGCAGGCTCGCGGCTCGAGCGCATCGGCATGGTCGAGAACCTGATTTCGGAGCACAACATCACCGACCTGGCCGACCTGATGAAGGTCAGCGACCAACTTCCCCAGGTGCTTATGCGCAAGTACGAAGGGCCGTCCGACCTGATGGCAGTGTTCACGCGGCCCGTCGCCCGCAGCGAACTGACGCTGCGGGACTTTCAGTTCGTCGACATCGACTGCACCATGATCACGGCGTTGTTGCGCAACGCCGTGGCGCTCAAGGAGCCAGGCGTCAACGTGCTGCTCTACGGGCCGCCGGGTACCGGCAAGACCGAATTGGCCAAGGTGGCGGCGCAGGCCGCAGGCGTGGAACTGTATGAAGTGGAATACGCCGATCGTGACGGCAACTCGTTGAGCGGGCGCGACCGCTACCGGTCGCTGCAGATCAGCCAGGTGTTCCTCAAGGGCAGCGACAACGTCGCCCTGCTGTTCGACGAAGTCGAAGACGTTTTTCCGCCGATCTCCACCGACGCCGCGCAGGTGATCGCACGTCTGGACACGGGCGACGGCGCACCCACGGGCAGCGTGAGCGGCAAAGCCTGGGTGAACCAGTTGTTGGAGACGAACCCGGTGCCGGTGATCTGGGTGACGAACCGGATCGAACAGATTGACGTTGCGTTTCGGCGTCGCTTTCAATACCACCTCGAACTGAAAAGTCCGCCGCCGGGCGCGCGCGAGGCGCTGGTGGTGCGTGCCTTGGCCGGCGTTGCTGTGGAGCCGGCGTTTGCGCAACGGCTTGCGCAGCGGCGCGCCTTGACGCCAGCGCAAATTCGCACCGCCGTGAAGTTCGCCAAATTGGCAGGCAGCAGCGCGCAGGGCCAGGGCAGCGAGGGCGTCGAAGCTTTGATTGAGCGCCAACTGGGCAACGCCGACAAGGCCTTGGGCAATGCGCAGGGTGAACGTGGTGCGCGGCGCGTGGTGACCCACTACGACCTGAGCTTCGTGAATACCCAGTCGCGGTTCGAAGTGCCCAAGATCGTCGAGGCGCTGCGCCGCAAGGGCTGCGGCACCCTGTGTTTCTACGGCCCGCCGGGCACGGGCAAGACGGCGCTGGCGGAGCACATCGCGCAACAGTTGCAGCGCCCGCTGATGATTCGCCAGGCGAGTGACTTGGTCAGCAAGTTCCTCGGCGAGACGGAACAGAACATGGCGCGGATGTTCGACGAGGCACAAGACGAAGAGGCCGTGCTGCTGCTCGACGAGGCCGACAGTTTCCTGCGCAGCCGGCGCCTGGCCGAGCGCACTTTCGAGGTCAGCGAAGTCAACGAGATGCTGCAAGGCATGGAGCGATTTGCCGGGATCTTCGTCTGCACGACGAACCTGTTTCTTGACATCGACGAAGCAGCGCTGCGCCGCTTCACGTTCAAGATTCAATTCAAGCCACTCACGCCGCCACAGCGTGAACGAATGTTCGCTGCCGAGGCCTTGGCGGGCGCTGCGCCCAGTGCCGAGCAATGCCAGCGCTTGGCGTGTCTGGACGCGCTGACACCGGGTGACTTCGCATCGGTGAAACGCCAGGTCGACATCCTGGGCGAAGAGTTCGAACCCGACGAGTTCTTGTCGCAGCTCGAGGCTGAGCATCGAGTCAAACCCGAAGTGCGCAGTCTTCGCGGTATCGGTTTCACCCGCTGAGGCCGGCCGGCCTTGCGCGCTTCCTACAATCGCGACATGAACAAGAGCTACAGCCGAGGTGCCGAACTGGCACGAATCCTGGAGTCGCGAATCGTCGTGCTCGATGGAGCGATGGGGACGATGATTCAGCGTCACAAGCTCAGCGAGTCCGACTATCGCGGCGAGCGCTTTGCGAACCACCCCAACGACCTGCGGGGCAACAACGAGCTGTTGCAGCTGACACGGCCGGCGTTGATCGGCGCCATCCACGACGCCTACCTCGCCGCCGGGGCCGACATCATCGAGACCAACACGTTCGGCGCGACGAGCATCGCGCAGCAAGACTACGGCTTGCAGGACCTTGCCTTCGAGATGAACATCGCGGCGGCTCGCCTCGCACGGCAGGCTTGCGACAAATTCAGCACCACCGACAAGCCGCGTTTCGTCGCCGGTGCCCTCGGCCCCACGCCACGCACGGCCAGCATCTCGCCCGACGTGAACGACCCGGCCGCACGCAACGTGACGTTCGATGAATTGCGCGCGGCGTATCACGAGCAGGCACAGGCGCTCCTGGAGGGTGGCTGCGACCTGTTCCTTGTCGAGACGATCTTCGACACGCTCAATGCCAAGGCAGCAATCTTTGCGCTGGATGAGCTGATGGAACAACGTGGCGAGCGCATTCCGGTGATCGTCTCCGGCACCGTGACCGACGCTTCGGGGCGGATTCTTTCGGGTCAGACCGTGAGCGCGTTCTGGCACAGCGTGCGCCATGCGCGCCCGCTCGCTGTCGGCCTGAACTGCGCCATGGGCGCGGCACTGATGCGCCCCTATCTCGAAGAGCTTGCGCGCGCCGCGCCCGACACCTACATCAGCTGCTATCCGAACGCCGGCCTGCCCAATGCCATGAGCGAGACGGGCTTTGACGAAACGCCCGAGGTGACAAGTGGCCTGCTCGGTGAATTCGCGCGCAGCAGTTTCATCAACATCGCCGGTGGCTGCTGCGGGACAACTCCCGAGCACATCGCGCAAATTGCGGAACGCGTTTCCGTCTATCGGCCGCGCCCACGCAGCGACCCTTTGTTCACCGCGCTGCGCGCGGCCTGACTGGGGGCCTTTCAGCGCGCCACTTCAGCGTGCCGCTGGCGCGCGTTCGCCGATCACGATGTCCAGGCGCCGTGCGTCTCGGGACGTCGCCGCGACCAGATGGCGCCCCGCGACGGCGATGCGACGTGCCGGCAGACCGCGGCCGACCATCCAGTCACGCGCGCTCGCGGCGCGATCCAGCGCCAGCGCATGGCTGGCCCGGTCGTCGCGGCTCTGGGGGTCGGG
Organism: Rhizobacter sp.; assembly: GCA_031396305.1. Classification (GTDB taxonomy): domain Bacteria; phylum Pseudomonadota; class Gammaproteobacteria; order Burkholderiales; family Burkholderiaceae_C; genus JAEMQF01. Next base: position 15,799 of record JANNKM010000111.1, read on the forward strand.
TTCGCCAAAGATCTGCACTTCGCTGCGCGGCAGTTCCCGCAGGACGGCCGCTATTCTGTCAAGCCACGGCGTCGCGGCGGGCCTGAGCGCCGAGCGTGCCGGGTCGAAGGCGGCCTCCGCGGGCACACTGACCCAAAGCCGCCCGTCGGTCGATTGCGCAACGCTCACGGCACTCGGCAGGTCGCTTCGCAACTTGCGCGACGCCGCTGCCAGCGGGTCCGACCACACATAGGCCGAGGCCGGCACGGGCGAACCCGGCGCGGCCGTCGGTCGCTCCAGGGGCACGTCGGGTACAGGGTCTTGCCGCGCGACCGGGGGTGACGCACAAGCGGCCAGCGAGCCGATGAGCGCCGAACAAAGCAGGCGGTGCAAGGGTTCAGTGAGCATGGGGCGCATGTGTGATTCTGTTGGCGAATGGCAAGCCCGCGCGTGTGACCGGAGGTAACACTGGGCCCTTGCGGCAACCCTACAATCGCGCACCGCCCGAGGAGCGTTGCGACAGATCCAATTGGTTGTGGTCTGCCAGGCTCGGGTGTGGCTCGGCTGGAGTCGGGTCGATGCAACGGCGCTCACCCCACCCTGCACGGGTCGCGGTGAGCAGCGCGGCCCGTGGCGAGAACTGACGAGCCCATGACCGCGAACACAGACTTTCTGGTGCCCATGAAGCTGTCTGGCTTGGAGCCGGTGACGATCGGCGCGGGCACGCTGTTCGTCAACATCGGCGAGCGCACCAACGTCACCGGGTCGAAAGCCTTTGCCAAGCTCATCCTTGATGGCCGCTTCGAGCAGGCGCTGGGCGTGGCGCGGCAGCAAGTTGAAAACGGCGCCCAGATCATCGACATCAACATGGACGAGGCCATGCTCGACAGCCAGGCCGCGATGGTGCGCTTCCTGAACCTGATCGCCGGTGAGCCGGAAATCGCGCGCGTGCCGATCATGATCGACAGCTCGAAGTGGAGCGTCATCGAAGCCGGCTTGAAGTGTGTGCAGGGCAAGGGCATCGTCAACTCGATCTCGCTGAAAGAGGGCGAAGCGGCGTTCAAGCACCAGGCGACGCTGGTGCGCCGCTACGGCGCGGCAGCGGTCGTGATGGCGTTCGACGAAGCCGGCCAGGCCGACACATTTCAGCGCAAGACCGAGATCTGCGCGCGCGCCTACCGCATCCTCGTGGACGAGGTGGGCTTCCCTGCGGAAGACATCATCTTCGACCCGAACATCTTCGCCATCGCCACCGGCATCGAAGAACACAACAACTACGCGGTGGACTTCATCGAGGCCACGCGCTGGATCAAGCGCAACCTGCCCGGTGCCAAGGTCAGCGGCGGCGTCAGCAACGTGAGCTTTTCGTTCCGCGGCAACGACGCCGTGCGCGAGGCGATCCACACCGTGTTTCTCTACCATGCGATCCAGGCCGGCATGGACATGGGCATCATCAACGCCGGCATGATCGGCGTGTACGACGCGCTCGACCCGGTGCTGCGCGAGCGCGTCGAAGACGTGGTGCTGAACCGTCGGCTCGACGCCGCGGAGCGCCTCATCGAAGTGGCGGAAAGCGCGAAGGGCGCGCCGCGCGACGACAGCGCGCGCCTGGCCTGGCGCGCCAAGCCGGTGCGCGAGCGCCTCAGCTACGCGCTCGTGCAGGGCATCAACGAGTTCATCGTGGTTGACACCGAACAATGCTGGCAGGAAATGTCGGCACAAGGAGCCCGCCCGCTGCACGTGATCGAAGGCCCGCTGATGGAGGGCATGAACATCGTCGGCGACTTGTTCGGCCAAGGCAAGATGTTCCTGCCCCAGGTGGTGAAGAGCGCGCGTGTCATGAAGCAGGCGGTGGCGCATCTTCTGCCCTACATCGAAGCCGAGAAGCGCGCCCTCGTCGATGCGGGGGGCGAGGCCCGCGCCAAGGGCAAGATCGTGATCGCCACCGTCAAAGGCGATGTGCACGACATCGGCAAGAACATCGTGACCGTCGTGCTCCAGTGCAACAATTTCGACGTCGTCAACATGGGCGTGATGGTGCCGTGCCAGGAAATCCTGGCACGCGCGAAGGTGGAGGGCGCCGACATCATCGGCCTGTCCGGCCTGATTACGCCGAGCCTGGAGGAGATGCAGCATGTCGCCGCGGAGATGCAACGCGACGACTACTTCAGGCTGCGCAAGATTCCGCTGCTGATCGGCGGCGCCACGACGAGCCGGGTCCACACCGCCGTGAAGATCTCGCCGCACTACGAGGGTCCGGTGGTCTACGTGCCCGATGCAAGCCGGTCTGTGGGCGTGTGCAGCGACATGCTCAACGATGAGCGCGCCGCCGCCTACATCGCCGAGTTGAACGCGGACCAGCTGCGGGTTCGCGAACAGCACGCCAACAAGAAAACCGTGCCGTTGGTGAGTCTGGCGCAGGCGCGCGCCAACAAGACCGTGGTGGATTGGTCGGCGTATGCACCGCCGCTGCCGAAGTTCATCGGCCGGCGCGTGCTGCGCAATCAAGACCTGGCGGAGATTGCGGCCTGCATCGACTGGGCACCGTTCTTCCAGACCTGGGATCTTGCAGGGGCGTACCCGGCGATTCTGACCGACGACGTCGTCGGCGAATCGGCGCGCAGGGTACACAGCGACGGCGAGCGGCTGCTCAAGCGCCTCATCGAAGGACGTTGGCTGAGCGCCAGCGGCGTGCTCGGTCTGTACCCGGCGAACACGGTCGGCGACGACGACATCGAGATCTACGCCGATACGCAGCGCAACGAGGTCCTGATGACGTGGCGCGGCCTGCGCATGCAGACCGAACGCCCGGTGGTGGACGGCGTGCGCCGACCGAACCGCTGCCTGGCCGATTTCATCGCGCCGCGTGAATCGGGGATCATCGACTACATCGGGCTGTTTGCCGTGACAGCGGGATTGGGCATTGAAAAGAAGGAAAAGCAGTTTCTCGACGACCACGACGACTACAGCGCGATCATGTTCAAGGCACTCGCTGATCGGCTCGTCGAGGCCTTCGCCGAGCGCTTGCACCAACGCGTTCGCACCGAGTTGTGGGGCTACGCGCCCGCCGAGGCGCTGAGTGCTGCGGAACTGGTCGCTGAAAAGTATCGCGGTATCCGCCCTGCGCCCGGTTACCCCGCGTGCCCAGACCATGGCGCAAAGACCGACCTGTTCCGCGTCTTGAATTGCGCCGAGATCGGCATGGGCCTGACGAGCAGCCTGGCGATGACCCCGGCGGCCAGCGTGAGCGGCTTCTACCTGGCACACCCACAGGCGTCGTACTTCAACGTAGGCAAGATTGGTGACGACCAGTTACAGGACTGGGCGCAGCGCAGTGCACAAGACCTGGGACTGGCGCGGCGTTCGTTGGCGACCTTGCTCTGATTCAGTGCTTGAACTTCAGGCTGATGGCAAATACTTCTCGAAGTAACCCAGACTGTGCTGACCGTCAGATCGCGCGAGGCAAAGCTTCAGACCTGACGTTCCGTTACGAGTGAGCGCTCCGTGAGCTGCCGTGGCGAGCCGAAGTCCAAGTCCAATGACACTCCGGCCTCATGGCCGGGCGAGCTTTTTAACGATGGAGCCTTCCATGACCACTGAAACATCCCCAGGCGCAGTTGCGCCCAACAAGCCCCCCGTGATGTGGTTTGCCGCAGGCGGCTTGGCCCTGGTGTCGCTCGCGGCTGCAGCCGCCATGGTGATGCGCCCGAGCGCCCCGGAGCCACAGATGGTGCCGTTGCAGGCGGCCAAGCCCGAGGTTTCGGCACCGGCCAAGTCCTTGGCAGCCGACAAGCCGGTCAAGAGCACGACTGCGCAGGCGCCGCGGCCCAGCCCGGCCAAGCCCGCTGAAGCGAACCCTGCCAAAGCCAAGGTTGCCGCCAAGCCCGCCGCCGAGCCGGTGCGCGTGGCCGCCCTTTGCAGCTATTGCGGCGTGATTGAAGCGGTCGACGAAGTCAAGCGCAAGGGTGAAGGAACGGGCCTCGGCGCGATCGCCGGAGGCGTGCTCGGCGCGGCCGCTGGCAACCAGGTCGGTCGCGGGGACGGCCGCAAGGCGATGACCGTGCTCGGCGCCGTGGGCGGCGGTCTGGCGGGCCACGAAGTGGAAAAGCGCGCGCGGGGCGACACGGTCTATCAGGTCCGCATCCGTTTCGATGACGGCAGCATTCGCACCATCGAACAGCCCACTGCGCCGAAAGTTGGCGCGCGCGTCGAGGTCCATGGCAATACGCTGAAGGCCACCTGAACGGTATTCCCAAGGCACGCCCGGACCGCCGCGAACAGCGCTGCTCCGGGCGTTTCTACGCTGGCGCGGGAATCCGGCGGTACTGAATCGCCTCGGCCAGATGATCCGACGTGATCGTTTCGCTTGCCGCCAGGTCGGCCACACTGCGCGCGATGCGCAAGACGCGGTGATAGCCGCGCGCTGACCAGCCCAGGCGCCTTGAAGCACCTTGCAGAAACGTCGATGCCGCGGGCTCCATCGCGCAGTGCTCGTCGAGCGCGTCGCCGCTCAACGCACTGTTGGGGCAGGCCTGGCGCGCGATCGCGAGCGCGCGCGCCCTGGCCACCCGCGCCGCGATCGACACGCTGGGCTCGCCATCGGGCGCGGCGGCCAGGGTCTGGGGCAGAACGGCAGGAACCTCGACTCGCAAGTCGATGCGGTCCAGCAGCGGGCCGCTGATGCGCCCCTGATAGCGCGCCACGGCATCGGCAGTGCACCGGCACGCGTGCAACGGGCTGCCGAGGTGGCCGCAAGGGCAGGGGTTCATCGCCGCGATGAGTTGCAGGCGTGCCGGAAATTCAGCTTGACGCGCCGCCCTCGAAATCAGGATACGCCCGGTTTCCAAGGGTTCGCGCAGCGCCTCGAGTGCGGTGCGTGCAAACTCTGGAAGTTCGTCGAGGAAAAGCACGCCGTGGTGCGCCAGGGACACT
>JANNKM010000171.1:0-9502 GCA_031396305.1 Rhizobacter sp.
CGCACCAGCAACGAGGGCAAGCCCCAGACCGGCATCAGCTTTCTGCTGATCGACATGAAGAGCCCGGGAGTCAAGGTGCGCCCGATCGTCACGCTCGACGGCGGAGCCGAAGTCAATGAAGTCTGGTTCGACAACGTCGAGGTCCCCGCCGACAACCTGGTGGGCGAAGAGAACAAGGGCTGGACCTACGCAAAATACCTGCTCGCCCACGAGCGCACCGGCATCGGCGACGTGAACCGCGCGAAACGCGAACTCGAACGTGTCAAGCGCATCGCCAAGGTCGAGGGCCTTTACGACGACGGTCGCTTTCGCGACCAGATCGCGCTGCTCGAAGTGGACGTGGTCGCGCTCGAAATGCTCATCCTGCGTGTGATCTCGGCCGAAAAGAGCGGCAAACAGACCCTGGACGTGGCGGGCTTGCTGAAGATTCGCGGCAGCGAAATCCAGCAGCGCTACACCGAACTGATGATGCTTGCCGGCGGGCCGTTTTGCGTGCCGTTCATCCGCGAAGCGCTCGCCGCCGGTTGGCAGGGAGACTCCTTCGGCGCAGCGCACTGCGCGCCGCTGGCCGGGACCTATTTCAACTACCGCAAGACGACGATCTACGGCGGGTCCAATGAGGTGCAACGCAACATCGTGGCGCAGACGGTTCTAGGCTCCTGACGGCGCCCAGAACCCCTGCGCGATGCGCCCAGGGCTGCTCCCTTCCCCAGCCCCTTCCCCCCAAGGAGGGGCTCCAGTCAGACAAACGAGGGCCACCACATGGATTTCGATTTCACCGATGAGCAGAATTCACTGCGCGACGCCGTGGCGCGCTGGGTCGAGAAGGGTTTTTCGTTCGAGCGGCGCCACGGCATTGCAAAAGCCGGCGGGGCGACACGCGCCGTCTATGTCGAACTCGCCGAACTCGGCCTGACCGGTCTGGCCGTGGCGCCGGACCATGGCGGCATGGGCTTCGGCGCGGTCGAAGCGATGGTCGTATGCGAAGAGCTCGGCCGTGGCCTCGTCAACGCGCCCTACGCGCAAGCTGCACTGATGGCGCCGCTGCTGCTGTCTGCCGCGCCATCCGCGGTTCAGGCGAAGTGGCTGCCGAAGGTCGCTGCGGGTTCGGCCCTCGTGGTGTTGGCGCACCAGGAGCGCGCCGCGCGCTACCGTTTGAACCATGTCGTGACGCGCGCGGTACAGGCCGGCGGTGCATGGGCCTTGAGCGGCGCGAAGAGCGTCGTCCCGGCAGGCGATGAAGCCGACGCCTGGGTCGTTCCGGCACGCATCTCGGGCGCGGTAGGCGACGCGGCAGGAATCGGCCTGTTCCTCGTCGAGAAAAACGCCTCCGGCGCCGCCGTGCACGGCTTTCCCACGCAAGACGGCGCGCGCGCTGCGCAACTCGATCTGAAGTCCGCCCCAGCCGTCTTGCTCGGCGACGACGGCCTGCCGCTGCTGGAGCACGCCATCGATGCCGGCATCGCCACGCTCTGCGCCGAAGGCGTGGGGGCGATGGAAAAGCTGCTGGCGATCACCGTGGAATACATGAACACGCGCAAGCAGTTCGGCGTGCCGATCGCGAGCTTCCAGGCCTTGCGGCACCGCGTCGCCGACGTGAAGATGCAGCTTGAACTCGCGCGCTCGATGAGCTACTTCGCGAGCCTGAAGATGGGTGAGCCGGCACCGGCGCGGCGCCGTGCGCTGGCGCAGGCGAAGCTGCAGCTTGGCGCTTCGATGCGTTTTGTCGGCCAGCAATGCATCCAGATGCACGGCGGGATCGGCGTCACCGACGAGTACATCGCCAGCCACTATTTCAAGCGCCTGACGGTGATGGAAATGACTTTCGGCGACACGCTGCATCAACTCGGCGAAGTGAGTTCGCGCATGCTCGATACCGCAGGCGTGTTTGCCTGAGTCAGCCACAACCCAACGTCATGCGATTCATTCGACGCGCAACGGCTCTGCTGGGGCTGGCGCTGCTCGTGTTCACGTCGGCATGCGCGCCGAAGCCCAAGCCCTACGACGAGAGCGCCGATGCGCGTGCGGACCTGAACAACGCTTTGCAGCAGGCCAAAGCGCAGGGCAAACGTGTCTTGGTCGTGTTCGGTGCGAACTGGTGCGCCGACTGTCAGGCCTTGGCCAAGTTGATGGCCAACGGGCCTGTCGCCGACCATGTGGCGCAGCGCTACGTCGTGACCAAGGTCGATGTGGGCGACTTCAACAAGAATCTCGACCTGGCGCGCCAGATGGGCGAGGCGACAAAGAAGGGCATTCCGGCGGTGGCGGTTCTCGCCACGGACGGCGCCTTCGTGCGCGCGACGCAGGCCGGCGAACTGGCCAGTGCGCGCCGCATGGGCGACACGCAGGTGATCGCAGTGCTGGACGCGCTGGCCGGCGAATCGGCCAAGTAGGCGCCGCGTCGGTCGAGCCCATGTCGATCACCGCCGTCCCCGGGCTGCGTGTCGGCCACTTCACCGATTCGCGGCGCCCCACGGGCTGCACGGTGGTGTTGGCACCCGAGGGCACGGTGGGTGGTGTGGACGTGCGTGGCGCCGCGCCGGGAACGCGCGAGACGGACCTGCTCTGCCCGCTCAACGCCGTGCCGAATGTGCACGCCGTGCTGCTCGCAGGCGGCAGCGCGTTCGGCCTGGACGCTGCGGGCGGTGTGATGCGCTGGCTCGAAGAACAAGGCATCGGCATTGCAGTGGGCAGCCACATCGATGGCGCGCAGGTTCGCGTGCCGATCGTCCCGGCGGCGATTCTGTTCGACTTGAACGTCGGCGACTCGCGAATTCGCCCTGACGCGCAGGCTGGCCATGCCGCGTGCCAGGCTGCAACATCGGCAGCGCCCACTGAAGGGAACGTGGGCGCGGGCGCCGGCGCGTCGGTGGGGAAATTGTTCGGCATGCACCGTGCGATGCGCGGCGGCATCGGCGGCGCGTCGATTCAGGTCGGCGGTTTCACGGTGGGCGCATTGATCGCGGTGAATGCGGTCGGCGATGTGATCGACCCGAGCACCGGCCGGGTGATCGCGGGTGCGCGCAGCGCCGACGGCGATTCGCTGCTCGACACGATGGCTGCTTTTCGGCGTGGCGAGCTTCCAGCAGCCCTGCAACCGGGGCAAGCCACGACGATCGGCGTGATCGCGACCGACGCGCGGCTGGACAAGGCAGGAGCCACCAAACTCGCGCAAATGGCTCACGATGGCCTGGCGCGGGCCATCAACCCAGTGCACACCCAGGCCGACGGCGACACGCTGTTTGCCCTGGCCACCGGCGGCAGCGGCGCCGCCGTGAGCCTGACGCTGCTCGGCGCACTCGCCGCCGAAGTGACGACACTCGCCGTGCTGCGCGCCGTGCGCGCCGCCACATCGCTGCAGGGCCCGGGACTGCCGTACCTGCCTTGCGCGAGCGGAATTCGGCGTCACGGTGCGACCAAGCCTTGATGCGCCTGGCCCAGATTCTGTTCTCGCAAGGGTTCGGAACCCGCCGCGAGTGCAACGGCCTGATTGCCGCAGGCCACGTCACTGTGCAGGGCAAGACGCAGGACGACCCGCTGCACGAAATGGAACCCGTTGGCTTGGTGTTTCGCGTGAGCGGCGTCGAGTGGCCCTACCGTGAACACGCCTTGATCATGCTGAACAAGCCTGCCGGCCATGAGTGTTCGCAAAAACCGCGCCACCACCCGAGTGTCTACAGCCTGTTGCCCGCGCCGCTGCGTCGGCGCGACGTGCAGGCGATCGGGCGGCTCGACGAAGACACGACAGGCCTGCTCCTGTTCACCGATGACGGTGCGTTGATCCACCGCCTGACCTCGCCCAGGCACCATGTGGCCAAGGTCTACGAGGTCGCGTGCAAGCACGCCGTGAATGAAACGCAGGCGCAGCGCCTGGTCGATGGCGTGATGCTGCTCGACGAAACCGCAACCGTGCGCGCCGCCGCCTGCGAAGTGACCGGCGCGACAACGCTGCGCCTGACACTGCTGGAGGGCAAGTACCACCAGGTCAAGCGCATGGTCGCGGCGGTGGGCAATCGCGTGCAGGCGCTGCATCGAAGCAGGTTCGGCGCGCTCAGCTTGCCGGCCGACCTGGCCAGCGGCCAATGGTGCTGGCTGGACGGGCCACACCTGCTCGCCGCAGATAATGCGGCGCATGCGCGTATTCAGAGGGGTACACCATCGTGACATCGCACCTGGCTGTGCGCTCACGATAGGCAATTTCGACGGCGTGCACCGTGGTCATCAGGCCATGTTGGCGCTTTTGCTGTCGGAAGCCCGGCACCACGCCCTGCCCTCTTGCGTGCTCACGTTCGAGCCGCACCCGCGCGACTTCTTCGCCGCCCGCGCCGGAAAGCCCGAACTGGCACCAGCGCGCATCGCGACGCTGCGTGACAAGCTCTTTGAGCTCGAACGCTGCGGCGTCGACCAAACCGTGATCCTGCGCTTCGACGCGCGCCTGGCCGCGCTTTCGCCTCAATCCTTCATCGACGACGTGCTTGTGCAAGGTCTCGCGGCGAAGCTCGTGCTGGTGGGCGACGACTTCCGCTTCGGCGCGAAACGCGCTGGCGACTACACGATGCTGGACGCCGCCGGCCCGACGCATGGCTTCGAAGTCGCGCGCATGAACAGTTTCGAAGTGCACGGCGCGCGCGTGTCGAGTTCCAACGTGCGTGCCGCGCTCGCCGCGGGCGACATGGCACAAGCCGCGGCATTGCTCGGCCGGCCTTACAGCATCAGCGGCCACGTCGTGCACGGCCGCAAGCTCGGGCGTTCGCTGGGAGAAAGCGCGCCCGGGCGCGGCGATGGGTTTCGCACGCTGAACTTGCGGTTTTCGCATCCCAAACCCGCGGCTTTGGGCATCTTCGCGGTGCGCACACACGGCCTGACAGATCAGCCGCTCGATGGCGTGGCCAGCCTCGGCCAGCGCCCGACGGTGGACGACTCCGGGCGCGTCGTGCTCGAGGTCTATTGCCTGGACTGGCCGCGCAAGCTCGGGCCCGAGGGGGGCTACGCTAAACTCGTGCGCGTGGAACTGCTGCACAAACTTCGCGATGAAGACCGCTACGACGGGCTCGCGGCGTTGACGGCTGCAATACGCAACGACGTCGACGACGCGCGTGCTTTCCTCGCTGCACACGCGGCCACGCACGCCCAGACCGGCCGGCAGACGACACGCGACCGAATTTGACGCTCGGGCGGGCATCTCGGTGTACGGATGTCGTCCCGGTGCATCGCGTCATCCCGGCGCAAGCCGGGATCCACCGCCCGAAACGTCACGACCCACTCTCCGCTGGATCCCGGCTTGCGCCGGGATGACACCACATCGCAAGGACTGCCATGGCTGACCAGCCGACCGCTGCAACCAACTACCGCGCCACGCTGAACCTGCCCGATACGCCGTTCCCGATGCGCGGCGATCTGCCCAAGCGCGAACCCGGCGGGGCCAAGACCTGGGACGAGCAGGGCACCTACAAGCAACTTCGCGACGCGCGCCATGGCGCGCCGCTGTTCGTGCTGCACGACGGGCCGCCTTATGCGAACGGGCAGATTCACATGGGCCACGCCGTCAACAAGGTGCTCAAGGACATGATCGTCAAGGCGCGCCAGCTGGCGGGCTTCGACGCGCACTATGTGCCGGGCTGGGACTGCCACGGCCTGCCGATCGAAAACGCGATCGAAAAACTGCACGGCCGCAACTTGAGCCGCGACGACATGCAGGCGAAGAGCCGAGCCTTCGCGACCGAGCAGATCGGCCAGCAAATGGCCGACTTCAAGCGCCTGGGCGTGCTGGGCGATTGGGAGCACCCGTACCGCACGATGGACTTCGCCAACGAGGCCGGTGAGATCCGCGCGTTCAAGCGCGTCATCGAGCGCGGCTTTGTCTATCGCGGCCTGAAGCCCGTGTACTGGTGCTTCGATTGCGGCAGCTCGCTCGCCGAGTTCGAGATCGAATACGCCGACAAGAAGAGCAACACGGTCGACGTGGCCTTCCGCTGCGCCGAGCCGGACGGGCTCGCTGCCGCGTTCGGCTTGCCCAAGCTCGGCAAAGACGCGTTCATCGTGATCTGGACGACGACGGCGTGGACGATCCCCGCGAACCAGGCACTGAACCTGAATCCGGCTCTGGAATACTCGCTGGTCGACACCGAACGTGGCCTGCTCGTTCTGGCGGCGAGCCTGGTCGACAACTGCCTAGCGCGCTATGGGTTGACGGGCACGGTGCTCGCCACCGCGCACGGCGAAAAGCTCGGCGGCCTGAATTTCCAGCACCCGCTGTTCGACGTCGACAAAGGCTATGCACGCCTCAGCCCCGTGTATCTTGCCGACTACGCAACCGCGATTGACGGCACCGGTATCGTGCACTCGTCGCCCGCCTACGGCGTGGAAGACTTCAACTCGTGCGTCGCGCATGGCCTGAAGCTCGACGACATCCTGAACCCCGTGCAAGGCAACGGCGCATACGCAGCCGACTTTGCGCTGTTCGGCGGAGCCAACATCTGGAAAGCGGTTCCGAAAATTATCGAGGCGCTCAAAGACGCCGGGCGCCTGTTCGCCACCGAGGCCATCACCCACAGCTACCCGCATTGCTGGCGCCACAAGTCGCCGGTGATCTACCGCGCCGCGGCGCAGTGGTTCATCCGCATGGACGAAGGCTTGGGCGTGTTCACGAAAGACAAGGCGGCGAAGACCTTGCGCCAGCTTGCGCTCGATGCCATCGACGCGACCGGCTTCTACCCGGAAAACGGCCGTGCGCGCCTGCGCGACATGATCGCGAACCGCCCCGACTGGTGCATCAGCCGCCAGCGCAGCTGGGGGGTGCCGCTGCCGTTCTTCCTGCACAAGGACAGCGGCGAGCTGCACCCGCGAACGATGGAAATTCTTGACCAGGCTGCGGCCATCGTCGAGAAAGGCGGCATCGAGGCCTGGAGCCGCGCCAGCGCCGCACAAATTCTCGGACCCGAGGACGCGGCGCACTACACGAAGAGCAGCGACATCCTGGAAGTCTGGTTCGACTCGGGGTCGACGTTTTTCCATGTGCTGCGCGGCACGCACCGTGGCGCGCCCGACCACCCGGGTTATCACGCGCAAGGCCCGGAAGCTGACCTCTACCTCGAGGGGCACGACCAGCACCGCGGCTGGTTCCACTCGTCGCTGCTAATCGCCTGCGCGCTCGAAGACCGCGCGCCGTACCGCGGCCTGCTCACGCACGGCTTCACGGTCGATGCGCAGGGGCGCAAGATGAGCAAGAGCCTGGGCAACGGCATCGAGCCGCAGGCCGTGAGCCAGAAGTTAGGGGCGGAAATCATTCGCCTGTGGGTCGCGGCGAGCGACTATTCGGGCGACATCGCCGGTGACGACAAGATCCTCGCGCGCGTCGTGGACGCCTACCGGCGCATCCGCAACACGCTGCGCTTCCTGCTCGCCAACACGAGCGACTTCGATGCCACGAAGGACGCCGTGCCGCTCGAGCAGATGCTGGAGATCGACCGCTACGCGCTGGCGCGCGCGGCGCAGTTGCAGGCCGAGATCTTGGGCACGTATGACGCGGCGCGCGGCTTCTTCGATGGCGGCCACTACGGCGTCTACGAATTCCACCCGGTGGTGGCGAAACTTCAGCTCTACTGCTCCGAAGACCTGGGCGCGTTCTACCTCGACGTCCTGAAGGATCGCCTCTACACGACGGCGCCGAAGTCGCTGGCCCGACGCTCGGCGCAGACGGCGTTGTGGAACATCACGCACGCGTTCGTGCGCTGGATGGCGCCGTTTCTCAGCTTCACTGCGGAGGAAGCGTGGTCCGTGTTCCAGCCCGAAGCGGCAGCGTCGATCTTCACGCAGACCTATTGGGTGCTGCCCGAGCCGGATCAACCCCTGCTCGCCAAGTGGCAGCGCATCCGCGAGATTCGCGACACGGCGAACAAGGAAATCGAAGCGGTGCGAAGCACGGGTCAGCTCGGATCGTCGCTGCAGGCGCAGCTGATGCTCGCGGCCAACGCGGCTGACCTCGCATTGCTCGAATCCCTCGGCGACGAATTGAAGTTCGTCACGATCACGTCGGGTGCGACGCTGAGCCCCGCCGCGCAGCTCGGGATTCAAGTCACCCCTTCGCGCGCCGGCAAATGCGAACGCTGTTGGCACTATCGAGACGACGTCGGCCACGACTGCCTGCACCCGACGCTCTGCGCACGCTGCACGCTCAACCTGTTCGGCGCCGGTGAAACGCGCAAGGTGGCATGAGCATGGCCTCACGCAACACCGCCCTCCTGCCCTGGCTCGCGATCGCCGCGCTGGTCATCATCACCGACCAGATCACGAAGACGCTGATCATCGGCAGTTTCCAGCACGGCGACAGCGTCACCATCACGTCATTCTTCAATCTCGTGCGCGTGCACAACTCGGGCGCGGCGTTCTCGTTCCTCGCGGGGGCGTCGGGCTGGCAACGCTGGTTCTTCATCGGCCTGGGTCTGGCGGCTGCGGGGTTCATCGTCTGGATGCTGCGCGGCCACGGTGGCCAGCGCTTGTTCTCGGCGGCGCTTGCGCTGATCCTGGGCGGGGCGCTGGGCAATGTGATCGACCGCATGCTGCACGGTTACGTGGTCGACTTTATCCAGGTCCACCATTCCGGCTGGTACTTCCCGTCGTTCAACGTCGCTGACAGCGCCATCAGCGTCGGCGCGGCGTGCCTGATCCTCGACGAAATCCTGCGTGTGAGGCGCTCGCGCTAGGCGCTCGCCACCGGCGCTCGCATCAAGCCCGAGGCAACCATGGACAGCGCACCCACTGGTGGGCCCACCCCACCCGAACGCGAAGGGCCAGAAGACACGGCTCGCGGCGACGACCTGATCGTGCCGCTGCGCACTCTTTCGCCCCGGTCCGTGCCGCGCTGGCTGGGACTGGGCTGGGGCGACTTCCAGCGCGCGCCCGCGATCGGCCTGTTCTACGGCGCGAGCTTTGCCGCAATGGGCTGGCTGCTCGTGTGGCTGTTTCGCAGCGCGCCGGCCTACACGCTCGCGTTGTCCGCCGGCTTCCTGTTGCTCGGGCCGTTCCTTTGCCTGGGCCTGTACGACGTGAGCCGGCGCCTGGAGCGCGGCGTTGCGGTGTCGCTCGGCGCGTCGCTGGTCGCGTGGAAGACACGCAGCGGCACGCTGGCGATCTTCGGCGGCGTGCTGCTGATTCTCGAGATGCTGTGGGGCCGCGCGTCGCTCGTCGTGTTTGCCGTCAGCTTCGACGGCATGCCCGACTTCAAAGGCTCGCTGCTCGCCCTGCTCGACCCGCAGAACCTGGGGTTCATCATCACCTACCTCGCGGTGGGTGGCTTGTTCGCCGGGCTGATCTTTGCAGTGAGCGTGGTCGCGATGCCGATGATCCTGGACCGCCAGACCGACGCGATTACCGCGGGCCTGACGAGCCTGCGCCTGTGCCTGAGCCAGCCCGGCGTGATGCTGCTCTGGGGCGCGACGCTGACGCTGCTCGTCGTGCTCGCGATGCTGCCGGGTTTCGCCGGGCTGCTGATCGTCGGGCCGGT
>JANNKM010000025.1:0-4362 GCA_031396305.1 Rhizobacter sp.
GGGCGCGGGCAGCGGCGTAGTGGAGGGTGGCGCGCGCGCCGCGGCGGGCACGCCGTTCGAGGCGCCCCCGTTCTACCTGGCCAAGGGGTTCATGCTGCTGCTCGCCGGGCTCGCCGCGGGCTTCGTCGCGGACCAGCTGAAGCGTCGGGTCGGCAACGCCTACCGGACGATGCAGGAACGGCAGCGGGTGCTGAGCGCCTTCGGCCAGCAGGTTTCTCCCGCCATCGCGCAGGCGCTGCTCAGGGCCGGCCCGGAGATCGCGAGCACGAGCTCGTTCGTGTGCGTCATGTTCATGGACATCCGCAATTTCACACCGCTGGTGGAGATGAAGTCGCCGGCGGAAATCGTCGCGTTCCAGAACGTTGTCTTCGCCGAGGCGGTCGACGTCGTGAACCGCAATCACGGCATCATCAACCAGTTTCTCGGCGATGGCTTCATGGCCACCTTCGGCGCGCCACTTGCAAGCGACCGCGACTGCGCCAACGCGCTTGCCGCGGCGCGCGGGCTGGTTGCCGGTATCCGGCGGCTGGGGGAATCCGGCCGGATTCCGCCGATCACGATCGGCATCGGCCTGCACGCTGGGGAGGCGGTCTCCGGCAACATCGGCTCCGCATTGCGCAAGCAGTATTCGATCACCGGCAACGTCGTGATTCTCGCGTCGCGCATCGAGCAGTTGAACAAGACCTATGGATCGCAGATCCTGGCGTCCGGCGAAGTGCTCGCGGCCGCCGGGGAGGAGACCGCAGCAGCTGCTTCGCTTGGCCCAGTCAAAGTCAAAGGCCGGGAGCAGCCTATCGAGTTGTTCCGCCTGGCCTGAGGTGATTCGATGATGAAGCGCAAGACCTTCATGACCGGGTCCGTCGGGCTGATCGCCCCAGGCCGCCTGCCAGCGCAGACCGCATCGTCGCGCGGCTGAACGGCTACCACGCAAGAAGCCCTATGGTGAAATCACCCTTGTGGGTAGCACGCGCTACCTCTTCGCGGTAGTGGACGCCGCGAGCACTGCCCGCGCCTAATCGCCGATCACGCAAGGACAGCGCGAGTTCATCCCTACGGCGCGTCGCGCCACTGAAACCTGGCCCCCCAGATGGCGCACCCACCGCTGCACGACCCCATTGCCGACCCGCACGCCCAGGCGGCGCGCGAGACGCGCAATACCACGTGCTACATGTGCGCCTGCCGCTGCGGCATTCGCGTGCACTTGCGCGACGGCAAGATTCGCTACATTGACGGCAACCCGGCGCATCCGCTGAACAAGGGCGTCATCTGCGCGAAGGGCGCGTCGGGGGCGATGAAACAGTATTCCCCGGCGCGATTGCTGAAACCCCTGAAACGCAAGGCCGGCACCGAGCGCGGCGCCGGCGACTTCGAAGAGATCGAGTGGGAAGAAGCGTTCGCCACACTCACGGATCGCTTGGCGAAGATTCGCGCGACCGACCCGAAGAAGTTCGCCCTCTTCACCGGGCGCGACCAGATGCAGGCACTGACGGGCCTGTTCGCGCGCCAGTTCGGCACGCCCAACTACGCCGCGCATGGCGGCTTTTGTTCGGTGAACATGGCGGCGGGAATGATCTACACGATCGGCGGTTCGTTCTGGGAGTTCGGCGGACCGGACCTGGACCGCGCCAAGTTGTTCGTCATGATCGGGACCGCCGAGGACCACCACTCGAACCCGATGAAGATCGCGCTGGCGAAGTTCAAGCGCGACGGCGGGCGTTTCGTCTCGATCAATCCGGTGCGCACCGGCTACTCGGCGATCGCCGACGAATGGGTGCCGATCCGCCCCGGCACCGACGGCGCGTTCCTGCTCGCCGTGATTCACGAGATTCTTGCGAAAGGCCTCTACGACCGCGACTTCGTGGTCAAGTATTCGAATGCCGGCGAGCTGGTGAACCTGGACCCGAACGAAGACGAGTTCGGCATGTTCGTCCGTACCGAGATCCCCCACGAAGAAGCCTGCTACGACCCGCAGAACAAACTCTGGTGGGACCGGCACACGAACAAGCCCGTGATCTCGCACGCACCGGGCGCCGACCCTTCGCTCGTGGGCGAATTCAAGCTCAAAGACGGCACGCCCGTGAAGCCGGCGTTTCAATTGCTGCAAGACCGCGTCAAGGACTACACGCCCGAGTGGGCAGCGCAGATCACCGGAATTCCGGCGCAGACCATCCGCCGCCTCGCGCATGAAATGGGCGTGACCGCGCGCGACCAAAAAATCGAGCTGCCGATCGCATGGACCGACGCCTGGGGCAATGAGCACGACACGGTGACGGGCAACCCTGTCGCGTTCCATGCGATGCGCGGGTTGGCCGCGCACTCGAACGGCTTTCAGACCGTGCGGGCTCTGGGCATTCTGATGTCGCTGCTCGGCACGATCGACCGGCCCGGGGGCTTTCGCCACAAGGCGCCGTTTCCGCGGCCCATCCCGCCGTGCGCGCGCACGCCGAACGACCAGCGTGCGGTGCAACCGAATCGCCCGCTGGACGGCATGGCTCTGGGCTGGCCGGCCGACCCCGACGACTTGTTCGTCAACGACGACGGCAGCCCGGTGCGAATCGACAAGGCGTTTTCCTGGGAGTACCCGCTGTCGGTGCACGGGCTGATGCACAACGTGATCACCAACGCCTGGCGCGGTGACCCGTACCGCATCGACACGCTGCTCATCTTCATGGCCAACATGGCGTGGAATTCCACGATGAACACGCAGGCCGTGCGCGAGATGCTGAATGACAGGTGCGAGACCGGCGAGTACAAGATTCCGTTCCTCGTCGTGGCCGACGCCTTTCACTCCGAGACGACGGCGTTCGCCGATCTGATCCTCCCCGACACGACGTACCTGGAACGGCACGACGTGATGTCGATGCTGGACCGGCCGATCTCGGAGTTCGAGGGCCCGACCGATTCAGTGCGCATTCCGGTGTTGCCGGTGACGGGCGATTGCAAGCCGTTCCAGGAAGTGCTGATCGAACTCGGCTCGCGGCTGAAGCTGCCGACGTTCGTGACGAAGGAAGGGCGGCGCAAGTACCGCGACTACCCGGACTTCATCGTGAACTGGGAAACCGAGCCCGGCTCCGGCATCGGGTTCCTGTCGGGCTGGCGCGGCAAGGGCGGCGAGAAATTCCTGATCGGCGAGCCCAATCCGCGCCAGTGGGAAATGTACGAACAGAACAACTGCGTCTACCACCATGAACTGCCGCGCAGCTTTCAGTACATGCGCAATTGGAACCAGGGCTATCTGGAGTGGTCGCGCGCGAATCGCATCACGCGCTATGCGGAGCCGATCCTGATCCACATCTATTCCGAAGTGCTGCAGCACTTTCGCAGCGCGGCGCAAGGCAAGGGCCTGACGCGCAAGCCGCCGGAGCACCTGAAGAAGCGCATCGCCACCTACTTCGACCCGCTGCCGTTCTACTACGAGCCGCTCGAATCGCATGTGACCGACAAGCACAAGTACCCCCTGGCCGCGATCACACAGCGGCCCATGGCGATGTACCACTCGTGGGACTCGCAAAACGCCTGGCTGCGCCAGATCCATACGCACAACGTGCTGTTCGTCAACGCGCAGACCGCGGCCACGCTCGGCATCGCCGACAAGGACTGGATCTGGGTTGAATCGCAATGGGGCAAGGTGCGCTGCCAGGCGGGGCTGTCCAACGCGGTGGAGCCCGGCACCGTGTGGACCTGGAACGCGATCGGCAAGGCCTCGGGCGCATGGAACCTCGAACCCGGCGCGAACGAGTCGCGGCGCGGCTTCCTGCTGAACCATCTGATTTCGGAAGAACTTCCCGCCGAACATGGCAGCATGAAGGTCTCCAACTCCGACCCGATCACCGGGCAAGCCGGCTGGTACGACGTGCGCGTTCGCATCTTCAGGTGCGACGCCCAGAGCGATGAGATGAGTCAACCGCAGTTCGAGCCGATGCGCATTTACCCAGGAATGAAATCGCGCAGCGGCGTCGCGGCAGCCTGGGCGTCGCTCACGCGCACGCTGCGCGGAGGTGCCGCATGAGGGCCACCACGCCGGGCCGCCCCAAGCAAGGCTCAACCCTCGCGGAGGGTCGTTCGCCGGTCGCGGCGAACGCAGAGCTGACATGACCCAAGTGCAACTCGCCCTCGTCATCGACCTGAACGTCTGCGTCGGCTGCCAGGCCTGCGTCACGAGCTGCAAGGAATGGAACACACAAGGCGCGGCGGGCCCACTGTCGGACGACAACCCCTTCGGCGCCGACCCGAGCGGCACCTTCTTCAACCGCGTGCAGACCTTCGAGATCGGCGAATTCCCGAACACCGAGACGGTGCACTTCCCGAAGTCTTGCCTGCACTGCGAAGACCCGCCGTGCGTGCCGGTGTGTCCGACCGGCG
>JANNKM010000230.1:0-14935 GCA_031396305.1 Rhizobacter sp.
CGGCACGGCGAGCATTTGCAGCGACGACTCAGCCCCTTTCCAGCTGGGCGTAGGCGGCGCCGACATACGCGCACGCCGCGAGCGCGACGAGGACGATGCCGCGAACGAAACGCAGATCAAGCATCGGGGTCTCCTGCATGAAGCGACCCCGCACTTTGACGGCCTCGTGTGATGACTCTGTGACAGGCCGGCGCGTGGCAGGGCCATGCGCCCGGACGGCCGTCGCGACTTGAAGATCACGAACTGTCCAACTTGCGGCGCCCTCGCATCGCGCGCAGCCGACCCACCACGCCGGTGGGAAAGTGGTAGACCGACAACACGAACAGAATTCCCAGCCAGAGCAGCCAGCGGTCCGGCGATATCAGCGCAGCGAGCAGCGGCACGCCTTCCAGCTGGCCCTGCAATTGGGTCGAGGCGAATTTCATCAAGTCCTGCAAATAGCTTTGCGCCAGCACGAACAGCGCGCTGCCGATCACTGCGCCGTAAATCGTGCCCATGCCGCCGATCACGACGATGAGCAGCACGTCGAGCATGATCTCGAACGACAACGACGTGTCCGGCCCGTTGTAGCGCAGCCAAAGCGCGAGCAACGCCCCGGCCAGCGTGGCGAACAGCGCGGAGAGCACCGAAGCGATGGTGCGGTACACGATGACGCGATAGCCTATCGCCTCGGCGCGAAAGTCGTTTTCGCGAATCGCCTGGAGCACCCGACCGAACGGCGAGTTGACGATGCGCAGCATCGCGAGCACGAGCACGAACGCCACGCCGAACAGCAGGTAGTAGGTGGCGAAGCGCCCGTCGATGGTCACGCCGAGCAGGGGTTCGTCGACATACAAGGTGCCGGGCTGGAGCGCGAGTGGCACCTTGAAGTTCAGACCGTCTTCGCCGCCCGTGAAGTCAGACAACTGCGAGGCGAGTGTGAGGAAAGCCGAGGCGACCGCCAATGTGATCATGGCGAAGAAGATCGCCTTGACGCGCAGGCTGAACAGGCCGATCAGCAAGGACAGCAGCAGCGACACGAACAGCGCAACGCCCAGACCCAGCGCGACGGCGCCCCAGGTCGGCCCGAGCCGCGAACAGGCGATCGCGATGCCGTAGGCGCCGATGCCGAAGAACATGGTGTGGGCGAAGCTGACGATGCCGGTGTAGCCCAGCAGCAGGTCGAAGCTCGCGACGAGCACGATGAAGACGATGATCTTCGCCGCCACGTTGAGTGCTTTCGTCCCCGGAAACAGGAACGGCGCGAACGCCAGGCCGAGCACGACCGCCAGAAGCAACAGCGCCAGCCAGCGATTGCGCGGCAGGTCGTGCGACACCATGCGCTTCAGCATGGGAATCCGAAGCGACCGGCCGCCCGCCGGGCCGCCCCAAGGGAGGCCGCGCCCCCAGGGCCACGAAGGGGCCCCTGCGTGACCCTGGGGGCAGCGAGCGAATGTGAGCGTGGGGGCGCCATGACTACCGGTTCGCCACCGGGTACAGCCCCTGCGGGCGCCACAGCAGTATCGCCACCATCAAGGCGATGTTGGAAAACATCGCGAGCTTCGGAAACAGGAAGCCGGTGTAGTTGGCGAGCAACCCGATCAGCAGCGCGCCGACGAAGCAGCCCAGCGTGGAGCCCAGCCCGCCGATGATGATGACGATGAAGATCAGCACGTTCACCTGCGCACCCATCTGCGGCACCACCTGCTGCTGGTACAGGCCCCACAGCGCGCCGCCCAGGCCGGCCAGGCCAGAGCCGACGACGAATACGCCGACAAACAGGCGCCGGATGCGGTAGCCCAGGCTCTCCACCATCTCGCGGTCTTGCACGCCGGCGCGGATCAGCAAGCCGAGTTTGGTGCGATTCAGCGTGAACAGCATCAGCGCCAGCACGATGGCGCCGATCGTGAAAGCGATGACGCGGAATTTCTCGATCGACGCGTCGCCGAACACGAGCGAGCCGCGCATCGCCTCGGGCAGGGGCAGCGGTAATTGAGCCGGCCCCCAGATCACCTTGATCAACTCCTCGCCGATGATCATGCCACCCATCGTGATGAGAATCTGCTTGAGGTGCTGCCCGTAGACCGGCCGCACCATGACGCGCTCGAAGGCCCAGCCTACCGCGCCGGCCACCGCCATCGCGACGAACATCGCCGGCAACACGGCCGCGAAGTTGAACCACAGGCTGGTCGAACTCGTCCAGTCACCCATCGCGCCGAGCACGCTGGTCGCAACGAAGGCGCCGAGCGCGATGAACACGCCGTGGCCGAAGTTGAGCACGTCCATCAGGCCGAACACGAGCGTCAGCCCCGAGGCGATGATGAACACGATCATGCCCATCGCCAGCCCGGCAACGGTGAGCGTGACCCAGGTCGAGGGCGAGCCGATCGCCGGCAGCGCCAGCAGCGCCAGGCCGGCGACGAGTGCGAGAGGCAGCCAGTCGAACCGCGCCTTCGGAATCGCCGCCGTCGCGGCAGCGTTCGCATTCGCGATGGCGTTCCCCTTCACGCCGTGGCCCCCAGCGACAAGCCAAGCAGTCGCTGCTGCCGCGCCTCGTCCTGCACCAGTTCCTTCATCGACCCGTGGTGCACGATACGTCCGTCGTCCATCACCGCCGCCCAGTCACCGAGCAAGCGCGCGACAGTGAAGTTCTGCTCGACCAGCAGCACCGTCGTCTGCGTCGCCTTCAATTCGCGCAACGCTTCGATCAGATTGCCCACGATCACCGGCGCCAGGCCCTTGCTCGGCTCATCGATGAGAAGCAGGCGCCGCGGCTCGATCATCGCGCGTGCGATGGCGAGCATCTGTTTTTGCCCGCCCGACAACTTACCTGCCGGAAAGAGCCAGAACTTGCGCAGCGCCGGGAACAGGCGCAGCAGCCAGTCCAGGCGCTGCGTGTCGACGTGTTCGATGCTGCGCGCCTTGCGCGCCGCGAGCAGCAGGTTCTCGCGCACCGTCAGGTCGGCGAAGATGCCCATGTTCTCGGGCACGTAGGCGATGCCGAGTTGCGCGATGTCGGGCGTGCCCATCGCGCCGTTCGCGCCGGCCAGCGTGGACTTGTCGAAGACGATCGTGCCTTTCGAGGCGCGCCACAGGCCCATGATGGTGCGCAACGTCGTCGTCTTGCCCGCGCCATTGCGCCCGAGCAGCACCGTCACGTTGCCGGCCGGCACGTCGAGGTTCACGCCATGCAGGATGTGGTACGCGCCGATGTGCGTGTGCACGCCTCGCAGTTGCAGCAGGGGACGGTTCATGCCAACCCCCACGGCGTTGCGCGCCGGCCCCCTTGGCCCCGCAGGGGCCACTTCGTGGCCCTTGGGGCGATGACCCGGCTTGGGGTGGCCCGGCGCCGGGACATGACAACCCCCACGGCGCTGCGCGCCGGCCCCCCGAGGGGGATGACCCGGCTTGGGGCGGCCCGGCGCCGGGTCATGCCGGCTCCTCGACCGCTACCGTTCCAAGGTACGCCTGCTGCACGATGGGCGATGCGATCACCTGCGCCGGTTCACCGTCGGCAACGAGCTTGCCGTTGTGCAGCACGACGATGCGGTCGGCAAGTTCGCGCACCACGTCCATCTTGTGCTCGACGAGCAGGATGACCTTGTCGTCCATCTTCTTCAGGTCGCGGATCAGGTCGAGGATCGCCGGCACGTCGTCCAGGCTCATGCCGGCGGTCGGCTCGTCGAACATGTAGACCCTGGGTTCGAGCGCCATCAGCATCGCCACTTCGAGTTTGCGCTGGTCGCCGTGCGGCAGGCTGCTCGCTGCGGCCTCTGCGCGCGCGCCCAGGCGCGCGCGCTCGACCAGCGCGTAAGCCCGCTCGCGCGTATTGCGGTGGTCCATCCACACCGACCACAGGTTCAGCCCCTCCTTGCGGCGCGACTGCACGGCCAGGCGAACGTTCTCGACGACGCTCAGATTCGGGAACAACTGCGTCAGCTGGAACGCGCGCCCCAGGCCGCGATGGGCGCGCGCCGACGCGGCTTCGCGCGTGATGTCCACGCCACCCAGCAGCACCGAGCCGGCGCTGGCGCGCAACTGGCCGGAGATCAGGTTGAAGTAGGTCGTCTTGCCGGCGCCGTTCGGGCCGACGATGGCAGTCAACGTGCCCGGCGCGAACATGCACGAGACCGCATCGACGGCGACGTGACCACCGAAGCGGATGGTGAGGTTGCGGGTTTCAAGCATGGAGGAAGATCAGCCGTCGCGCCCAAACTCGTCGTTCCGGCGCAAGCCGGAACCCACCCTTGGCGTTGTCGCGTCGCCTGCGGTGGATCCCGGCTTGCGCCGGGATGACAAACTCAGCGCGTATTGCGGATCGGGATCGTCATCTCCTCGGCCCTGATTTCGCGCACCAGCTCCGGAACGCCCCACGCAAAAGCCGGATCGTCCTTGATCTTGAAGTGGTACATGCTTTGCATCGCCTGATGGTCTTCCTTGCGGAACGTCATCTTGCCCTTGGGCGTCTCGAAGCTCATGCCCTCCATCGTCTTGATGAGCTTGTCGGTATTCGTGTCGCCGTTCGTCTTCTTCAGCGCCTCGACCACCGCAATCGCCGCGCTCATGCCACCGGCGGTGAAGAAATCGGGCGGGCTCTTGAACTTGACGTAATGGTTCGCGACGAGCCATTCATTGGCCGGGTTCTTCGGGATGCCGAAGTAGTAGTAGGTCGAACCTTCCATGCCGGGAAAGTTCTTGTACGCCGCCATCGCCGGCAGGATGTTGCCGCCGGTGGCGATCTCGATGCCGAAGCGCTTCAGATCAAGATCGGCGATCTTGAACGGATTGCCGCCGCCGCCGGCCCAGATGATCCAGATCACCTTGCGGCCCGGCTGATCCTTCAGCTTGTCGATGATGCGCTGCGCTCCTGCCGTGAAGTCGGTGGTTGTCGTCGGCAGGTATTCCTCGTGCACGATTTTGGCATTCTTGATCGCTTCCTTGAACGCTTTCACGCCGTCGCGGCCAAAAGCGTAGTCCTGCGCCAGCGTGGCGATGCTCGTCCCTGCCTTGTCTTGCGCGACGGCGTTGCTGATCGCGTCCTGCGAACTGTTGCGGCCGGTGCGGAAGATGTACTTGTTCCACTTGTCTCCGGTGATCGAATCAGCCACGGCGGGCTCGACGAGGAGAATCTTCTTGTACTCCTCGGCCACCGGCAGCAGCGCCAGTGCCACGCCGGATGACGTGGGCCCGACGGCAATGTCGGCCTTGTCGTCACCGTACGCGGCGGCGAGCAGGCTCTTGCCCACGTCGGGCTTGCCCTGGTCGTCCTTTTCGATCACGACGAGCTTCTTCCCCGCGACCATCATCGTGCCGTTGGTGGCGTACTCCAGGCCCATCATGAACCCGGTCGAGGTTTGTTTGCCATAAGCCTCGAGCGGTCCGGTCTTGCTGTGGATGTGGGCGATGCGAATCTCGCCTTTGTTCTGCGCGGATGCGTCGATGCTGACGCAGGCGACAGCCGCCATCATCGCGAACAGGGTGCAGGCGGCGCGGCGCGACGGCTTGGCGGTTTCAATCGGCTTCATCGAACAATCTCCTCAGATTCAGTGGGTTCACGGTTCAGGCCATTGTGGGGCCGGCCGGACACTGTAGCGCTTCCGCCGAGCTGAGGGCAGATTGCGCGAGCGGCGCGTCGCGGCGCCGGACCCGATCAACCATGCAGGCCGCGCCGATGCGGGACGCATCGGCTCTTCGCCAGGCAGATGCCGTCCTCAGGACGCCTTGTGTCCGGGCTCAGCCCAGGGCGTGAGACTCGCTGTTGCGCCGCGCCTCGATGGCAGCGCAGATGCGGCCGTGTTCGCTCTCCAGCATCGCGACATGGCTGCGCGCTTCGTCGAAGCTGGAGTCGCGCGCCAGCGCACGCACCGTCGCGCACAGTCGTGTCAGGGCACGCGCGCCCACCGCCGTGCTGCTGGCCTGCAGCGCATCGATGGCGGCGATCGCCGCTGCCGCGTCGCCGGCAGCAATGGCGTCACGCAGCCTGGCGATGCGCTCCACCGAATCGCTGCCGAACTGCCGCCAGACTTCGAGCCAGAGAGCGCTGCGCTCGGCGCGCGGGTCGAACTCTTCGAAGGTGCGCCGCTCCAGTGTTTCATTCAGGCTGGCGCGCTGCGTGTCGAGCGCGGCGCGTTGCGAGTCGCGCACCTCCTGCGGGTCCAGCGCGGCGCCGGATTCGGCAGCGTGCAGCACCGTAAGACTCGCCCATTTGCGGATCATGCCCTCGAGCTGCTGTTGCGTGCAGGGCTTGCTGACGTAGTCGTCGAATCCCGAGGCGAGGCATTCCTCGGCGTCGCCCACCAGCGCGTTGGCGGTCAGCGCGACGATCGGCAGCCAGCTCGGGTTACAGAAGGCGAAGCGCTCGCTCGGCCCATGACGGAAGCGTGCCACGGCCTCGAAGCCGTCCATCTCGGGCATCTGGCAGTCCATGAACACGAGATCGAACTCATCCTCGCACAGCAGGTGCAGTGCCTCGATGCCCGACGCGGCGAGCGTGACTCGATTGCCCAGCCGCTCCAACATCGCCCGAACCACTTCCTGGTTCACGACGTTGTCCTCCACGACGAGGATGCGCGCGCGCAGGCTCTGCGCCTGGTTCGGCCCGGCCTCGGCGGCCGGCGCCGCCGAGCTCGCCGCCTGTGCCTCGAATACGATGGCGCGAAGCAGGTCGCGCTTGCGCACCGGCTTGTCCAGCACGATGCTGACTCCAGCGGCGCGCGCCCGGCGCGCCACGTCGGGGTTGGTCGCCGAGCTGAGCATCACCAGGCACTGGGGAGCGAGGTGTGGCTCCAGGGCCAGGTTCTCGGCGAACTCCACGCCGTCCATTGCCGGCATCTTCATGTCGATCAGGGCGACCGCGGCACGCTCGCCTCGCGCGTGCATGTGGCGCAGCATACGCAGCGCCTCCGCGCCATCGCGCACCGTATCGACCAGCATGCCCCAGCCCTTGAGGTGGGCTTCGAGCACGGTGGAATTGGTCGGATTGTCGTCGGCGATCAGCGCGCGCCGGCCACGCAGGGTGCTCGGGTCCACGCGCGCGATGTGCGCGGGG
This sequence comes from Rhizobacter sp., assembly GCA_031396305.1. Taxonomy (GTDB): domain Bacteria; phylum Pseudomonadota; class Gammaproteobacteria; order Burkholderiales; family Burkholderiaceae_C; genus JAEMQF01. Next base: position 7,028 of record JANNKM010000230.1, read on the forward strand.
ACGCCGCTGCCGATGACGAGTGGCAATTCGCAGACGAACGTCGTGCCCAAGCCGAGTTCGCTGTGGACCTCGATCGTTCCGCCCATCAGTTCGATGAGTTGGCGCGTGATCACCAGGCCCAGCCCCGTGCCGCCGTAGCGCCGTGCCATCGAGCCGTTGGCCTGGGTGAACGGCTGGAACAGGCTTTCCACGGCTTGCTCGGCCATGCCGATGCCAGTGTCGCGGACAATCAACTCGAGCCGCTCCACTGCACCGTCCGGCGCAGGGGGCAGACGCGCTACGCCCAGCAGCACCTCGCCACGCTCGGTGAACTTGACCGCGTTGCCCACCAGGTTCGTGACGCATTGGCGCAGGCGCCCCGCGTCACCCACGAGCATCTGCGGAACGTCGGCCTCGAAATGGCAGTGCAGCGCCACGCCCTTTTTCCGCGCGCGTGGCGCGAGCAGCTCGATGGCTTCATCGATCACCTGGCGCAGGTCGAAGTCCAGGCTCTCGATCTCGAACTTGCCAGCTTCGATCTTCGAGAAATCGAGGATGTCGTTGATGATCTGCAGCAGCGCCTCGCCGGAGCGGTACACGGTATCGGTGTAGCGTCGCTGCAGCGGTTCGAGTTCAGTGCCGAGCAGCAGCTCCGTCATGCCCAGGATGCCGTTCATCGGCGTGCGGATCTCATGGCTCATGTTGGCCAGGAATTGCGACTTGGCCCGGTTCGCGGCCTGCGCCTCTTGCGCCAGACCTTGCGCCTGAGCCGTGAGTTGGTGCAGTTCGCCGGTGCGCTGGATCACCTGGCTGCGGTATTGGTAGAGACTGCGCTCCATGATCGCGAGCGATTGCAGCAAGCCGTCCAGGTCGTCTGCGGCGTGCGGCGCTGCATCGGGCTCGGGCGTGAGATCGCCGCGGGCGATGCGTTGCGCCGCCTTGACGGCTTGCGCCAACGGCTCGGTCACGCCCCGGATCATGCGCAGCAAAAAGAACACCCCGCCCAAAAATGTCAACACGGCGGCGCCAACAACGATGTTTTGCTGCGCCCGGGCCGCCGTGATTGCGTCTTCGACGATATTCTTTTCGACTTGGCGGTAGGCCTCGGATTGGCGCCAGAGCCAGCGATCGGCCGTATTGATCTGGTGACGCACCGCGATCGCATTGTCGAGCGACGCTTCCTTGGCCAGCGCCGTCTCGACCGCGCCCAGAGCGATGCTCACTGCGTCGATGTCCAGGCTGGGGTCGGCGACCGCGAGTTCGCGCAGGTGGTCGCGGGCGTCTCGGAACGCGTCCAAGGCCGGGCGCCCGACGCGCCCGGTGTCCACGGCGTCGCTGACACCATGAACGAAGGCCCGCCACTGGTCGTAAACCCGCTCGGCATTGTTGTCCAGCGCGCGCGCCTGCTCAAGTTGCTCGGCGCGCCGCAACGCCGACCAAGACTGATAGGCCAGCAACACGGTGATCGGCAACAGCAGCGCCAGCACCTGCAGGATCAGGCGCAGTTTGAGCGACTGCACGGATAGTGTTTGGATCACGCGGCCAAGCCTCGCCCGCGCATGACGTGCGGGGCCTCTATCGTGCCGAGTCGGGGGCGCGAGGGTCGCTCGAACAGCCGCGGAGTTGCCCGCCAGTTCGCGGGCGGACGGGGCGTCTCTAGGAGGCTGTCGGGTTTTGGGTTGACCGCGCCGCACCTGGCCGCGCCAGCTGCCGCACGCGCCAGAGCAGCCACAACACGATCGTCAGGTTCAGCAAGTTCCAGACGATGCCGTTGAGGAAAGCCGCACGGTAGGAGCCCGTCAGGTCGAAGATCGCCCCCGACATCCAGCCGCCCAGCGCCATGCCGAACAACGTCGCCATCAGCACCGTGCCGACGCGTGCACCGGCTTGCTCCGGCGTGAAGTACTCGCGCACGATCAGCGCATAGCTCGGCACGATGCCACCCTGGAACAGGCCGAACAGCGCCGAAATGATGAACAGCTGCGCCATGCCGTCGCTCACCAGGAACATCAGCAGCGCGCAGCCCTGCAAGAGCGAACCGAGCAGCAGGGTGCGCAGGCCGCCGATGTGGTCCGAAATCCATCCGGAGGCGAGCCGGCTCACCACCCCCATGCCGAGCATCAGCGAGAGCATCTGCGCGCCGCGCGCCGCGCCGAAGCCGAGGTCACCGCAGTATGCAACGATGTGCACCTGCGGCATCGACATCGCGACACAGCAGGCCACACCGGCCACGCACAGCAGGCCCTGCAGCAGTGCGGGCGACATGCCCATGGGCAAATGTGGCTCTGCCACTTTGCTCATTCCCCCTCGGGGGGCGGACGACGTAGTCGTCGGCCTGGGGGCGCTCGGAGCACGCTCGCCGGCGCGCGCGGGAGGCGACGCGCCGCGTTCCGCCGCCCGCGCCGGTGTCGCCACCAGGGCCGGCGGTCGGCGCCTGAGCACCAGCGCCAGCGGCAGCATCGTCACCAGGCAGAACACGCCGATGCCGATGTACGTGGCGCGCCAGCCGGAGGTGTCGATGAAGTGCTGCACGATCGGTGGCCACACGGCACCGGCGACATAGTTGCCACTCATGCAGATCCCCAACGCAATGCCGCGCCGGCGCGTGAACCACAATGCGGTGTCGGCGACGAGCGGCGCGAAGGTCGCCGACGTTCCGAGCGCGCCGATCAACAACCCCTGCACGATGGCGAATGAGCCGATGCCGCCGGCCATGCCCGCGGCGATGAAGCCACCGCTCAGGCCCACGGTGCCGAGCAGCACCGGCGCGATCACGCCGTAGCGATCGGCGAGTTTGCCCATCAGCACACCGCCGAAGCCAAAGCCGATCAAGGTGAGCGTGTAGGGCAGCGACGCATCGGCGCGCGCCACGCCGAACTCCTGCTGGATGCGCGGCAGCACCACGGTCACGGCGTACATGCCCGAGCCGCCGATCGTCATCAGCAGCAGCGAAGCGAGCAGGCGCCCCCAGGCGTAAAGCGATTCAGTGGGCGCGGCCACGGCACCGGGAGCCGACACCTCGGAGGCGGCGGATACGGGCCGGTTCACACGATCCCGTCGCTGCGCTGGAAATTCATCGAAGCCTCAGGCCAAGGTGGCAGATGGCCAGTGTAGCGGCCGCGATTGCACGCCGAGTGCGGGTGCCCGCCGAGTTAAGCGCGCATCGCGCGCATGCGTTGCAACCAGCCGAGGAAGCCGAAGAACAGCAGCCAGCCCAGGATGAACACGAGCCAGACGCTGACGGCCACGCCGCCGGCGAACAGCAGGCCCTCGGCACTGAAGCTCATGGCCGGCTCGTAAGCGGCCCAGGTGGCCTTGGCAATTTGCGGATCGCCCCGCTTGATCAGCGCTAGCACCTGGTGAATCAGGTCAGTCTCCAACGCTTCCATCGCGCCGCGCAGCCTGTCCAGCGAGCGCACCATGGCCTGGATCGCATTGCCTTCGGCCTGGAAGGTCGCGTCCGGGCTGAATTGATGGTGTTCGATGAGTTTCTCGATCTTGCCGCCATGCATCTGTCTGGCGATCTCGCGAAACGGCGCCAGATCCTTGGTCACCTGGTCGAGCGCACCGCCCAGGCGCTGGCGGTACTGCGTGATGAAGGCCGGCACGCAACCGGCGACAAGGAATGCGGCGAGCAGGACGATGCGGTCGAACAGGCCTCGCAGGATGTACATGGCAGGGTGTCTCTCCGGGAAGTAGCGTTTGGCGAGCCGGCAACTCGCGAAGCGGGGCAACGGGGAGTGCGGCGCGATGCGCATCATCGTTCAAGCCGGCCCGGCCGGGATCAGCGCGGCGACGCGGCAGCGCAATGACCTGTGCGCGAACGTGGCCTATTTCTCGGACCGCGCGTGGCACGGACCAGGGGGCGTCGATTGCGCTACGCTTGCGTCCGATCCGGATTCGCACAGAAAGGGCACCGCATGATCAAGATGACCGTCAACGGCAAGCTGCATTCGGTGGACGCCGACCCCGAGATGCCGCTGCTCTGGGCGCTGCGCGAGAACCTGCAGCTCACCGGCACCAAGTTCGGCTGCGGCGTGGCGTTGTGCGGCGCGTGTACCGTGCATCTGGACGGGCAGGCGGTGCGTTCGTGTTCGACGCCGCTGTCCGCGGCAGCGGGCAAGCAGGTGACGAGCATCGAGGGCATCGCGGCCAATCGCATCGGCAAGGCCGTGCAAACCGCCTGGACGCTGCATGACGTGCCACAGTGCGGCTATTGCCAGTCGGGCCAGATCATGAGCGCGTGCGCCCTGCTGGCCGAAAACAAGCGCCCGACCGACGCGCAGATCGACACCGCGATGAGCGGCAACATCTGTCGCTGTGGCACCTACAACCAGATTCGTGCAGCGATCAAGGACGCGGCGGCGAACCTGGTCGTGCGGGGAGTCTGAGCATGGCCAAGCTCGACAACTTCGCTTCGACGACACGCCGCGGTTTCCTGCGCCGCAGCGGCGGCGCGGCGCTGGCGATCGGATTCACGCTTCCCGCAGCGGCGCAGCGCCTGAGCGTTGCCGGTGCGCCCCGGGTCGTCGGCGCGCTCAACGCCTATCTGCGCATCGCGCCCGACAACGCCATCACTGTCGTCTGCGGCTCGGCTGAAATGGGCCAGGGCGTGCTGACGGCGATTCCGATGCTGCTGGCCGAGGAACTCGACGCCGATTGGAGCCGCGTCGGCGTGGTGCAGGCGCCGGTCGATGCGGCCTATGCGAACCCGATGTTCGGCATGCAGGCCACCGGCGGCAGCACCACGGTGCGCGCGCATTGGGAACCACTGCGCAAGGCTGGTGCGGCGGCGCGCGAAATGCTCGTCGCCGCGGCTGCCGCGCAATGGAAGCTCGACGCGGCGCTGCTGCGCACCGAAAACAGCTACGTGATCGCACCCAAGGGCAGCCGGCTTTCGTACGGTGCGTTGACCTCGCTCGCCGCCAAGCTGCCGGTCCCCACGCAGCCGAAGTTGAAGGACCCGAAAGACTTCAAGTTGCTGGGAAAACCGCTCAAACGGCTGGACACGCCGGCGAAAGTGAATGGCACCGGGCGCTTCGGCATCGATGCGCAGGTGCCAGGCATGCTGGTCGCAGTGATGGCACGCGCGCCCCTGCCGGGCGCGAAGCCGCTGAGCTTCAACGAGGCGTCGGCCAAAGCCGTTGCCGGCGTGCGCCAGGTGCTGGCGATTCCGAACGGTGTGGCGGTTCTGGCTGACGGCTACTGGGCCGCAAAACGAGGTCGTGACGCGCTGCAGGTCGAGTGGGACCTCGGCGCGCACGCCACGCTGTCGTCGCCCGCAATCAGCGACATGCTGGCCTCGGCAGCAGGCAACGCCGACGCCGTTTCGCGTGACGAGGGCAATGTGCGCGACGCGGCAGCGAACAGCGCGCTCACACTGGACGCGGTCTACGAGGCGCCCTACCTGGCGCACGCGTGCATGGAACCGATGAACTGCACAGCCCATGTGCGCGGCGACGAGGTCGAGATCTGGGCCGGCACGCAAAGCCAGGGGCCTGCGCAGGGCATCCTCGGGCAGGTGGCGCAGGTCACGCCGGCGAAGGTGAAGGTCAATACGCTCTTGCTCGGCGGCGGCTTCGGCCGGCGCTTCGCTCCTGACTTCACGATCGACGCGACGTTGCTCTCCAAACTCAGCGGCAAACCGGTCAAGCTGATCTACACCCGCGAAGACGACATGGCGGCGGGCTACTACCGCCCAGCCGCGGTGGCGCGCTTCGAAGGCGCGCTCGACGCGGGCGGTGTGCCCACGCTGCTCAAGGTGGGGGTTGGAACACCGTCGATCATGGCGGCGTCGGGCTTCATGAAGATTCCTGACAGCGGGGTCGATCAATTCGCGCTCGAGGGGATTCATGACCATCCCTACGCCATCGCGCACCAGCGCATCGCCTATGGTCGCGCCGAGCCGGGCCCGCAGGTCTGGTTCTGGCGCTCGGTGGGGCATTCGCAGAACGTGTTCTTCATGGAGGGCTTCATCGACGAGCTTGCTGCGGCGGCAAGGGCGGACCCGTTTCAGTTCCGCCGGGCGCTGCTCACCGGCCAACCGCGCTACAAGGCGGTGCTCGAACTCGCCGCCGAGCGTGCCAACTGGGGCAAGCCGCTGCCCGCCGGCATGGCGCGCGGCATCGCGGTGGCGCAGAGTTTCGGCAGTTATGTCGCCGAAGTCGCCGAGGTCTCGATCGGTGCCGACGGTACGCCGAAAGTGCACCGCGTCGTCGCCGCAGTGGACTGCGGAATGACGGTCAACCCCGAGATCATCCGGCGCCAGATCGAGGGCGGCATCGTTTATGGCCTGAGCGCCGCGCTGCACGGGCGCATCACGCTGAAGGACGGAAGGGTCGAGCAGTCCAACTTCCACGACTATCCCGTCTTGCGGATGTCGGAGATGCCGCGCGTCGAGGTCCACATCGTCGCCAGCAAGGAGCCGCCCGGAGGCATTGGCGAGCCCGGAACACCGCCGATCGCACCGGCTGTCGTGAACGCGATCTTCGCCGCCACGGGCAAGCGGCTGCGTTCGCTGCCGATCGACCGTGCGGCGCTGGCGCGAGCCTGAGGCAAAACACAGGTGCAGGGTGCGCACGGCCGGATCAGGACCGACGCTCCATCCCCGGCTGCATTTCGGGTCGCCTACGAGTGCATTTCGTGACACATATGGCGCGCCAGGCGGGCGGCGGCGAGGGCCCGCACGAGGCGGGCGCAGTGCCTTGCGCTACCATCCTCAGCTCGAAAAGGGCACCGCCCAGGCTCGCCTGGATCGTTCAATCGCAGGGCGGGTATGACCGCGAGGAGCGCGATGGCAGACAGACCACCAGTGCCGGACTGGGACCTCACAACGATCCCGTCAACGCTGGAACTGCCGCCGCAAGCCGAGAAGTCCAGCCCCGCGGGCTTTCGTTGGCCAGCACCGCCGTATGCCACGTATCCGCAGGCGCAGGACCAGACCGATCCGCTGGGCTGCGAAATCGTTGGCCTGACAGGTGCGCGCAGCTCCGGCCGGCTGACGTTTTTTGTCCCCGACCAGCGCGTCGCGTATGTGCAGATTCCTCCGGCGCGCACGACGATGCCACTGCGCTTCAGCGACTTTCTGATTCTCACGTTGACTGCGCCGATCACGCCGATCGGCTTGCCCAAAGGTGACCCGCACGCCGGCATGCTCGCAGATCGGCGTCCGTCCGCGTTTCGCCTGGCCATGGCAGGCGGGGGCGAGTTGAAAGGCGAGACGGCGGGTCATCTGGAGCTCGATTTCGGGCTGTTCCTGTTCCCCGTCGCCGACAACAAGGGCGCCGTGCTGCGCACGTTCGTGCCGCGCGCGGCCTATTCCAGCGTTGCGGTGGGCGCGCGCATCGGCGAGGTGCTGGTCGAACACAAGCGCGCGACGCAGCAACAGGTGCAGAAGGCCGTCGAGGAACAGCAGGCACTTCGGCAGCGCAAGGTTGGCGACATCCTGCTGGTGCGCCAGGTCGTCAACCCGCAGCAATTGCTCGAAGCGATCGACAAACAATCGAAGATGCCGATGGTGAAAATCGGCGAGGCCTTGCTGTCGCTGGGGCTGGTCACGAAACTCGAACTCGACGAAGCGCTCGCGCAGCAGCAGGTCGAACGCAACATTCCGCTGGGCGAGCTGCTGGTGCGAATGGGTGTCGTGACGGCAGAAGACCTGCGCGTCGCGCTCGCGCGCAAGATGGGCTACCCGCTGGTCAACGTCGACGAATTTCCGCTTGAAGTGGCGGCGCTGTCCAGGATCAGCTTCGCCGTCGCGTCGCGTCTGCAGGTGGTGCCGCTGCTGTTGCGCGGCGGGCGCCTGGTGGTGGCGATCGACGACCCTGCGCGGCGCCGCGCGGCACTCGACGAAGTCGAGTTCGTTTCGGGGTTGAAGGTGCTTCCGGTGCTGGTGCACTCGAAGTCGATCGACGATGTGCTGCAAACGGC
>JANNKM010000243.1:0-12821 GCA_031396305.1 Rhizobacter sp.
CGGGCGTCTTCCATCCCACGGCGGTGCTGCTCGCAGCGAATCGCAAGCCGGGGTCGGGCGGGGTCGTCCTGGCGATGCTCTGGATCGTCGCCACGTCGCCCTCGAGGAAGGCTTGTTTCAGGCGATTCGAATTCGTCAGGCGTTCCAGCAGCAACACCGATTGGTCGCGCGCCTCCTGCGCCTTGCGCGCTTCGACGCGGGCGGTTTCCGCGGCGGCCCTGGCGGCGAGTTCCTGGACCTTGGCTCGCTCGGTCTCCGATTTCGCCAGCTCGGCCTGTTGGATCGCGTCGCTTCGATTGAACAGGGCCCAGCCGAGCCCGCCAAGCAACGCCGGCACGAGCACGAGCACGGCCGACAGCAAGCGCTTGCGCGACTGCAGTTCGCGCACCTCGGCGTGCAGCCGGGCCTCGCGCTCGCGTTGCGTGCGCAACTCGAGTTCGTGCTCAGCGGCTTCGCGCGCGGCCGCAACGGTGCGCTCGTTCTCCTCGGACCAGGCGGCCTCGCTGGCGCGCAGGAACTGCGATGCGCGAGCGAACTCCTCGCGCGTGCCGTAGCGCGCGGCCCAGGCCGCACTCGGCGCCTCGTCGCGCTCCCACAACAACGCCCCTTCAAGGTCGGGGTTGCGCCACAGCGCCGCGTCTTGTGGCCAGAGTTGCGCGGTCTGGCGCAGGCGCTGGAAAAGCGTTGCCGAGCGCGCTTCGCGCTGGACCCAATCGCGCAAGGTCTGCCACTGGCGGATCAGCGACTCGTGCGAGATGTCGATCACCGTGTCCGCGTCGAGCTTCGCGGGCCAGCCAGGCATGATGAAGGTGCGGCCTTCGCTGCGGAACGCATCTATGACGCGCGTCAGCGTCGCCACGTCGACTCCGGCGACCTCGCACAGTTCCGAGAGTCGCGTCGGGCGGCGCGTTTCGCGGTGGTCGGCGCCGCGTTCGCACAGACGGCGGAACAGGCTTTGCGCCGCGGCCTGTCCGGCTGCGACCTCGGCCAGACTGGCGTAGGCCTGATCGGCGTGGCGCGACAAGGCTTGCGCCATACCGCCGATCGCGGTGTAGTGTTCCAGGTCGATCGCCTGGTCGAACGCGCCGGCGGCGAACCAGGCGTCCCAGGTGCGCATCAGCGCATGCTGCAGGATCGGCAGCGCGTCCGGGTCGTCGCCCGCATCGTTGAGCAGGCGCTGCGTCAGGCGCGGCGCAATCGTCGCGCCGCTGACGGCAATCGGCCCTTCGATCGTCGCGCGACGCTGGTCGCGTGTCAGGCGCGGTATCAGGTACTGGCCGTCGTTGAGCGTCTCCGGCAAGTCGCGAAAGCGCGCACAGTCGCCGAGGAAATCGGAGCGCATCGTCAACACGACGCAGACCGGCAACCCGGGGTGTCGCGCCGCTTCGAGCAGCAGCGCGACGAACCCCGATCCGTCGTCCGCCCGGCGCTGGGCGATTCCGTGCGGCTGGAAGCGAAACAACTCCTCGAACTGATCGACGACGACGAGCAGGTTCTCGTTCGGCGCGAGGCGCGCCTGCTTGAAGGCATCGACCAGGCCTTGGCTGCTTCGGCGCAGCACCGCCTCGAGCAAGGGCGTCCGCAGTCCAGGGTCGACCGCCTCGCCGCCGAGCACGGCCGGGTCGGCCAGCGCCGTCGCGAGGCTGCGAATCGGATCGCTGCCCGGGCGCATCACGGCAAAGCGCCAGAACGAACCGGCGCTGGCCATGAAACCGCCCTCGAGCGTCGGCAGCAGTCCGGCGCGCACCAGCGAGGACTTGCCGCTGCCCGACGTGCCGACGACCGCGACGAAGCGCCGGCTCTGCAGGCGAGCGACGATCGCGCTCGCCTGGTTGTCGCGGCCGAAGAACAGGTGCGTTTCGCTAGCCTCGAACGGGCGCAGGCCCGGAAAGGGGTTGCGAAGCGGTGCGTCTGTGTTCACGCTCGACCGCCTTCACTGCAGCAGTCGTTCGAGTTCTTCCATCGACCCGGATCCTTTCACGACCACGACGCCCGGCGGTATGTCGAAGTCCAGCTTCGCCGGGGTGTCGGGCGGGGCGATCACGACGAACTTGCCTTTGAAGGGCCGTTCGCGTCCCCAGCCCGGTGCCTGCTGCGCCTCGCGCAGTTTGCCGCGCACCCAGGCCTCGCGCGACTGGCCCCAGACCACCACCACCACGTCGCAACTCACGAGGTTCGCCTTGTTCTCCTCGAGCAACTCCTCGATCGTGCCCTCCATCGACGGGCGCGTGACGACGAACCCCAATGCCGTCAACGCGGCCTGGAGTGGTTTGGCGTCGGCGCGATCGACGCCATCGCACATCAGGTAGATGGCCCGGCCGGTGGTCTGCGACGCCGCAGCCGCCGGCGCCGGTGGCGGCGGGCTGCGCAGCCGGTCGATCAACAACGCCTTGAGCTGCTCGACCGACGAGCGAACGAACTCGGTGCGCCGGCGCTCGAACGCGGCTTGTTCGAGCCGTTCGACGAATTCGCGTTGTCGCTCTTCGGCAAGAGAGGTCAACGTGATTTCGCTGGGCGACCAGAGAATGCTTTGCAGCTCGGTGTCGCGCTGTGCCAACGCGAGCTCGGCCTGCAGCACAACGCCGGACCGGTCGGCGCCGTCGGGGATCGAACCGTAGCGCGTGCCGATCAGGTGCACCGACAGGCTCGCCAGCTGCAGGTCGGCCTGCACCGCCTGGGTATAGCCTTCGGCGTCTTCGGGCAGCTCGCGTTCGGGAAGCACGCGGTAGCCGCGGTCGATCAGTTCGCGCTGCAGCGCCTCGCGCTCCTCCTTCATGTCATTCGCGGTGCGCGCGAGGTAGACGGCCTTCGGCGCGGCAGGCACGGCCGCGCTGGCCAACGCATCGGCGGGGGCCGCGTCGAGCATGCGCTTGATGGCGTGAGCGATGTCGTCGGCGCGCTGCCAGTACAGGCCGGCCTTGTCGGCGTCGAGCAGCACGTCGCGGTCGACGCCGTTGTCGTCCTTGTAGAACAGCTCGTAGCCGACCGTCATGTCGACGTCGGGAATCAGTTCGGGCAGGTCGACGAAGCGGCGCAGCTCGGCGCGGTCGATCGCGCGGCGGTAGACCTTGACGATGCGGCTCAGGTGGTCGACGCGCAGGTCGCCCCTGGAGAGGCGGCGCTGCCCGAAGGTCTGGAACTCCTTGCGGCAATACGCTGACGACAGGTAGTGTTGCGACAGCACCGTGACGAAGATCGTCGACCGGTCGAGCTGCAGTTCGATCTGTTCGTCGAAGAGCTCGTTGCCCGCCAGGCGCCGCTTGTCGCGCCACACTTCGATGCGGCCCGGTCCGATGCGCTGGCCGATCGATTCACGCAGCGCCTTTTCGAACTCCTCGACCCAACGCCGATTCTGCGGACCATAGGGCTCGTCGTCCCGATGGCAATAGCTGAGGAAGATCTGTTGGGGTGCCATCGAACCAGTTTGTCGGGTGCGGCGGGTGGTGTCAAGGCGCGGATTCACCGTCGACCTTGCCGGGCTGCTTCCGAACTCGTGAGTCGAGCGCATCCGTGCGGTGCACGCCGAGTCAGTTGCGACCTACGGCATGCCGCGGGTGCGGGCCGAGTTGATCAAGCAAGCCGTGGCGGTCAGTCGCAAGCGCGTGGCGCGGCTCATGCGCGGTGCGCACATCCGCGGCATCAGCCGGCGCCGTGCCTTCACCGTGACCACCCGGCGCGATGAGAAGCAGTCACTCGCGCCCGATCTGGTCAAACGCGAGTTCAAGGCCGATGGCCCAAGTCAACTCTGGGTGGCCGACTTGACTTACGGGCGATCGGCGAGCAAATGACCGCTGAGCTGGTGCTGGCGGCACTGAACATGGCGCTTCAGCAACGCAGGCCCGAGGGCGTCATCCACCACAGCGATCAGGGTTGACCGGCGCAGCTGGCCGACCAAAACCGAGGCACGCCTGGCGCTGTTCACCTCCATCGATGGTTGGTACAACCCGAGGCGCCGTCACAGCGCGCTGGGGCCAATCTCACCCGCGAACGTCCAAACCCGTCCGCGGTGGGGTCAAGTCCACGTGGAGCTGAAGCGACTCACTGCCGTCGATCCGACGGGTGCATTCCGCGGCACGCGGCCCGAAAACCTAGAATCGATAGTTCAACCCGATGCTTACTTGCGGGATGTACTTGACCTTGGCCACGCCGTTGCGCAGTTGGGCCATTTCAGCGTCGATCTCGGCCTGCGAGACGATGTTCGGGTTGCCCAGATTCGGCCCGGAGTGGGTTTCGCTGACAGTGGCCTTGCCGAATGACGCACCGAGGTCGAAGGTAAATCCGAATCCGGTGCTCGCCTGATGGCCGTAGCCCAGTCCGAGGTACGGCGTTGTCTTGGGGTACTTGATCGACACGTTGAGCCGGTCATTGGGGTCGCTGTTGGGGATCGTCGTGTTGCCGATCGTCAGTGCCGAGCCATTGCCCCGGGCGACAAAGTCTGCCGTGAGGTTGTTGAAGGTCACACCGCCGGTGATGCGCATGCCACCGAAATAGAACCAGTCGGCGAACAGACCCGCTCGGTTGAAGCCAATCTCGGCGTCGTAGGTCACGCCTTCTTCCACGACCTGCTTGCGCCTGTTGCCGAGCGTGGCCCAGTCGCCGCGCACCGTGAAGCTGCTGCTCAGCGGGTGCGCGTAACCCAGCATGACGCCCGGCAGGCCCGCCCCAACATAGATTTCTCCGGCGAACGCGCCACTGACGGCCAGGCTCAAGGCGGTGGCGGCGAAGAGGTTTGTGATTTTCATGAAGACTCCGGTTCGGGGATGGGCAGGCAGATGCCGCGAATGGACTGAATTCGGCTCGCCTGTCTATCGGCCGCTCCCACTCCCGGTTGAGTGGTAATTGCAGCTGCCGACCCGGGTGATCCGCGCCACAGTGCTAACCTGCGCACCTTTGCCGAAACGCCTGACCGATAAGGACCGCCCCATGCCCAGCCTGCTCCCCCAAGTCGACCCCGACGGTCACCTTGAATATTCGGTGGTGTTCACCGACCGCGCGTTGAATCACATGTCGGCGAAGTTCCAGGGCGTGATGCGTGAAATCTCCACGGTCCTGAAGGCCGCCTACAACGCGCGCTCGGCAATCGTCGTCCCCGGTGGCGGTACGGCCGGCATGGAAGCGGTGGCGCGCCAGTTCGCCACCGACCGAAAAACCCTTGTGCTGCGCAATGGCTGGTTCAGCTACCGCTGGACGCAGATCCTCGAGGCCGGGCGAATCTCGCAGGATTCGACGGTGCTCAAGGCGCGGCCTGTCGGGCCGGGCCGCCAGATGGCCTTCACGCCGGCACCCATCTCCGAGGTGGTGTCGGCGATTTTCGCGCAGCGCCCTGCCGTGGTGTTCGCACCGCACGTCGAAACCGCCGCCGGCATGCTGCTGCCTGACAACTACCTGCGCGCCGTGGCCGATGCGGTGCACGAGGTCGGCGGCCTGTTCGTGCTGGACTGCATCGCCTCGGGCGCGATCTGGGTCGACATGCAGGCCACGGGGGTGGACGTGCTGATCAGTGCACCGCAAAAGGGCTGGAGTTCATCGCCTTGCTGCGGCCTGGTGATGCTCAGCGACCGCGCCAGAACCGCGATCGATGCGACGACGAGCAGCAGCTTCACGCTGGACTTGCGCAAGTGGCTGCAGATCATGGAAACCTACGAGGGCGGCGCGCACGCCTACCACTCGACGATGCCCACCGACGCGCTGACGCGCATGCGCGACGCCATGCTCGAGACGCAAGCGCTCGGCTTCGAGCACTTGCGATCGCAGCAGCAGGATCTCGGCCGCAAGGTGCGCACCATGCTCACCGCCAAGGGGTTTCGCAGCGTCGCGGCCGAAGGTTTTCAGGCCCCAGGTGTCGTGGTCAACTACACCGACGACGCGGGCCTGCACAGCAGCAAGAGTTTCCTCGCCCAGGGCCTGCAGACCGCCGCAGGCGTGCCGCTGCAGTGTGACGAAGCCGCAGACTTCAAGACGTTTCGGATCGGCCTGTTCGGCCTGGACAAGCTTCAGCATGTCGACCGCACCGTGGCCAATCTCGAAGAGGCACTGAGCCGCATCGTCGGCGCGAATGAGTCGGTGCGTGCAGTTGCCTGACAGGTTGCCACTCTGAAGCTTCGCGGCCCCGCGGCTTCCCAGCCCTGAGTTTTCACGGGCCTGATCGAAAGACTCTCAGGCCCCGCGGCTTCCCAGCCCTGAGTTTTCACGGGCCTGATCGAAAGACTCTCAGCCTCTGATCAGAGGCCCGGAGTACGTGAATGGCGGACACCACCCTTGCCTTGTTCGCGCAAAGCCTGCTGATCGGCTTTTCGATCGCCGCCCCGGTTGGGCCGATCGGCCTGTTGACGATTCAGCGCACGTTGCAGCAGGGCACCGCCGCCGGCCTGGCGACCGGCCTGGGCGCGGCCGTGGCCGATGCCGTCTACGGCGCGGTCTGCGCATTCGGCGTCACCGCCTTGATCGAGGCCATGACGGCAGCACGCCTGCCGCTCGCCGCAGGAGGCGGCGCCTTCCTGTTGTGGCTGGCGTTCAAGACCTGGCGCAGCCCCGTCGCGACAGACCCCGCGCAAGCGGCCGGCGGCTCCGACCTGCTGCGCTGCTTCGCTGGAACCTTTGTGCTGACGCTATCGAACCCGGCGACGATCCTGTCGTTCGTGGCCGTTTTTGGTGCGCTTGCCGGGCGCATGGTCACGGCTTCACCTTGGACGATGATCGCAGGCGTACTGCTCGGCTCGGCGCTGTGGTGGCTGTTGCTCAGCGCGGCGGTGGGCACGCTGCGCGAACGCTTCGATGTGCGTTGGCGCAGGCGCGTGAACATGGCTTCGGCACTGTTGCTGGCGGGATTTGCCCTCTGGCAGCTCGCGCAGTTGACGCGCTGAGGTGCGCGCGTCTGGCGCTGCGCCTATTCGCAGCACGAGCGGCGCACCGCCAAGCTCGACGGGAACTGCAGCTCCGGCGACGGACCGCTGCGCGGTCCGTCGTTCACCGGTGGTGCGGCGTCGGCCAGTCTACTGACGCCGCCGACGTGACAGCACGGAAAGCCGGCCTGGCGAACAGGTAGCCCTGCATCAGCGTCACACCCTCGCCCAAGAAGAAATCACGTTCGGCAGCGGTTTCCACACCTTCGGCGATGATCTGGATGCCCAGTTCTTGGCAGATGCGCAACATGCCACGCACGATGGCCTGGCGTGACTTGCTGGTTTCGACGCCGCGCACGAGCGCCATGTCGAGCTTGATGATGTCGGGCGTGAAATCAGCCAGCAGCGCGAGACCGGCATACCCGGCGCCGAAATCGTCAATGGCGGTGAGGAAGCCGCATCGTTTGTACTCGCGCAGGATCGTCGCCAGCCAGGGGCCGTCGTCGACGCGCTCGCCCTCGGTCACTTCGAAGATGATTCTTTCGGTGGCAAACTCATGCGTGCGCGCGGCTTCCAGCGTCGTGCGGATGCAGACTTCGGGCTTGTAGACCGCTTTCGGCAGGAAGTTGATCGACAGTCGCTCCTTCATGCCGAGCTGCGCCGCCGTTTTGATGGCCTTCACGCGGCAGGCCTGGTCGAAGCGGTAGCGATTGTGGTCGGTGACCTGCGCCAGCACCGACATCGCGCCTTCGCCCTGCGGGCCGCGCACCAGCGCTTCGTGGGCGTAGATGCTGCCGCTGGCCACATCAACGATGGGCTGATAGGCATAGTCGAACTGGAACCCCAGCCGGTCGGTCGGGCCGCAGCCTGTGCAGTTGCCCTCGGCGGCGGTGTCCAGTTGGACAAAATTGGACGGTGCCGGTTGTATCTCGATGATCATGGGTTTCCAGGGTCCGCTCGAAGATATCGGCTGCTGCGTCGACGGCTTGAGCTTCCGTGAAGCCAACTTTTGATCTATATCGCCGACCCCACGATTCGCCAGGAAACCGACGGCCGCGCCATCGAAGCAATGGCGTATCAGGCCCGCCGTCGCAGCGCCGCTTCGCGCATGGCACTCAACGTGCCGCGTGTCGTGCTCACATCGGCATCGAGTTTCAAGTGCAGCAGCGTCGGCACCCCGCGGCCAAGCGCTGCAAGGAACGCCGGCTCGAACTGCGCGGTGTGGTCGACTAACTCGGCCGCCAGGCCATAGGCCCGCGCCAACGTCACGAAGTTGGGGTTGAACAGGTCGCTGCCGCTCACCCGCCCGGGATACTCGCGCTCCTGGTGCATGCGGATCGTGCCAAAGGTGCCGTTGTCGACGACGATCACGATCAGCTTGCCCACGCCCTGGCCGGCGCGATAGGCCATCGCCGTGGCGAGTTCCTGGCCGGTCATCAGGAAGTCGCCGTCACCGGCGAAGTTGATCACCGTGCGCCCCGGCTCGAGCAACGCAGCGGCGATCGCCGCGGGCACGCCGTAGCCCATCGCCCCGGACGTGGGAGCGAGCTGCGTGCGGCCGTGCTGGTGAAGCGCGGCAAAGTGCAGGTAGCGCTGCGGCCAGCCGCTGAAGTTGCCCGCGCCGTTGGTGTACACGGTGTCCTGCGGCGCCAGGCGGGCCACCGTCTTCACGACGACCGCCATGTCCAGCGGCTCGACGGCCTGCGCGACATGGTTCGCCTCATAGTCGGCGTGTGCGTCGACCGTCCACTGACCCCACGGCAACACCGTTGGCGGCGAGAGCGTTTCCAGGGCCTTGGCGGCACTGGCCATCGACGCCTGAATCTTCAGGTCTGCGGCGTAGACCCGGCCGAGTTCTTCGGCACCGGCGTGAACATGCACGAGACGCTGGCGCGGCTGCGGCGCCTTCAGCAAGGTATAGCCGCCGGTGGTCATCTCACCCAGGCGCGGGCCGACGGCGAGGATCAGGTCGGCGTCGCGCACCCGCGTCGCCAACTTCGGATTGATGCCGATGCCCACGTCGCCCGCATAGTTGGCATGGCGGTTGTCGAACAAGTCCTGAAAGCGGAAGGCGCAGGTGACCGGCAAGTTCCAGCTCTCGGCAAAGCGCTGCAGCGCCGCGCAGGCCTGCGGCGTCCAGCCGCCGCCGCCGGCGATCCCGTGTGGCTGGCGCCCCGCGAGCAGAATTTCGCGCTGGTCGCGCAGGGCTCCAGGCGCAGGCCTGGCGGGGGCGGGTTCGACAAACGGCAGCACCGGTGCTGCCGTCGGCGTTGTCAGCATGTCCTCGGGCAACACCACTACCACCGGCCCGGGGCGCCCCTGCAACGCCGTGTGAAAGGCGCGCGACACGTACTCGGGCAGGCGGTCGGCGCTGTGCACTTCACCGACCCACTTCGCCATGCCCAGCGTTCCCGGGCCGAACATGTGCCGGTAGTCGATCTCCTGGAAAGCCTCGCGGTCGCGCTGCTCGCTGGCAACCTGGCCGACGAACAGAATCAGCGGCGTGCTGTCTTGAAACGCCGTGTGCACGGCAATGCTGGCATTCGTCGCGCCGGGTCCGCGCGTGACGAAACAAATGCCTGGGCGGCCGCTCAGCTTGCCCTGCGCTTCGGCCATGAACCCTGCCCCGCCTTCCTGGCGGCAGGCGATGAAGCGGATGCGCCCGCGGTGCTCGTGAAAGCCGTCGAGCACGGCGAGATAGCTTTCGCCGGGAACGCCGAACACCGTGTCGACACGCTGCGCGATCAGCGCTTCCACCAAGGCATGGCCGGCGGGCCGTGAACCCGGGCAGGCAGAGACAACTGTCATGTCGAACCTTGAACCGGCCCAAGCCGGGCCGCCGCAGCTTTGCCGACCGAGAGCGCATTGACGACGAGCACCGCCTGAAACAGCGCCATCGCGATCCACACCCACACCGGCATCTGGTGATCCATCATCCAGCCGAACAGTGTGGGCGCGAACGCCATGCCCACGTCCAGGCCGGAGTAGACGACACCGTAGACGCGCCCGGTGGCATTGGGTGGCGCCGCGCGCTTGACGATCAAATCGCGCGACGGTCCGCACACGCCCGAGGCAAACCCCATCACGCCCATCAGCAGCGGCACCATGAACGCCGGCCCGGGAACGATGCCAATCGTCAACGCACACAGCGCCGCGCCGCCGAAGCCGAAGCTGATCACCCGCTCGGCGTGGGCCGGGTCGCGAACGAGGAAGCCACCGGCAAAGATTCCGGCAGCACTGCACACCATGTAGATCGACAGGCACATTGCCGACCAGGCAACCGGCACATCGTGCAACTGGCGTGCCGCTTCGGTGGCAAAACTCTGCACACCACCTAGCGCGACGGCGTAGAACAAGAAGAAGAGGAACGCCATCCACACCGAGCGCAACTTGAGAAATTCGAAAGTGCCTTCGGTCGCGGGCGCGGCGATCGCGAGGCCGGTGCCCGGGGCGCCGGAAGCCTGCGTGCGAAGTTCAACGGCGATCCAGTCGCGCAACACGACCATCAGCAGCAGCACCGCACCCGCCAGCAAGCCTGCGCAGAACACTGCGGTGCGCCAGGTCGATGCCTGCGCGATGCCCACCAGAAACAGCGGCGCGACCGCCCAGCCCAGGCTGCCGCTCAAGCCATGCATGGAGTACGCATGCCCGAGCCTGGCCTTGCCAATGCGCGCATTCAGAATCGAAAAGTCCGCAGGGTGGAAAACGCAATTGCCCAGGCCCGCCAGACCTGAGAAGAAGATCAACGCAGCGTAACTGTGGCTCGCCGCCAGGCCGAACGCGGCGAGCATCATCAGCGCCAGGCCCGCCTGTAGCACCGGGCGCGCCCCGAGCCGGTCCACCACAAACCCGGCCAGCGCCTGGCCGATCCCCGAGACGACGAAGAACACCGACATCACGACGCCGAGTTCGGCGTAGCTCAAGCTGAACTCGGCGCGAATCCACGGGAACAGCGGCGCCAGGATCAGATGAAAGAAGTGCGAAACCGCGTGGCCCAGGCTGACGAGGCCGATCGTGCGGGTGTCTTGGTGCAGCGAAGCGGTTTGGGGATGCATCGTGTGCCAGGGCAGCCGAGGCGCTCAACTATAGGTGAGGCTGCGCATCGCTGGCGCCCGGCCGGCCGGGCCTGGCCCGGGCCGGGGCAGCCGGGTTCGGCGCGGCGCGGCGCGGGCTGATCTTCAACGTCCCCAATGCAGTACAGCGGCGTTGAGCCGTCGCGCGATCTCGATCAGTCCTGCACGGGCGGCCGGATGCAACCCTGCGAACGGATGGCGCGGCGCTTCGCAGTCGATCACGCCGCCTTCCTTCATCAGCGCCTTTGCTGCGAGCAGGCCGCACTGGCGGTTTTCGTGGTTGATGAGCGGCAGCCAGCGTGCATACGCGGCCACGGCTTCGTCGCGCCGTCCGGCGGCGTAGGCGTCGACGATTTTGCGCATGCCGTCCGGGTAGCCGCCACCTGTCATCGCGCCGGTCGCACCGGCATCGAGGTCGGCGAGCAAAGTGATGCCCTCTTCGCCGTCCCATGGCCCTTCGACTGCTGCCGCGCCCAGGCGGATCAACTCGCGCAGCTTGGCGGCCGCGCCGGCCGTCTCGATCTTGAAGTAGGAGACGTGCTGGACCTCTCTGGCCAGGCGCGCGAGGAACGACGCCGAAAGCGGCGTGCCGCTGATCGGTGCGTCCTGGATCATGATCGGAATCGCGATCGCGTCCGACAGGCGGTGGAAGAACTCATCGATCATCGGTTCCGCGACGCGCAGCGTCGCGCCGTGATAGGGCGGCATCACCATCACCATCGCTGCGCCCAGGTCTTGCGCGAGGCGGCTGCGCTGCGCACAGACCTGGGTGCTGAAATGCGTCGTCGTCACGATCACCGGGACCCGCCCCGCCACATGTTCGAGGATGACGCGCGTCAGCACTGCGCGCTCGTCGTCCGAGAGAACAAACTGCTCGGAAAAGTTGGCCAGGATGCACAGGCCGTTCGAGCCGGCGTCGATCATGAAGTCGATGCAGCGCTTCTGGCTCGGCAAGTCAAGTTCACCGGCTTCGGTGAAGGTCGTGGGCACGACGGGGAAGACACCCCGGTAACGGGCCGAATGCAGTGCGGGCATGGCGTCCTCGGGTCTGGGAGCGTGGGCGGCAGAAGGCGTCGAAGCGAAACGTGCGAAAACCGAGTACCGCTGGGTAGCACCGACAAGCCCAGGGTAGGCCCCCTGGGCGCAGGCGGTGATGCCGAGCGGTGCCGGTTTCTCGCGCGTTGCAGCCGACGACCTTCTGCCGCTCACGCTCCTAGCCTGCGGGCGCCTTCTTCGCGGCCGGGCGCAGCAGCGCCTCGCATGTCGCGCGCTGCGGGTCGGTGCTGTCCAGGCGCCGGCACACGTTGTCGAGCTGGGCCTGCAGCCGGTTCAGCGCGGCGGCATGCGCGCCGCGCTGGTTCCAGCCGAGCAGGCGCGTGCCCACCCGCTGCAGCGAGCGGGCGCTGCGTTCGTAGAACGCGTTCGGGTGCGAAGCCGCTTCGGCCAGCACCTGCCGGGCGGCCTTCTCGATGCGCGCTTCGTCCTGCGGCGCCAGTTCCACCAGCTCGGCCACGTACGACGCGCCCCATTGAAGGCGTGTCGCCGGGCCTTCGCTGGTGTCGAAGGCCTGCTCGTACCAGCGCAGCGCGCCGGCCTTGTCGCCCCGCTTCTTCGCGTTGTCGGCCAGGCCGGACATCAGGTAATACGGCGAATGGCTCTTCGCCAGGTTGGCCTTGAGCAGCGTGTCGGACTCGTCCGGCAGGCCGGCCTGCTCGAGCATGTAGGCCGCGGTGGTGATGACGGCCTGGCGTTCGTAGCCGTCGGTGATCTCGCGGTCGGCGCGCGCCACCTGCTCGCGCACGCTCTTCAGCAGCGGCGCGGGAAGCTTCGCGTTCTTTGCGCCGCCTTTTGCGTCCTCTTTTGTGTTCTCCGGCAGGTCGATCCGCGCCAGGTCGATCTGCGCGAT
>JANNKM010000262.1:0-12162 GCA_031396305.1 Rhizobacter sp.
GACGTGCTGGAAGCCATCACCGGCGAATTCACGACGCCGTCCAACGAAGACTCATGGGGCGTGCAGCGCGCCGACGGGACTTGGCTTTTCGACGGGCTGATACCGGTGCCGGAGCTAAAAGACAGACTGGCGTTGAAGGAGCTCCCGGAAGAAGACCGCGGCCGCTACAACACGTTGGCAGGAATGATCATGTTGTTGCTGGGTCGCCTGCCCAAGACCGCCGACTCGGTGGAATGGGACGGCTGGCGCTTCGAGGTGGTTGACCTCGACGGCAAGCGCGTCGACAAGGTGCTCGCCAGCATGTTGGTGCGCCGGCAGGAGGACGGCGCGGCGTCGCAGTAGCGCTGCGTTGCAGCCGCGGCCGCTCAGGCGCGCGCGGTGCGCGCCTGCGACGGTATCGCGTCCAGATCGTCGTAGTAATCCGACGACACCGGTTCGAGCTTCGGGGCCGGGCGTCGTCGGTCGCCACCGAGCATCAGTTCGCGAATCTCGGGTTGGGGCAGGAAGCGCGGGTCATCAGACTGGGGCAGAGCGTCGGAGTCGTCGCGCTGGCTCGTCTCGAACAGCACACGCACATCTTGCAGGCTGGGCAGAGCGCCTTCTTGCCACGCATGAACGGCGATATGGGCGGCCTTCAGGACCTTGGCCAGTCGATCGTGGCGTTCCACGGTGCGCCTGGACTCGTTCTCGCCGCGCACATCGATGGCGGCGACGACGCGCGAGCTCGAATCGCACACCAGCAGATCCACGCTCAGCCGCCCGGCACGCTTCAGCCACTGGCCATGCGGGTTCTCGGTTGGCACGCTTATGAATCGAGCCAGCGGCACCTGCGCGAGGACCATGTAGTTGCGCGGCATCGCGCGTCGCAGCAATTCATACGCCTGGCGTTCCGCCAGGGTCATCACACGAACCGCTTGCGGAGGCCAGGCTTGCACCGTATCGAGGAACTGAGACCTTGTGGCGGACTGCTGCGCGGTGCTCGTGCGGCGTCGGAACCGCAGCACGAGCACCACCAGCAGCGAAATCAGCAATGAGGCAAGAATGGTCGGTTCGAGGTTCATGGCACGCGACGAGGAACGTGAGAACCGGAGCGTAGTTTCGACACGCCGCGGTGGTCAAGCCGAAGTGCAATCAAAGGAACGTCACTTGCCCACTCATGCCCGGGTGGTGCGTGCAAAGAGCGTCGCGGTGTTGCGTTGCTTACACGTCGCAGCGCCAGACGCAACAAGTTGTCGCAGTGGATTGACAGCACCCCCAGGCCGATGACACGCGTCGTTCGCCCCAAGGGCCACAAAGGGGCCCCTTCGTGGCCCTTGGGGTCAAGGAAACTTGGGGCGGCCCTGCGTTTCCTTGTGAGTCGAAGGATTACTTGCCGGCGATGCCCAGCAGTTCAACGTCGAAATGCAGAGTGGCATTCGGTGGAATCGGGCCGCCTCCCGCGCTGCCATAGGCAATTGCCGCCGGGCAGGTGAGCTTCGACTTGCCGCCAACCTTCATGCGCTGCACGCCTTCGGTCCAGCACTTGATGACTCGATTGAGCGGAAACTCGGCAGGCTTGCCGCGCGCCAGCGAGCTGTCGAATTCCTTGCCACCGGGGAAGGTGCCGCGGTAGTGCACCTTGACGACATCCGTGGCGCTGGGACTCGCCCCAGTCCCTTCTTTCAGCGCGAGATACACCAGACCGCTGGCAGTGACCACGGCACCAGGCTCCTTTGCCGCATTCGCGGCGGCATCGGCCTGTGCATATGCGGTCGACATCGCCAAGGAAATTGCGGACGATGCGAACAGGGCAGACAACAAACGAGATATCACGGGGCGACTCCGCAGTGATGGTGGGGCGCCATCATAGCGAGGCCACTGCCCGGCCTCGCGTCGCCCCGGCCCGCGCCCACCGCGCCGCACGGTGTTCAGAAGCTGAAGGACGCGCCCAGCAATGCCTGAGCCTGCGTCAGTGAATCACCCTTGATCGCCACCGTGCAGCCGCCGGAACACAGAAACGAGCCGCTGCTGTTGATGAGCACGGCCACGCCGCGCAACTCGGCGCGCAGGCCCAGGCCTGGTGTGACCGGCCAGGCGTAACCGACGCCCAGGTTCATCGACGCGCGGACTTCGGTGTCGAACCCGGCCAGACCCGGCGAGAAGCGGGTGAGCCCCAACCCGCCGAGCACGTAGACACCCTGGCCAACCCGAGCGTCGACAAAATTCGTGCCCCCCAAGTGCACATGGAGCATCTGCAGTGGCAGGTGCTGCGGCGCGGCGGTGCTGCCAACGCCCTGCAACTCGAGCGATGTTCGCTGGTGCGAGACAAACAACTGGAGTTGGCGCGCGCCATCGAGCGTCCACTCGATGCTGCCGGAAGCGGTCGCGCCGGCGTCGAGCCGAAGGGCCTGATCCGCGGCAGGCGCCGTCGTCGACTGGCGTTGCAGTCCGCTGCCGCCCCCGGCAAGGCCCGCGTATACCGTCATGCCGCTGATTTGGGCCGCTGCGAGCGGCGTCGTGAGCAGCATCAGCGCGGCAAGAAAACGAACATGGGAAGGATCAGGCATGCAGCCAATGTTAGAGGTGGTTAAGCAATACGTGGTTTTCGCAGTACGTGGTTTTGCCGCCACTCGCGAACTCATCGCAAAGAGTCTTGGGGGTCAAGAGACGTGAGGTTGTTTGCAATCCGCGCATGCGATTTGTTTCGGTGTGGTGGCGAGGGCCGAATGGCATCCCCGGTATGGGGGTCGACACCCCGGCTCAGGGTGTCGCCGCGACGTGGCGACGCTGCGATGCTTGCGCCATGGATTCGTCGGGGCCGGTGGCCAACGAGTCGAACTCAGACGAAGGGAAATCGGATATGACAGTTGCCTCAATGTTCGGTCAGCTCACCCAAGGCTCATTCACCAGTGAAGCGGCAGTGGAACGCTCCCGCGAGGGCTACCGGCCGAAGGTCGGCGCGGTGCGTCGCGGGCAAGCGCAGCTGGCGCTGTGGAGCGAGCGGCTGACTCGACAGGGCGAACTCGTCACAGCACGCCAGATCGCAGGCCTTGGCGACGCTGAACTCGCCGCTCTGGCCACCGAATTCGCGCTCTCGCCGCGCTACCGGCGAACCGACAAGATGCGTTTCGCCGCGCCTGTGGGAATCGCGGCTTTCGCTGCGGGGTTGTTGGGGCTGATGCTGCAAGACGCCTCGCTCGGCGCGGCGGGTCGCGGCATGTTGTCGGCATTCGAAGTGCTTTGCCTGGGCAGCCTGCTCGGTGGTCTGGTCGCCGTCGCGTTCGCGACGATGAAGACCTTCAGTCTGACCTCGGTGCAACTCGCCTACGGTCAGGCGGGCTTGCACGCCGGCGTGCTCGACGAGCAGCACCCCTGGCTGTACAAGGCATTCCTTCTGATGCGCAACGCCGCGGCGCTTGAGTATCGTGACTCCGTGCTGCGCGACCGTGGCGTGCTGCGTGGCGTCGATTGCGTGCTGATGCGCGAGATCGCGCGTGCCGATGAAGAGCGCGTGATGACGCTGACTGCGCGCGCTGTGTTCGAAGAGGTTCAAGGCCACGGTGCAGGCGTGCAGCGAACCCTGGACGCCGGGCACGCCGAGCCGCGTCTCACGCTCGTGGACACAAGCGCCATCAGCGCGGCCGCGTGAGCGCAGCCCGCAACTCGGCGAGTTTGGCCTTGAGTTGGCGTGCGTTGTCATTGCCGATGCGCAGCATCAGTTTCTGGCCCGAAGACCGCTCTTCCAGTTCGGGGTCGGCGAACTCCACCATCACCCAGGGCCGCGCCGGCTGAATCGGCCCCTTCACGTTGGCCAGCTTGACTTCGATGGATTCGGGGCCTGCGGGCGTTTCGAGCAAGTGATCGATGACGGCGATCACGCGGTCGTTGAAGTAGACCCCCCGATAGCCCAGGTTTTCATAAGCGCGCTGAAACTGCGGGTAGGCGCGCCGGTAAAGCGCGGCCACGCGTTGCATGTCCAGCGTCTCGACCCACGCGACGAAGGCTGCATAGCGCTTTGCGTTGGCCGCCGCGATGGCATGTGAATCGGCCGCGGCCTGTGTCGAAAAACGCCCGGCCGTCGGGTGCACCGGCCAGAACCTGGCGGGTGAATGCGCTCGAGGCAGGCTGTCCACCGTCACCGCGACGCGGTGCGCAAACGCGTCGACGTTGAGCCATTGCAGGACGGCGCGCTCGCCGAATGTTCCCGTCAACGCGTCGGCCAGCGTCGGGGGTGATTGCGCGGCGGATGCACCCGCAACCGCTGCCGTGGGCGCTGCCAGGTCGAGCGGGTAGCGGACCGCAGAGGCCGCGGCCTGAGGCGGCGGCGCGGCCGCCTGTGACGCAGTCGCGGCGGGTGCGCCCGCCGCGTTGGGTGGGCCGGTGCGTTGTTCGAGCTGCCACCAGTAGAACCCGCCGACCAGCAGAGCGAGCAGCACTCCGGAAATCGTCCATACCGTCGCTGGTTTCATGGTGGCCTCCGATGATCGCTCAAAATTTCGCGTTGCTCTGTGGCCCAGCGGATCTCGCGGCTTTTCCGGGGGCAACGCATCTGGCATCCGTAGTGTGAACAGGCGCTAGTCCACCGCCTCGGCACCGCTCAAGAGCGCGATGAAGCGCGCGGCGTCGATATTGCCCCCCGACAACGTGACGCCGACACGCTTGCCACGAAATTGTCCGGGTCTGTGCATCAGGGCCGCGAGCGCGCATGCCCCGGAAGGCTCGAGCACGACTTTCATGCGCTCGAACGCAAAGCGCATCGCATCCACCACCGCCGGGTCTGACACAGTGAGCACGTCGCGCACGAGGGCCTTGATCACTTCGAATGGCTGCTGCCCGACGGCCTGCGTCTGCTGCCCGTCGCAAATGGTTCGCGGCACGTCGATGCTGATGATGCGTCCGCTGCGCAGCGACTGTTGCAGGTCGTTGCCGCGCTCGGGCTCGGCGCCGTAGAGGGCGATGTCCGGCAGCAGGTGCCTGGCCGCGACGGCGCAGCCCGAGAGCAACCCGCCGCCGCCGGCGCAGACGATCAACGCGTCGAGTTCGCCGCAGTCTTCGATCAGCTCCATTGCCGTGGTGCCCTGACCGGCCATCACGGGCAGATGATCGAACGGCGGTATCAGTTCGCAGCCGCGCTCCTGGACGATGCGCTTCGCGATCGTCGCCCTGTCTTCCTTGTAGCGGTCGTACAGCACCACTTCGGCGCCGTAGCCGCGTGTCGCGGCGACCTTGTTCGCCGGAGCGTCCACCGGCATCACGATCGTCGCGCTGCAACCATGCAGGCGCGCCGCGAGCGCCACGGCCTGCGCGTGATTGCCCGAAGAAAATGCCACGACGCCGCGCGCGCGTTGCGCATCGCTCAGCACATTCACCGCATTGAAGCCGCCGCGAAACTTGAAGGCGCCCATGCGTTGCAGGTTCTCGGCCTTCATGAAAACCTGGGCGCCGAGCATCGCGTCGAGCGTGCTTGAGCGCAGCACGGGGGTGCGGTGCGCCACACCTTTGAGCCGCTTGGCGGCGGCGCGTACATCGTCGAACTGAAGCATCGTCTCTCGATTCGTGAGCCTGCAGGCGACGATCCTACGCCGCACCGGAAGGATCGGTGTCGTTGCCGGCCAGCGCATCGCTGCGGCACAACGCCATCAAGGTGCGAAGCCTGGGCTGGCCCAGCGAGCGCAGCGTGCGGATGTTCTGTTCATAGATGGAAGCGGTGTCCGGCAGGGCGGCAACGCCGCGCGCCAGGCTCGCCTCGCGAAGCAGGTGCAGCATCGGGAAGGGTGAGCGGTTCGTCGCGTTTTCCACCGCGTCGCGCGCCGTGCCGGCGAAGCGGTAGTCGGGGTGAAAACTCGCGATCTGCAACACACCTTCAAGGCCCGCGCCCGCCAAGAGGGCTTCGGCGTCGTCGAGGAACTGGTTGTACGCGTCGAAGTCGGCCAGCACGTTCGGGTGGATCAACAGTGTGGTGTCGACCTGCGCCGGGTCACTGCGCGCCAGCAGTTCCATCTCGCCCTGCAGCGCTGCGAGCAGAGCCGCCTCGTCCGTTGCACCACACACGGTGTAGCGGATCTGTCCGCGCACCTGAACCGCCTTCGCGAACGGGCACAGGTTCAGGCCGATCACGACCCGATCTACCCAGGCGCGGGTTTCGGCAATGACTTCGGCAACGACGGCAGCGTGCTGCAAAGCTGTCGCTACCCGGTGGCCTTGCCGAACTGCCGCAAGGCCGCGGGCGTGGGCGTTGTCCCGGCGCCGGGTTCCTGCGGGAGCTTGAACCAGCCCTCCATCACCTCGGCCGGATCGGTGAAGCAGTCCTTGATCCACGGGATGTATTCGAGCACGGCGATCGCCGGATGCGCGTAGGCCAGGTGCACATGCACCTGGCTCATGTCGCCCGCGTGCGGCGCGACCGGCAGGCGCAGCGCATGCGCCATCTCGCATACGCGCAGTACGTCGGTGATGCCGGCCATGCGTGTTACGTCGGGCTGCACCCAGTGAATCGCTTGCTGGGCGAAGAATTCGGCGAAGGCGTCGGTGGTGTAGAGCTGTTCGCCCAGCGCGACGGGGATGCTTGTCGAGCGCGCGAGCTGGGCGTGGCCTTTCACGTCGTCGTACCACAGCGGTTCCTCGAACCAGTACACGTCCAGGTCTTCGGCGGCGCGACAAAAGCGCTGGCAGGTCGGCAGGTCCCACTTGCCGTTGCCGTCGATCGCCAGCGTCACGCCAGCGCCGACGGCGTTGCGCACGGCGGCGAGTCGATTCAAGTCGCGTGTGAGTTCCGACCCCACCTTGATCTTGATGCCAGTAAAACCTTGATCCACCGCGCTGCGCGCGCCGCGCAGCAGCGCGTCGTCGCTCAAACTGAGCCAGCCGATGTCGGTGTTGTAGGCCCGAACCTTCTCGCGCGCCCGGCCGCCGAGCAATTTCCACAGCGGCTGCTGCGCGGCTTTGGCCTTCACGTCCCACAGCGCGACGTCGACCGCCGCATGCGCCAGCGTCGTGATGCCGGCGCGGCCGACCCACTGCAGCGCCGGATGGCGCGCGATTGCCCACCACAACCGTGTGATGTCGCGCGCGTCTTCGCCGATCAGCAGAGGTGCCAGGCACGTCGCGATGCAGCGCGTGATCAACTGGTCGCTCGCGAGATGCGCATGCGTTCCGGTGTAGCCCCAGCCGCTCAGGCCGCCCTCGACATCGATGCGCGCGCCCACCACACCCCAGTGCGACACCGTGTGCGTGCTGTCGGCGATCTGCGTGCCGGTGACTGGCACATGCAGGATGAACGGGGTGACGGCTTCGATGCGCATGGCTCATCGTAACGCCGCCACGGTGGCAGGCCTGCGCTCGGCCATCATGCGCAGTTCAGTACGTGGCCCTTCCGCCGGACAAGTCGAACACCGCGCCGGTGCTGAATGAACAGTCGGAGGACGATAGCCACGCCACCATCGCCGCGACTTCGTCGACGCCGAGGAAACGCGCCATCGGAATTTTCGAGAGCATGAAGTCGATGTGCTGCTGCGTCATCGAATCGAACATGCCGGTCTTGGCGGCCGCCGGGGTGATGGCGTTGACGAGCACGCCTTTGGTGGCGAGCTCCTTGCCGAGCGACTTGGTGAGTGCGATCACGCCAGCCTTGGACGCGCTGTAGTGGGACGCGTTCGGATTGCCTTCCTTGCCCGCCACCGATGCGATGTTGACGATGCGGCCGTAGCCCTTGGCGACCATGTGCGGCACGATGGCGCGACACGTGAGGTAAGGGGCGATCAGGTTCACTTCGATGACGCGGCGCCACACCGCGGGGTCGAGCTCCCATGTCGTGCCGTTGCCACCGGTGATGCCGGCGTTGTTCAGCAGGATGTCGACGCGCTTGTGCTCGGCGATCACACGTGCCGTGGCCTCGCTCACCGCCTTCTCGTCGGTCAGTTCGACGACGGCGGTGTAGGCGGGGCCGATGCTCAATAATTTTTCGTGCGCCTCGGGGAGCTTGACGGCATCGATGTCCCACAGCACCACACTCGCGCCGCAGCGCAGCATGCGCTCGGCGCAGGCGTAGCCTATGCCCTGGGCGCCGCCGGTGATGACAGCGATGCGCCCGGTCAAATCAATCTGGTTCATTTCAGCATGCCTTGCAGCGTGGTCTGGGCATTCGGCGAATTCCGGCAGTCGTCGATGTACTGGCGCACGATGTCGGCAAAGCTCGCCGCCGGCTTCAAGCCCAGATGCGTGGCGCGCGCGAATGTCGCGCCCTTCGGCCAGTTGGCGACGATGCCCGCGATGCGTTCGTCACGCACGTAGCGCACGCGTTCGCGGACCTTCTTCCCCGCCACGCTCTCGAGCGCGGCGAGCATGTCGCCGACGCGCACGTTCAATGCCGGCAGGTTCAGCGCGAGGCGGCCGCCCAGCTCGGTGCGGCTCGCCTCGAAGACGCGGATCAGCCCATCGATCGTGAGCGCGGGCGACGACACCGGGTGCGATACGTCCATGTCCACCGGAAGAATGGCTTCTTCGCCCGCGAGGGGCTCGCGGATGATTCCCGAGAAGAACGACGACGCGGCGCCGTTCGGCCTGCCGGGGCGCACCGTCACCGTCATCAGGCGCGCGCTGCGCCCGTCGATGTAGCCTTTGCGCGTGTAGTCGGAAATCAAATGCTCGCAGATGAGTTTTTGCGTGCCATAGCTGGTTTGCGGCGCCGGCAGGGTGTCGTCGCCCACAAGCGGGGGCATGGGCACGCTGACGTCCGGCCCGAACACCGCCACTGAACTCGAGAACACGACCCGCGGCACAGCGCCGCCACCCACGACGTTCAAGCGCAATGCGTCGAGCAGGGCGCGTGTGCTGTCGAGATTGGAGCGCAGGCCGAGTTCGAAGTCGGCTTCGCATTCGCCCGACACCGCCGAAGCGAGGTGGAACACGCCGTCAAAGCCTTCTTCGCGAAGCTGCGCGCATTGCGTCAGCAGTGCGCCGGTGCGCGCCTGCACGCGCGAATCGGCGAGCAGCTCGGGGCGTGGTGCCACCTGGTCGGCCAGAACGATGCTGTGAATTTTTTGGCCGGCGAGTTGGCCGCGGG
This sequence comes from Rhizobacter sp., assembly GCA_031396305.1. GTDB lineage: Bacteria > Pseudomonadota > Gammaproteobacteria > Burkholderiales > Burkholderiaceae_C > JAEMQF01. Next base: position 9,041 of record JANNKM010000262.1, read on the forward strand.
CGAGCAGCGCGCTGGCCAGACGCGAGCCGACGAATCCGCCGCCGCCGGTGATCAGGAGTTTCATGGGTCAGTCCCTTTGCTGTGGTTTGTAGGGTTGGAACCAAGTCAGGCCCGCCGAGGTGCCGGCCTTCGGGCGGTACTCGCAGCCGACGAAGCCGTCCCACTTCAGCTCATCGAGCAGGCTGAACAGGTAAGGATGGAACAGCTCGCCTCGATCGGGTTCGTTGCGATCGGGCACGCCGGCAATCTGGAAATGCCCCACCCGACCGCGGTGCTGCGGGTCGGCCAGGTACTTGCGAATCTTCATCGCCACGTCGCCTTCGACGATCTGGCAGTGGTACAGATCCATTTGCACGAGCAGATTCGGCGCGCCGATTTCGCGGATGATTTCGTGCGCATGATCCTGGCGGTTCAGGAAGTAGCCGGGAACGTCGCGCGTATTGATGGGCTCCAGCAGGATCTGCACGCCGACCTGGGCCGCTTCCTTGGCCGCCCAGGCGAGGTTGGCGATGTAGGTGGCGCGGTGAGTCGCGCGATCAGCGCCCTCGGGCAGCACGCCGGCCATCAAGTGCACGCGCGTGCAGCCCAGTGCCTGCGCATAGGGCAGGGCTTGCTCCAGCACGCCTGCGCGAAACTGCGCTTCGCGGCCGGGCAGGCTGGCCAGACCGCGCTCGCCTTTGTCCCATTCGCCCGGGGGGCCGTTGAACAGCGCCTGCGTCAGCCGATGGGCCTTCAGGCGTTTCGCGATCTCCAGTTTGTCGAAGGCGTAGGGGAACAGATACTCCACCGCCGTGAAGCCGTCAGCCGCGGCGGCGGCGAAGCGTTCGAGGAAATCGACCTCGGTGTACATCATCGACAGGTTGGCGGCAAAGCGTGGCATGGCTGTGTTCTCTCCGTGGTTACCAGGATGCGCCGAAGGCACTGCGCAACTCTTCGATCTGCGCTTCGCCGAGCGGCGTGGGGCGAGGTTCGGACAAGAGCCAGAGCTTGGCGGTTTCTTCGAGCTCTTCAAGCGTGGCCATCGCCGCGCCGGGGGATTGATGCCAGACGTTCGGGCCGAGCCGCTCGTGCAAGACGGCATGCAGCACGTGGCCGCGTTGCCGCGCGGCGGTGATGGCGCGCACCACGTCATCGGCCAGCGCCGGGTCGCCGGGGCGCCGGTAAGGGATGAGCGGCACGTGGCCGACCTTCATCACAAAGTAGGGTGTGATCGGCGGCAGCGCGTCAGCGCCGCGGCATATCCCCGACAGAGTCAGCGCGACAAGGTGCGTCGAGTGCGTATGGATCACGCATTGCGCGCTGGCGTCGGCGGCGTAGATGGCGCGGTGCAGCGCCAGCGTCTTGCTCGCGCGCGCGCCGCTCACCTGCTGGCCGTCGGCGTTGACCTGCGCCAGCGCGTCGGCTTGCAGAAAGCCCAGGCATGCGTCGGTGGGCGTGATCAGGAAGCCGCGCCCTTCGGCGAGGCGCACACTGATGTTGCCGGATGTCGCGTGCACATAGCCGCGTTCAAACAGGGAGCGGCCGACGCGGCAAATCTCGTCGCGCCATGCGGCATCAGGCGCCATGCACACTCATTCTCAGCGCGTCGGAGAAGAAATCCGGCCCGCCGAAATTGCCCGACTTCAGTGCCAGCCACAGCGGCCGGCCTTGCGCCTGCGTCCACGGCACACCCGCGCAGATGCTCGGGCCGATGTGCAATGCCTCGACGCGCAATGCCTGTACCACGGCTCCGGAAGTTTCGCCACCGGCGACGACCAGGCGCTGCACGCCGCTTTCAATGAGGCGCCGCGCGATTTGCGCCAGGGCGCCCTCGACCAATGCGCCGGCGTGCGCCATGCCCAGTTCGGTTTGCACCGCCTCGAGCTCAGCCACACCCGTCGTGGCGTAGATCAGCACCGGCCCGCGGTCGAGCCGTTCGCGTGCCCAGTTCACCGCCCGGTCCACCACCGGTTCGGCGCGCGCCAGCGCGCGCGGGTCGATCGCCATCGCCGGCTGGCCGGAATTGCGCCACGCGTCGACCTGGGCATTGGTTGCGGTAGAACACGAGCCCGAAACCACCGCGGCGCGACCGGCCATTCGGTCCAGCAGCGCCGCCTTCGGGTCGGGGGTGAGCCAACCGCGCTCCCGATAGACCTTGGGCAGGCCCAGCGCCAGGCCGGATCCGGCAGTGACCAGCGGCAGGTCGGCACAGGCCTGCGCCAGCACATGCAGGTCGGCGTCGGCCAGGCAATCGGCAATCGCGACGCGCACGCCCTGGGCCTTCAAGGCGTTCATCCCCGCCTGCACGGCTGCCGCGCCTTGCGCCACCACGTCATGGCGCACCAAGCCCACGCGTTCGGCAAACTGCGACTGCAGCACGCGCACCAGGTTCGAGTCGCGCATCGGCGTTAGCGGGTGGTTGCGCATGCCTGAATCGGAAAGCAACTGATCGCCGACGAACAAGTGGCCGCGGTAGATGGTGCGGCCGTTCACCGGGAACGCCGGACAGGCGATCGTGAAATCGGTGTCCAAGGCTTGCATCAGCGCGTCGATCACCGGGCCGATGTTGCCCTTGGCCGTGGAGTCGAAGGTCGAGCAGTACTTGAAGTAAATGCGCCGCGCCCCCGCGCCGCGTAACCAGTGCAGCGCCGCCAGCGACATGCGCACCGCGTCGTCGGCAGGCGCGGTGCGTGACTTCAGGGCGACGACCACGGCGTCCGCGTCAGGCACGCCGGTCTCGGGTACGCCGATCGTGAGCAGGGTGCGCATGCCCGCCTGCACGAGCATGCCGGCGACATCGGTCGCTCCGGTGAAGTCGTCGGCGATCACGCCGAGCACGATGCGCTTGTTCATGCGGGAAGTGTCCTGATCGTCCTGGTCCTGGCGGTCCTGCCGATTCTTGCACCAACCTGGCCTGGCTGAAGCGTGCCGCCGTTCTCCAACCGCCACTGTCCGCGCCGCAGGTGCTCCGTCGCGCAGCGCCGCGCGCCTTCGACGTCGCGCGCCGCGATGGCCTCGACGATGGCGCGGTGTTCGGCGCGCACCTGCTGCAGAAAGTCCGGGTGCCGTGCTTCGTTGCTCTTCGTGACGCGCATCGCCTCGCGCAGGTACTGCTCGAGGAATCCGAGCAGCCGGGCGAACTG
>JANNKM010000263.1:0-3370 GCA_031396305.1 Rhizobacter sp.
CGGGCGACAACGTGAGCATCACGGTCAAGCTGATCAACCCCATCGCCATGGAAGAGGGTCTGCGCTTTGCCATCCGCGAGGGCGGCAGAACCGTCGGCGCCGGCGTGGTGGCGAAGATCATCGAATAGAGGCTGACAGAACTTTCCTCGGGCCGGAAGCGATGCGTGTCCGGCCCGAATCAACCCCCGCGATCCAACGATCGCATTGCTCTTTGAAAGACTCATCATGCAAAAGCAAAAAATTCGAATCCGCCTGAAGGCATTCGACTACAAGCTGATCGACCAGTCGGCGCTTGAGATCGTCGACACCGCCAAGCGCACCGGCGCCATCGTCATGGGCCCGGTGCCCCTGCCCACACGCATGCAGCGTTTCGACATTCTTCGCTCGCCGCACGTGAACAAGACTTCGCGCGACCAGTTCGAGATTCGCACCCATCAACGCCTGATGGACATCGTCGATCCGACTGACAAGACGGTCGATGCGCTGATGAAGCTCGACCTGCCCGCAGGCGTGGACGTAGAAATCAAGTTGCAATAGTCGCAGCGTCGCTTGCGGCGCAGTTCACTGCTGCTACACTCGCAGGCTTTTCCGGCGGCGCATCGCGACACAGTCGCGCGGCGAAACGTCAAATTATCCAGCCCGGCCAATCGATGTCGGGCATGTGCAACAAAGGCTGTACTTCCTCGCGGAGGCGCGGCTGGAGAAAAACCATGACAGCAGCTAGCGCAGCTGAGCGCCTGGGATTGCTGGGCCGCAAGGTGGGCATGATGCGCATCTTCACGGACGATGGCACCGCCATTCCCGTGACGGTGCTGGACGTGTCTGACAACCGTGTCGCCCAGGTCAAGACCGAGCAAACCGACGGCTACAACGCGCTCCAAGTCGTGTTCGGTTCGCGCAAGGCCTCCCGGGTCACGAAGCCCCAGGCCGGGCATCTGGCCAAAGCCGGTGTGCAGGCCGGCCAGGCCATGAGAGAGTTTCGCGTTCCCGCCGACGTGCTGGCCGGCTACAAGGCTGGCGCATCAGTTCCGGTGGGCGTGTTCGCCGTCGGCCAGATGGTCGATGTGCAGGGCACCTCGATCGGCAAGGGATTCACCGGAACGATCAAGCGCCACAACTTCAAGTCGCAACGTGCATCGCACGGCAACAGCCGCTCGCACAATGTGCCCGGCTCGATCTCGATGGCGCAGGACCCGGGCCGCGTGTTCCCGGGCAAGAAGATGTCTGGGCATCTTGGCGACGTGACGTGCACCGTGCAGAACCTCGACATCATTCGCATCGACGAAGCGCGCCAGTTGTTGCTGGTGCGCGGCGCGGTGCCGGGGGCGAAGAACGGCCACGTCGTGGTGCGTCCGGCGGTCAAGGCCGGCCCGAAAGCGGCCATCTCGAAGACGGGAGCGAAGTGATGCAGCTCGAGCTCCTCAATGAACAGGGCCAGGCGACCTCAAAAGTCGACGCGCCCGACACGGTTTTCGCGCGCGACTACAACGAAGCGCTGGTGCATCAGATCGTCGTCGCCTTCCAGGCCAACGCACGCCAGGGCACGCGTGCGCAGCTGGATCGCGCCGAAGTCAAACACTCGACGAAGAAGCCGTGGCGCCAGAAGGGCACCGGTCGCGCCCGCGCCGGCATGACGTCTTCGCCGCTATGGCGTGGCGGCGGTCGGATCTTCCCGAACAGCCCGGAAGAGAACTTCACGCACAAGGTCAACAAGAAGATGTATCGCGCCGGAATGGCAGCGATCTTCTCTCAGCTTGCGCGCGACGGCCGTCTGGCCGTGGTCGATTCAATGACGGTCGATTCGCCGAAGACAAAACTGCTCGCTGCCAAGATCAAGGCCATGGGCCTGGACTCTGTCTTGGTGATTTGCGATGAAGTCGACGACAACCTGCTGATGGCATCGCGCAACCTTGCCAATGTCCTGATCGTCGAGCCGCGCTACGCAGACCCGCTGTCACTGGTCTTCTACAAGAAAGTGCTGATGACCAAGGCAGCGATGGCGCAAATCAAGGAGATGCTGTCATGAGCGCGGCTACTGCCACCCGGACAAAGTTCGACGAGGGTCGCCTGGCGCAGGTGCTTGTGGCACCTATCGTGTCAGAGAAGGCAACTTACATCAGCGAGAAGCGCAATCAGATCACTTTCAAGGTGCTGCGGGGCGCGACCAAGCCTGAAATCAAGGCGGCGGTCGAGTTGATGTTCAAGGTCGAAGTGACGAGCGTTCAAACCGTCATTCAAAAAGGCAAGGTCAAGAAGTTCGGCCGCTCGATCGGCCGGCGTGACCATGTCAAGAAGGCCTATGTGTCGCTCAAGGAAGGCCAACAAATCAATATCGGCGGGGAGGCTGCGTAATGGCCATCGTCAAAGTCAAACCCACATCGCCCGGGCGCCGCGCCCTGGTGAAAGTGGTGCACGCGCATCTGTACAAGGGCCGGCCCGAAGCTTCGCTGGTCGAGCCACAGATGCAGAACTCGGGCCGCAACAACAACGGCCACATCACGATTCGCCACAAGGGCGGCGGGCACAAGCACCACTACCGTGTCGTCGATTTCGTGCGCAACAAGGATGCGATTCCGGCAAAGGTGGAGCGCATCGAGTACGACCCCAACCGCACCGCGCACATCGCTCTCGTCTGTTACGCCGACGGCGAGCGTCGCTACATCATCGCGCCGCGCGGCCTGGAAGTCGGCGCGACGATTCTGAGCGGTGCCGAAGCGCCCATCAAGGCCGGCAATACGCTACCGATCCGCAATATTCCGGTGGGTTCCATCGTTCATTGCATCGAAATGCTGCCGGGCAAAGGCGCCCAGATCGCGCGTTCCGCCGGGGCTTCGGTGACCTTGCTGGCGCGCGAAGGCACGTATGCGCAGATGCGCCTGCGCTCGGGTGAAGTGCGGCGCATTCACATCGATTGCCGCGCCACGATCGGCGAAGTGAGCAACGAAGAGCACAGCCTGCGCCAGTACGGCAAGGCCGGTGCGCGGCGCTGGAAGGGTATTCGCCCGACGGTGCGTGGCGTCGCGATGAACCCGGTGGATCACCCACACGGCGGTGGTGAAGGCCGTACCGGCGAAGGCCAGGCTCCGGTGTCGCCGTGGAACACGTTGACCAAGGGCTACCGCACCCGCAACAACAAGCGCACGCAGACGATGATCGTCGCGCGTCGCAAGAAGTAGCCAGCAGGAAAGGCAACGCCATGACGCGTTCACTCAAAAAAGGTCCGTTCGTTGACCATCACCTGATGGCCAAGGTCGAAAAGGCCGCCGCCATCAAGGACAAGAAGCCGATCAAGACCTGGTCGCGCCGCAGCACCATCCTGCCCGAGTTCATCGGCTTGACGGTGGCCGTGCACAACGGCAAGCAGCACGTG
>JANNKM010000291.1:0-9837 GCA_031396305.1 Rhizobacter sp.
GGCCTGCACCACGAAGCCGAGCGCGGCGATGATCAGACAAGCCTGCTCGCCATAGGCCGCGCCGATGGCGCCGCCCAGCGCCGCGCCGATCGGCCGCACGCCGGTGTTCACGGTCAGGAAGATCGCAGACACCTGCCCCAGCATCGCGCCGGGCGTGACGGTCTGGCGCAGCGTCGTCGACGTGATCGCCCACAGGATCGGCCCGGCGCCGAACATGAAAAACGAGATCGCAGCGAGCCCGCCGGTGGGCCACAGCAGTGTGGCCGCCATCACCAGCGCCGCGGCGACCGAGGTGAACGGGCCGACCAGGATCGCACGGCCGAACGGCAAGGCGCGCAGCACGCGCGCGGCGAGCAGCGCGCCCACCACCATGCCCGCGCCGTAGCACGCGAGTGTGACGCCCACGCCGCTCGCGTCCAGACCGAGGCTGCGCATCGCATAGGGCACATAGGCGGCCTGCAGGACAAACCAGGCGATGTTCCAGGCAATCGCCGTGAACAGGATCGGCCGCAACAGCGCATGGCGCCACACCAGCCGCGCGCCGTCTCGCAACTCCTGCATCACATGGCGCGTGCGCGGCGCGCCGCGTGGCGCTTCAGGCAGACGCAGCAACAGGGCCACCGCCGCTGCCGACAGCACCGCGGCGAGCACGAATGCCGATGCGGCCCCGGCCCACGCCACAAGCGCCCCGGCCAGCGCCGGCCCGGCCGCAAAGGCGATGCTGCGCGCCAGCTCCAGCCGCGAGTTCGCCGCGCCCAGCGCCGCCTGGGGCACGAGCGACGGCACGAGCGCCGGCGCCGCGACGCTGAAGCCCACCGTGCCCGCCGCACCGACGAAACCGAGCAGCGCGAGCAGCGCCAGCGAGAGCTGGCCGAACAGCGTGGCGAACAACAGCGCGACGAGCGACGCCGCACGCAGCACTTCGGCGAACACCATCAGGCGCCGACGCGACCAGCGGTCGGCGAGCAAACCGGCGGGAATCGAGAGCAACAGGAACGGCAAGGTCTGCGCGGTGGCCAGCAGCCCGATCTCGCCGGGCCCGGCGCCGAACGCCAGCACCGCGACGATGGGTACCGCCGCCAGGCTGATCTGCTCGGCCGACTGGGCTGCGAGATTCGCGCCGGCGAGGCGCTGGAAGACCGGTGGAAGCTCGCGCAATCAGCGCTGCCGGCGGCCCAGCAACCACTCGAACATTCCGGTACGCGCCGTATGGTGGGTGCGACTGACGATCAGGTTCGACGACAGGTACAGGCCATTGAGCATGCGGCTCGCGCGCTCGACGCTCATGCCCGGCCACTGCGCGACTCTTCGCAGCGGCGCCGTCTCCCTGCGCAGGCGCTCGGCGGCCGGCCCCAGCGCGCCCGGGATGACGAGGTTCTCGCCGGCCAGGCTGCGCAATGCGCGGTACGCCGCCGTGCCGCCGATCTCGGCGAGCAGGTGCGAGCGCGGGCCGTGCAGCGCCAGCTTCCACAAGGCCGGCGCGAGCGCGTGATACGACTGCGCGTGCGCGACGCGTTCATGCATCCAGTGCCCCGGCGGGCGAACCGTGGCCGGCTCGATGTCGATCAGCTTCACGCCACGCAGGCCACGTTCGTCGCCGAGCAGCAGGCTTCGCGGCGAGTGATAGAGCATGTCGCCGGGGAACAGTGTGACCGGCCAGACCCGGTCTTCGTACTGCAGATAGATCAGCGCCGACTCGCGCAGCCGCACGCACGCGGCAAGAGCTTCGAGCGCGTCAGCGCCGTCGTGGCGCCGATCCATCAAGCGCAGTTCGGCCTGCAGCGTCGATGAAATCAGGGTCTGGCGCTGCAACCCTGGATGGGCCGCCGAGGCAATCGTCTTGCGCAGCGCATCGAATCCACTGATGCGCCACAGCGAAGAGCTTTCAAAGGTCGGCATTGAACTCCTAGAACTTTGAAACCGCGCGAGTCTACCCGGGTTCAGGGCCGATCCTGGCCCGGCGGGCGGATTAGTTGCAAGCACTGTGACGATGCGTGTGTGTCAGGTCAACGTGAAAGGCGCCCGACGCGCCTCACCCTAAGCGATGGACACCGATCCAGGAGCACCGATCACTTCACCTCCCAGGTCTTGCGCCGCCGCATCGATCAGCGCGTGCACCACGGCCGGGTCGCCGATGCGCGTGATTGCCAATAATGCGAAACGGGCCAGGTAGAGGGCGGCGTTGCCTTCGCCGAGTGGGGTCATCGTCGTGCACAGCCGGGTGTAGACGGTGTCGAGTTCGCTGTCGGTCATGCTGGTGCTCCGGGGTGCAGCGTGTGTTCGATCGCGGCTTGAATGGCGGGTGCGGCGGCTGCGCCGGGCAGGGCTTTCCAGCGCGCCAGCACATGGCCGTCGGGGCGCACCAGATAGACCGTTCCCGACACCGCGCCGTACATCGGGAACAGCCTGCCGGTGTGGTCCCACGCGGTGGCATGGGTCAGACGCTGCGACACGCTCGCCGTGCCGAACCTGATGCCGCGCGCGGCCAGGCGCTGCGTCAGTGCGGCGAGCGCGTCCGGCTGCGTCACCTGCGGCGGCGCGTCGGCATCGACGAAGCACAGTGCGACGAAGCGCGGCGCCGCATCGACCAGCAAGTCGGTGACATGCGCCTGCCGCGCCGCTGCGCCGGGTTGCGTGATCGTCAGCGGGCATTCGGGCAGCACGGCGCCAGGCGCCGGCCCGGCGTCGAATGCGCTGGCCGCGCCGACGTGCAGGTTCAGCGGCGAATCGCGATAGTGAATCGCCGATGTCTGGCGCGGGTTGATCAAGGCGCGCACGTCGGCGTGCCTCACGGCCAGGCCGAGCACCGCCTTGCGCATCAGCTCGAACGCAAACGACGGCGGCGCCATGAATTCGGTGCTCTTCATGCCGCTGCGCAGGTTCTCGTGCGCTGCCGCGACGCGCTCGGTGGAGTAACTGTCGAGCAATCCGTCGCTGGCCACGCCCTGGATGCACAGGGCGAGTTTCCACGCCAGGTTGTCGGCGTCGTCGATGCCGGAATTCGCGCCGCGCACGCCGAAGATCGGCACCAGGTGCGCCGCGTCGCCGGCAAAGAACACGCGGCCGTGACGGTAGCGCTCCAGCGTCAGCGCGTTCGCTTTGTAGATCGTGATCCAGACCGGCGCCCAGGCGCCGCGCTCGCCCATCATCGCGAGCAGGCTCTCGACGCGCGGCAGCACGTTCTCGGGCTTGATCGCCTCGGCCGCGTCTTCGCCATCGCGCAACTGATAGTCGATGCGCCACACGTTCGCGGGTTGTTTGTGCACCAGCACCGTCGAGCCCGGGTTGCACGGCGCGTCGAAGTACGCCAGGCGCTCGGCCGCGCGGTCGGTCTCGAGCCGGATGTCGACGATGACGTAGCGACCTTCGTAACTCGTGCCCTGCAGCTCCAGGCCCATCGATTCGCGCACGAAGCTGCGCCCGCCGTCGGCGGCGACCAGCCAATCGGCCTGCAGCGCGTAGTCGCCCCGCGGGGTCGACAGCTGCAACCGGATGCCATCGCCGCCCGCATCGAGTGCCGTGGCCCTGGTCTGCCAGCGGATGTCGATCAGGTCGGCGCGCTGTAGGGCACGCTCCAGCAGTATCTGTTCGATGTGGTACTGCGCCAGGTTCAGCATCGGCGGCAGCTTCTGGTTCTGGTCATGCGGCATCGTGAAATGCAGAACCTGCGCGTCGCGGTAGTAGCTGCGCCCGCCCGTCCACGGCAGGCCGATGTTCAGGAAGCCCTCAAGCGCACCGAGGCGTTGCATGATTTCCAGGCTGCGCCTTGACACGCAGATCGCGCGGCTGCCCAGGCACACCGAGTCATCGGCTTCGAGCACGACCGAGGGCACGCCGTGATTCGCCAGGCCCAGCGCCACGCACAGGCCCACGGGACCGGCGCCGACGATCACCACCGGGTGCTGCCGGCGCTCGTTGCGCTGCGAATCCAGGGCGGGAAGCCGCGCCGGGAAATGCTGTGCTGCAAAGGGGTAGGGGACGAAGCTGCGTGGCACGCGGCGCATTGTGACCGGCTCGTATACTTTGGCCGCCCTGGGCCCGCCGGGGCCTCACGCCACTGGAGATTTCAATGAACCTGTCCTCGCTCACCTCGCTCACCTCGCTCGCCCTCAGCGCCATGCTCGCGCTGCCGATGGCGGCACAAGCCCAGCAGTTTTTCCGCATCGGCACCGGCGGCACGGCAGGCACGTATTACCCGGTGGGCGGAATGATCGCCAACGCAGTGAGCCAACCGGGCAAGATCATCGCGACGGCGCAGGCGAGCAACGGCTCGGTCGCCAACGTCACCGGCATCAGCGGCGGCGCGATGGAAAGCGGCTTCTCGCAAGCCGACGTGGCCACCTGGGCGCAGACCGGCACCGGCATCTACGAAGGCAAGCCCAACGTGCCCGGCCTGCGCCTGATCGCCAACCTCTACCCTGAGAGCGTGCACGTCGTCGTGAAGAAGGGATCGGGAATCAAGAGCGTCGCCGACCTGAAGGGCAAGCGCGTCGCGCTCGACGAGCCCGGCTCGGGAACGCTCGTCAATGCTCGCGTCATCCTGGCCGCGTATGGCTTGAAGGAGTCGGACATCAAGCCCGAGTACATCAAACCCAACCAAGCCGGCGACAAGCTGAAAGACGGTTCGCTCGACGCGTTCTTCTTCACCGGCGGTGCGCCAGCCGGCGCGATTGCCGAGCTGGCCTCGGCAGGTTCGGGAATCGACATCCTGCCAATCGAAGGCGCGCAGGCCGACGCGCTGCGCAAGAGCAGCCCGTTCTTTGCGCCCGACACGATCGCCGCCGAGACCTACAAGGGCGTGGCCGCGGTGCAGACCCTCGCCGTGGGCGCACAGTGGGTGACGAGCGACAAGGCCGACACCGCCACGGTGTACGAGATCACGAAGGCGCTGTTCGGTGAGGCCGCGCAGAAGCAGCTTGCCGGCGGCCACGCGAAGGGCAAGTTCATCACCAAGGAAAACGCGGTCAAAGGTGCGGGAATTCCGTTCCACCCGGGCGCGGCGAAGTTCTACAAGGAAGCCGGCCTGATCAAGTAGGCTCGCGCCACGCACCCGCGGGGCGGCCTCATCGGCCGCCTTTTTTTGTCTCCTTGCTTGGGGCCTGGCCATGAGCACCGCTGAACTGGACGTCAAGGCGCTCGAAGCGCTCGAGCAAAAGTTCGACCCCGAAATGCGCTTTCGCCCGCTCACGGCGGCGGCAGCGACGCTCGTGGGTGCGCTGCTGGTCCTGCTGTCGCTGTTCCACTACTACACCGCCGGCTTCGGCTTGCTGCGCGAAACCACGCACCGCGGTGTGCACCTGGCGTTCGTGCTGGGGCTGATCTTCCTCGTGTTTCCGCATCGCCAGGCGCTGCTCGAGAAGGCCGCCGAACAGCGCGCGCTCAGACCGGGCAACGTGCCCTGGTTCGACTGGTTGCTCGCCGCCGCGGTGGCCGCTTCGGTGCTGTACATCCCCTACATCTTCGAGGACCTGACATTTCGGGTCGGCAACCCGCTGCCGATCGACGTCGTGATGGGCACGGTTCTCATCGTCGCGCTGCTGGAGGCGACTCGCCGCAGCATGGGCTGGCCGCTGCCGCTGATCGCCATCACCTTCATGGTCTACGCGCTCGCCGGACCGCTGTTCCCGGGCCTGCTCAAACACGCCGGCGCGAGCTGGAGCCAGCTCGTGAACCACCAGTACCTGACGAGCCAGGGCATCTACGGCGTGGCGGTGGGAGTCGTCGCGACCTACGTCTTTCACTTCGTGTTGTTCGGCGTGCTCGCCACGCGCATCGGCCTCGGGCAACTGTTCCTCGACGTCGCCTCTGCAATCGCCGGCCGCTACGCCGGTGGGCCGGCGAAAGTGAGCGTGTTCGGCTCGGCGATGTTCGGCATGCTCTCGGGATCGAGCGTCGCCAACGCGGTGACGGTGGGTTCGCTGACGATTCCGGCGATGATTCGCGTGGGCTACAAGCGCGAGTTCGCTGCCGCGGTCGAAGCCGCGTCGTCCACCGGCGGGCAGATCACGCCGCCGGTGCTGGGTGCGGCGGCGTTCCTGATGGTCGAGTTCCTGGCCCTGCCCTACCAGACCATCATCGCCGCGGCCGCGGTCCCGGCGTTCATGCATTTCTTCGGCGTGTTCATGCAAGTGCACTTCGAAGCCAAGCGTTTCGGCCTGCGCGGCCTGACGGAAGACGAAATGCCCAAGCTGCGGCAGAGTTTCGCCAGGTCATGGCCGACGCTGATTCCGCTGGCGCTGCTGATCTTCATCCTCGTCACCGGGCGCACGCCGTACCTGGCGGCGTTCAGCGGCATCACGTCGTGCGCCATCGTCGGCCTGACGACGCGCGCCGCTGGCAACACGCCGGCGCACTGGGCGCTCTTGATCAGTCTTCACGCGGTGCTCGTGGTGCTGGTGTTCGGCGGCATCGAAAACGAGTCGGTCAAGCTCGCGCTGTTCGGTGCCGCGGTCGTCGCAACCCCATTGCTCACCAGGCTGCTCAAGGTGCAGGGCCGCATCGCCGCGCCGGCATTGCTGGAGGCTCTCAGCACCGGGGCCAAGTACGCGCTCGCGGTGGGCGCGGCCGCCGCCAGCGTGGGCCTGGTGATCGGCGTGGTCACACTCACCGGCGTGGGATTCAAGCTCAGCACCATCATCACCGGCGCGGCACAGGCCGTGTCAGGCGGTGTCGGTTCATGGTTGCCGGCCTGGCTCATCAGCCAGGCTGCGCTCACCCTGTTCGTTGCGCTGGTCATGACCGGCCTCGTGTGCATCCTGCTCGGCTGCGGAATTCCGACGACGGCGAACTACATCATCATGGTCACGGTGGCCGCGCCGACGCTTGTGCAATTGGGCGTGGAGCCGCTGGTGGCGCACTTCTTCGTCTTCTACTACGGCGTGCTCGCCGACATCACGCCGCCGGTGGCGCTGGCGGCCTACGCGGCCGCAGGCATGGCCGGCAGCGACCCGTTCAAGACCGGCAACATGGCGTTTCGGTTGGGGCTGGCCAAGGCATTGGTGCCGTTCGTTTTCGTTTTTTCGCCGTCGCTGTTGATCGTCGCCAAGGGCTTCACCGGATACGACTTCGTCGTCACGTTCGTCGGCTGCATCCTGGGCATCACCTTGTTGGCGGCGGCGTTGACAAAGTTCTTCCTCGTCGAGATGACGCGCCCGGAGCAGGCGCTGTGCGTGCTGGCCGCGCTGCTGATGATCGCGCCGGGTCTGTTGCCCACCCTCATCGGCCTGGGCCTGGCGGTACCGATGCTGATACGCCAAGTCCTCGCGCGGCGCCTCGCGTTGCAGTCGAGCGGATGAGCCGGTCCGGCACGGCGACACCACGCGTGCGACTTCGGCCCTAGCCGGCGACGCTCACCCACGTTGCGCGCGCGTGGGAGGCGATACACGCCTCGATGAACGCCATCGTGTGCGCGCCCTCTTCAATGCGTGGATAGGGCGCGTCGGGAATGGGTTCGCCGAGTTCACGCGCCATACGCTCCTGCGCGACCTCGGCATAGATGTTGGCGAAGGCCTCGCGCAGACCTTCGGGGTGGCCACGCGGGGTGCGGCCGGCGCCGATGATGTCTTGCGGCAGGAATCCATCGCCGCGACCGATCGTCCGCGCCGCCTCGCCTTGCAGCGCGAGCTTCAGGTAGCTCAACTCGCGGTGCGACCAGTCGAGCATGCCTTTGTCGCCGTACACGCGCAGGCGAATGTCGTTCTCGCCGCCGGCCGCCGCCTGGGTGACGGTGAAGGTGCCGCGTGCGCCGCCCGTGAATTCGAGCAATGCCGAGACATGGTCGATGACGTGGCGCCCCGGCATCAGCGTGCCCACGTCGGCCATCACGCGCGCCACGTTCTGGCCGCACACGAAACTCGCCAGGTGTTGCGTGTGGCAGCCGATCGCGCTCATCACCAGCGCCTGGCCGCTGCGCCCGGGCTCGAGCAGCCAGCGCAATCGATTGTTCAGCGGGCCGTCTTCGACGCGTGTGGCCAGGCCGGACTGGATGTACTCGACCTGTACGAGGCGAATCGCGCCCAGCGCGCCGTCGCGCACCAGTTGCCGAGCGTGGCGGATCATCGGGTACGCGGAATAGGCGTGCGCGATCGCGAACACGCGCGCGTTGGCACGCACGCGCGCGACCAGGTCCAGCGCCTGCGCATGGTCATGCGTGACCGGCTTGTCGCAGATCACGTCGAGCCCGGCATCGAGCGCGGCAGCCGCGTAAGCGTGGTGCGTGTCGTTCGGCGTCATGATCGCCACGGCGTCGATGCCGTCCGGCCGCAGTGCCTCGGCCTGGAGCATCTGTGCCACATCGCCGTAGGCCCGCGCCGGATCGATGCCGATCGCGGCTCCCGCTGCGCGTGAGCGCGCCGCATCGCCCGACAACACGCCCGCCGTGACGCAAAACCAGCCGTCCAGTTGCGCGGCGCTGCGGTGCATCTGGCCGATCCAGGACCCGGGGCCGCCGCCCACCACGCCCAAGCGCACGGGGCGGCCGTAACGTTCGCGCAGTCCCATCGACTTGCCGCCTAGCCCACGCGCGCAAGCGCGATCGCCTGTTCCGGGCAGGCTGTCACGCACAACCCGCAGGCCTCGCACGCACCCGCGTTGATCAGCAGCGCCTGCTGCCAGCGATGCGCCATGCCCTTGAACTTGCCGCGCAGCCCCAGGCCGACGCGCAGCTCGGGTGGCAGCGTGCCGACGCGGTACACCGACACCGGGCAGACCCGAACGCATTCGCCCTTGCCTTCGCAGCGCGAGCGGTCGATCACGGGGGCGAAGACGCCCGGCTCATGTTTGCAGTGGCTGGCGGCTTTCATGTACCGGAGATGTAGCGCTGGAAGAATAGCGTGATCGCGAAGCCGCCCAGGGCTACCGCAGCCAGCGCCAGCGAACCCGTTCCCGCGATCAGCATCGCATCGAGCAGCGAAATGCCTGCAATCAGGCTGACCACGGCGCGTGGAATGTCGCCCTTTGCGCGCCGCCGCAGCAGCCACAGCGCGACCAGCATCCAGCCGCAGAACAGCAACCAGAAAACACTCACGATCGCGTGTTCCGTCACGAGCCAGGCGCCATAGGCCACCGGCGCGGCCAGAAAAATCAGCGGCCAGAGGTTCTCGACCCGGCCCAGGTTCTCCTGCTTGGCCACATAGGTCAGGCCGATCAGGTAGCACAGCATCAGCGCCGCGGCCGTCAGCAACGCGGCGGACGGTGTGGGTGCGACGCACAGGCCCGCACCGACGAGCACGAGCACCCGGCACAGCCCCATCACGACGGGGCTGAACAGGTTCTTCTTGTGGTTCCAGTCGTACAGCGTGATCGTCGCAGCCAGCCCCAGGCCGGCGATCGCCGGTGCGGCGCCGACGCGCGGCGCGAAGCCGAAGCCGACCCACGCGAGCAGCGCAATTGCCGCGGCCATCATGCCGAATCCCCAGCGGAACACTTCGCCCTCGCTGACCACGCCCGACGGTATCGGCCGCTCGGGGCGCGTCGTGGCGTCGAACTTCGCGTCGAAGGCGTCGTTCAGGAACATGCCGCCCACGTAGAACAGGGAAAAGGCAAGCAGCATCACGGCGAAGCCGACACCGAACGCGGCATTGCCGGCGCCGGACAGCACCACACCTGCGAGCGTGTTCGTCCACACCGTGGGCAGATTCGACACCCGGCCGAGCTGCAGCGCGGTGCGCAGATTCATCGCCATCGCAGCCATCTCATCGGGGCGTCATTGCAGCGTCATTGCAGCAGACGGGCCTTGACCCAGTTCAGTTCGCGCGCGATCGACGCGCTCAGATCCGCGCTTCGATACTCGGGGGGCAACACGTCCCAGGTATAGGTTTCAACTTCGAGGTGCTGGCT
>JANNKM010000353.1:0-9582 GCA_031396305.1 Rhizobacter sp.
GCTGGTGCGGCTTGCGCTGGGCGAACTTGCCGAGTTGCACGAGCTTCAACATGGCCTCGACGCGCTCGACCATCTTGTCTTTCGCCATGCCTTCGCGCCGCAAGCCGAAGGCGATGTTCTCCCATACCGTGAGGTGGGGGAACAAGGCATAGCTCTGGAACATCATGTTGATCGGGCAGTCATACGGCGGAATGTCCGCCAGGTCTTTGCCGTTCAACAGGATGCGCCCGGAGGTTGGCGTCTCGAAACCTGCCAGCATGCGCAGCAGCGTCGTCTTGCCGCAACCGGAGGAGCCCAGCAGCGCGAAGATCTCGCCCTTGGCGATTTCCAGGCTGACGTGGTTCACCGCGACGGCGCCGCCGCCGAAGTCCTTCACCACGTCCTCGATTTGAAGGAACGGCGGCGCGACCTGCGTCATCTCAAAGCCCCGTCTTGAAGCCTGTGTAGAGCCTTGTCATGGTGCGTCGGATGTCGTTGCTCAGCGCGTCCGGGGCCTGCATCTTCTTCATGTCGGCGTCGGTCGGGAACACGGTGGGGTTGCTCGAAACCTCGGGTTTGATGAACTTGCGCGACTCCTTGTTCGGGTTCGCATAGAACACCTTGTTCGTGATCGATGCGTGCACTTCCGGGCGCAGGATGTAGTCGATGAACTTGTGTGCGTTGCCCGGGTGCGGCGCGTCCACCGGGATCACCATCACGTCGAAGAACAGCACGCCGCCGGTGCGCGGAATCAGCGCCTGGATGTTCTGGCCGGTCTTGCCTTCGATGGCGCGCTGGCGCGCGATGTTGATGTCGCCGGACCAGCCGAGCGTCAGGCAGATCGAGCCGTTCGCCATGTCGTTGATGTAGCCCGACGAGCTGAACAGCGTCACGGACGGGCGTATCGATTTGAGCAGCGGCCCCACGCCGGCGTAGTCGGCCTGGTTTTTCGAGTAGGCGGGCTTGCCCAGGTAGTGCAGCGCTGCTGGAATGACTTCGGTGGCCGAGTCGAGGAAGCTGACGCCGCAGCTCTTGAGCTTCGCGATGTATTCGGGTTTGAAGACCAGGTCCCATGCGTTGTCGGGCATCGGCGTGCTGCCCAGCGCCGCCTTGACCTTGTCGACGTTGATGCCCACCGTCGTGAAGCCCCACAGCCAGTTCACCTGGAACTGGTTTCCCGGGTCGAGCTTGGCAAGCTGTTCCTGCAACGCCGGGTCGAGATTTTTCGCGTTGGGCAGGCGCGACTTGTCGAGCTTCATCAGCAAGCCGCCGTCGGCCTGGATCTTCGCCCAATAGGACGATGGCACGACGATGTCGTAGCCGGTCTTGCCGGCGACGAGCTTGGCGTGCACGATCTCGTTGTTGTCGAAGTTGTCGTAGCGCACCTTGATGCCGGTTTCCTTCTCGAAATTCCGGATCGTGTCTTCGGCGATGTAGTCGGACCAGTTGTAGACGTTCAGGACCTTTTCTTCTTCCTGGGCCGCAGCGCCACCGGCCAGCGACAGGCAGGTGGCGGCACAGAGCAATGAGAACGATGGGAGTCGGCGGAACAGGCGCTTCATGGGGTCTCCTTTTTCTGCGTTGGCCCACGGCCGCAGCCCGGGCAAATTCGTGCTGACACGCTGGTCGCAAAGTCTAGCCAGCAAGTGCTGTGCCGGGCTACAGGCAAACCCCTGGGTCGCTGTCGATTCAGCGCATGGCTGAAGTCAAATCCAGCCGCGCTGCTTCACGTCGGCCAGCGTCAGGTCCAGGCAAGCCTTGATGCGCTGCGCGAGTTCGTCGAGTTGGGCGCGCGTTGTCACGAGTGGTGGCGCGACGATCATGCGGTCGCCCACGGCGCGCATGATGAGGTTGGTGCCGAAACAGTGACCCCGGCAGACCATGCCGACTTCGAGTTTCGAGTCGAAGGTCTGTCCCGTGGCCTTGTCCTTGACGAGTTGCAGCGCGCCCAGCAGGCCGCAGGTCTGCACCTCACCCACCAGCGGATGCTTGGCCAGCGCTGCGTAGTGCTCGGCCAGGTAGGGGCCGGTGTCATCGCGCACCTTCTCGACGAGGTGCTCCGACTGGATGAGGCGGATGTTCGCGATCGCCACCGCGCACGCCACCGGATGCCCCGAGTAGGTGTAGCCGTGGTTGAACTCGCCGCCTTGCTCGATCAGAACTTTGGCGACGCGGTCTCCCACCATCACGCCACCCAGCGGAATGTAGCCCGAGGTGACGCCCTTGGCGAACGTCATCAGGTCGGGCCTGAAGCCGAAGCGCTCGCAGCCGAACCAGCGGCCGGTGCGGCCGAAGCCGCAGATCACTTCGTCGCTGACGAGCAGGATGCCGTACTTGTCGCAGATGCGCTGAATTTCGGGCCAGTAGGTGTCGGGAGGAACGATCACACCACCGGCGCCTTGAATCGGCTCGCCGATGAACGCGGCCACCTTGTCGGCACCGACTTCCAGGATCTTCGCTTCCAGCCAGCCTGCGGCCTTCAACCCGAACTCGTCGCGAGTCATGTAGGCCCCCAGGTCGCCTTCGGCGCCCGCCCCCCGAGGGGGAGCGCCCGGCTTGAGGCGGCTCGGCGCCGGGCCCGCTGAGCGCCCCAATTCGAACCAGAACGGCTGCTCGATGTGCACGATATCGGGGATCGGCAGGCCACCCTGTTCGTGCATGCCGCTCATGCCGCCGAGCGACGCGCCCGCCATCGTTGAGCCGTGATAAGCGTTCTTGCGACTGATGATGACCTTGCGCTGCGGCTTGCCGAGCACGTCCCAGTAGCGGCGCACCATGCGCACGATGGTGTCGTTGCCTTCCGAGCCCGAGCCCGAGAAGAACACATGCTGGAACTGCGGCGGACTGACCTGAGCCAGCAGTTCGGCAAGCTCGATCGCCGGTGGCGTGGCGGTCTGGAAGAAGCTGTTGTAGAACGGCAGCTCTTTCAGTTGCCTCGTTGCCGCGTCGATCAGCTCGCTGCGGCCGTAGCCGACGTTGACGCACCACAGGCCCGACATCGCGTCGAAGATCTTGTTGCCCTCGCTGTCCCACAGGTAGATGTTGTCGGCCTTGGTGATGATGCGCGAGCCTTTTGCCGAGAGCGACTTGAAGTCGGTGAACGGATGCAGGTAGTGCGCGGTGTCAGCGGCTTGCCAGTCTCGGGTGGCGCGCGGTGTGGTGATGGCGTTCATGGGGTGGCCTTCGCGGGTTCAAACGTGCAGCAGCAGGCGCGAACTACACATGGAGCAACAAGTGCTCGCGTTCCCACGGCGAGATCACTTTCATGAACTCGTCGTGCTCGATTTCCTTCACCTCCGAGTACACGGTGATGAACTGCTTGCCCAGCACGTCGTGCAGGTCTTTCTCGTCGGCGAGCCAGCTCAGCGCCTCGCTCAGCGCGCGCGGCAACTGGAACTCCGACAGGTAGGCGTCACCCTTGCACTCCGCCGCCGGCTCGATGCGGTTCTTGATTCCCAGGTATCCGCAAGCCAGAGTCGCTGCCAGCGCCACGTAGGGATTCGCGTCGGCGCCGATGACGCGGTTCTCGACACGCCGCGCCTGCGGCGAGGCCACCGGCGAGCGGATACCGACTGTGCGGTTGTCGGTGCCCCACTGGATGTTGATCGGCGCCGAGTTCGAGCGCACCAGGCGCCGGTACGAGTTGACGTAGGGCGCGAACAGCGCCATCGCCGCGGGGGTGTACTTCTGCAGCCCGCCGATGTACCAGTAGAACTCCTTGGAGGGAGAGCCGTCGGGGTTGCTGAACAGGTTCAGCCCCGTCGCCTTGCTGACGACGCTCTGGTGCACGTGCATCGCGCTGCCGGGTTCGTTGGCCATCGGCTTGGCCATGAAGGTGGCAAACATCTCGTGGCGCAGCGCCGCCTCGCGGATCGTGCGCTTGAAGAAGAACACTTCATCGGCCAGCCCGAGCGGGTGGTCGTGGAAGAAGTTGATTTCCATCTGGCCGGCGCCGACTTCGTGGATCAGCGTGTCCACGTTCAACTCCATCTTCTCGCAATAGTCAAAGATGTCCTCGAACAGCGGATCGAATTCGTTCACCGCGTCGATCGAATACGCCTGGCGCGAGGTTTCGGCGCGCCCGCTGCGGCCCTTCGGCGGGCGCAGCGGCGTATTCGAATCCGAGTTGCGCTCGATCAGATAGAACTCCAGTTCCGGTGCAACGATCGGCGCCCAGCCCTCGGCGGCGTACAGGTCGCACACATGGCGCAATACGCTGCGCGGTGCGTAGGCGATCATGTTGCCGTCGCGATCGAAACAGTCGTGGATCACCTGCGCCGTCGGGTCTACCGCCCAAGGCACGATGCGCACCGTGCTCGGGTCCGGGCGCAGATGCATGTCGCGGTCCGTTGCGTGAATCACGTCGTAGTACGGCCCCTCCTGTGGGAACTCGCCGGTCACGCCGATTGCGACGATCGCCTCGGGCAAGCGCATGCCGCGATCTTCGGTGAACTTTTCGCGCGGCAGGATCTTGCCGCGCGCGACGCCGGTGAGGTCAGGCACGAGGCACTCGATTTCCGTGACGCGCCGCTCATTGAGCCAGTTTTCTAGATCGCTGAATGTGAAATTGCTTTTGTCGAGCATGGGTCACCTGTTGAGTGGTTCGGGGTTCGAGAGCGTGTGCGTTGCGGCGCGGGCCGCAGCAAAGCTATCGGTCCGGCTCAGGGTGACGCGAGCGATGCCGATCGCCGCGCTGAGAACGATATTGCGCGCACGCCGCGCCAAAGGCTTGCAACAGTTTCATCGAGACGGGGTTGCTCGCGGCCTGCCACTCGGGGTGCCACTGTACGCACAGGTTGAAGCCTGTGGCCTGCGTGATGCAGAACGCCTCCACCAGCCCGTCAGGGGCGAGTGCCTCGACACGCAGTCCTTGCGCCAGGCGGTTCACGCCCTGGCCGTGCACCGAATTGACCTGGACCGAACCGGTGCCGAGGATCTTCTCCAACGTGCCGCCGGGAACGATGTTCACCGGGTGCGCCAGACCGTATTGAACTTCGGCAGGCGCCCCTCTGGCAGCGCGATGGTCATTGCGGCCCGGCACGTCCTGCACCGCCTGGTACAGGCTGCCGCCGAGCGCGACATTCGTTTCCTGAAAGCCGCGGCAGATGGCAAACAGCGGCATGCCGCGCGCCAGGACTTTTGGAATCAGTGGCAGCGTCCAGTCGTCGCGCATCACGTCAAGCGGCAACTCGGCGTCGTATACGGGCTCGCCGAAGTGACGCGGATGCACGTTCGACGGCGAGCCGGTGAGGAACACGCCGTCGGCGGCGTCGAGAATTTCGTCGAGCTCCGTGGCGTCCAGCGACGGAACGATGAAACCATGGCAGCCCGCCAGTCGCACCGCGTCGAGGTACTTCTTGCCGGCGATGTGGAACGGATGGTCGCCGACCATTCGGTTGCACGCGGGTACCAGGACAAACGGTTTCACAGCAGATCCCTCAAGCGATAGTAGGCCATGCCGGCCACCAGTGCCGGCGTGCGCAGCCAGCGGCCACCGGGAAACTCGCTTTGGCGAATTCTGGCAAAAACATCGAAGCGCTGCGCGTCGCCAGCGATTGCTTCGGCGACGATTCTGCCCGCCAACCCGGTGAGCGCGACGCCGTGGCCGGAGAACCCTTGCACATAGTAGACGTTGGCTTGCGGCGCTGCGCCGGGCGCGCCAGGAAGGCGGCCGAAGTCGGGGGCGCGCTGCATCGAGATGTCGACGAATCCGCCCCAGGCAAATTCAATTTCCGTTTGCTCCAACTGCGGGAAGGTTCGCGCCATGCGCCGTTGCATGCTCTGCGCCAGGTTCTTCGGCGTCGCTGTGCTGTAGCTGACGCGCCCGCCGTAGAGAAGCCGGTGGTCCGCGGTGGTGCGGAAGTAGTCGAGAACGAAATTCGTGTCGCACACTGCCGAGCGCGATGGAATGAGCGACGCCGCCGTGCCGTTGGGCAGGGGCTCGGACGCGACGATATACGTGCCCACCGGCATGATGCGCGGCGCCAAGCTCGGCGCCAGGTCGGGCGTCAAGCCGTCGAGGTAGACGTTGCCGGCGAGCAGCACGTGCGAGGCGCGCACCGAACCCGTGGCGCAGCGCAGCCGCACCGTCGCTCCCGGTTCGATGTTCAACACAGGTGATTGCTCATGGATCGTCACGCCAAGACTCGCTGCGGCGCGCGCCAGCCCGAGGCAGTATTTCAGCGGGTGCAGGTGTCCGCCGCGCGGATCGTGCAAACCACTGTGGTAGCGCGGGCTGGCGATCCAGCCTGGCATGTCGGCAGGGGCTATCCACTGCGTGGCGTAGCCGTAGCGCTCTTCCATCAGGGAGCGCCACGCCTGCAACGCACGCCCCTTGCGCGCGCCGACCGCAAGCGCCAGGTAGCCCGGCCGCCAATCGCACTCGATGTTGAATCGCGCCCGCCGCTGGCCGATCAGCTCGATCGCCTCGAGCGTCATGTCCCAGACGCGGCGCGAGGCTTGGAGACCGAGTTGTGCTTCGATCACGTCCTGGTCGCAGGCCAGGCCGGCGATCACCTGTCCGCCGTTGCGGCCCGACGCACCCCAGCCGACTTCGCGTGCCTCGAGCACGATGACCTTGAAGCCCCGATCCGCGAGTTCGATCGCCGCCGACAAGCCGGCAAAGCCGCCGCCGACGACGGCGACGTCGACGTCGCATTGCACATCGCCTTGCAGCGCCGGGAAGCTGCGCTCACGCGGTGCCGTTGCCGCGTAATAGGAGTTCTTGGTCAGTTCCCTTTCGGCGCACAGCAGCGACATGACGGTATGCGCTAGGCAATCCTTCGGTGGATGAGGGGGGTGTCGGCGCGAGCGGAGAATCAGTCCAGCGTCTTCAGCACGCCCTTGAGCGTGTCGACGATTCGGTCGATGTGCGACTCCTCGATGATCAGCGGCGGCGACAGCGCAATCGTGTCGCCCGTCGTGCGCACCATCAGGCCCTTGTCCCAGCACGCAACCATGGCCTCAAAGCCGCGTTTGCCCGGGGAGCCGGGAATGGGCTCCATTTCGATCGCGCCCACCAGGCCGATGTTGCGAATGTCGATCACATGACGCGAACCCTTGAGTGAATGCACCGCAGCCTCGAAGGTCGGCCCGATCTTCGTGGCACGCGTCAGCAGCCCTTCATCGGCGTAGGTTTCCAGCGTGGCCAGCGACGCCGCGCACGCCAGTGGGTGCGCCGAGTAGGTATAGCCGTGGGCGAACTCGGCCAGATGCTCCGGGCCGTTCATGAACACGTCTTGAATGTGCTGCTTCGCGAACACTGCGCCCATCGGCACGCAGCCGTTCGTGATGCCCTTGGCCGCGGTCAACAGGTCCGGGGTCACGCCGAAATGCGTCGCGGCGAAGGGTGAACCCAGGCGCCCGAAACCGGTGATCACTTCGTCGAAAATGAGCAGGATCCCATGCTTGTCGCAGATCGAGCGCAGGCGCTGCAGATAGCCCTTCGGGGGCGGCAGCACGCCGGTGGAACCTGCCATCGGCTCCACGATGACGGCGGCGATCGACGACGCGTCGTGCAGGGCGACCATGCGCTCCAGGTCGTCGGCGAGTTCAGCGCCGTGTTCGGGGATTCCCTTTGAATAGGCGTTGCGCGCCAGGTCGTGGGTGTGGCGCAGATGGTCCACGCCGCCGAGCATGGGGCCGAAGGTCTTGCGGTTTCCGACCATGCCGCCGACCGAAATGCCACCGAAGTTCACGCCGTGATAACCACGCTCGCGGCCGATGAGCCGGGTGCGCGTGCCTTCGCCGCGCGCGCGGTGGTAGGCGATCGCCATCTTCATCGCGGTGTCGGCAGCTTCGGAGCCTGAATTGCAGAAGAACACGCGGTTCAGTCCCGCAGGCGCGAGCTTGACCAGCTTGTCGGCCAGTTCGAACGCCTTGGGGTTCGCAAAATTGAATGGCGGCGCGAAGTCGAGCTCAGCGGCCTGCTCGGCGATCGCCTTGACGATCTTCGACCGCGAGTGGCCGGCGTTGACGCACCACAGGCCGGCGACGCCGTCGAGAATCTCGCGGCCGTCTAGCGTCCAGTAAAACATGCCCGACGCCTTGGCGACGATGCGCGGTGCGCGGCGGAACTGGCGGCTTGCAGTGAACGGCATCCAGAAGGCGTCGCTGGGGGCCGTGCCCTTGGCGGGCGCGGCAGCGGCGGCGGTCTTGGTATCGGAAGTCTTGACGTCAAGGACCTGGTTCATCGTCGCTTCTCCTTAGGAATGACTGAATGCCTTGCGAGCACGCAGCGGGGGGTGTGGTGCAGTCTAGACAGGTGGCCGCGAAATGTGCTTGCGCATTGGACAAGGGCAAACCCGCTCGGCGCAATATCATGCTGAACAACTGACCGTGGGCGCAATATTATGCGAAGAATATCTGCCGAGGCGAAACTTGATGCGATTGACCGCGCCATTCTGAACCAGCTTCAGGACGATGCGCACCTTTCCAACCTTGAACTGGCGCAGCGCATCCATCTGTCGCCCTCAGCCTGCCTGCGCCGCGTCAAAGCGCTGGAAGACAGTGGAGTCATCGAGCGCTACGTGGCGCTGGTCAACCCCACTGCGGTGGGCCGGCACGGCACAAGCTACACGATCGTCAACCTCGAAGGAACGAACAGTGTGCTGCTCGAAGCTTTCGAAAAGGCGGTGCGCGCGCAACCCGAGGTGCTCGACTGTTATTACGTGGCGGGGTCGAACGACTACCTGATCCGCTTTGCCTACCGCGACGCGCAGGACCTCGAGCGTTTTCACGCCGAGGTGCTGGCGCGGCTGCCAGGTGTGGCGAGGTCGAACTCGATGCTGGTGCTGCGCACTGTCAAGAAGACGACGGCATTCGCGGTCTGACATGCGCGCTGTGCGCCGCATCAACGCTTCGCGCGGTGCGCCCCATCAACGCTTCGCGCAGCGCCCGCTCAGGTAGGACCAGACGAAGTTCGCTGCGGCGTTGCTCGTCAGCTCGGCGTGGTCGTAGGGCGGCGCGACTTCCACGCAGTCCATGCCCACAAAAGGCAGGGCGGCGAGTTCTTCGATGAGCGTGAGCACCTGATTCGTGCTCATGCCGCCGGGTTCGGGCGTTCCTGTGCCCGGTGCAAACGCCGGATCCAGGCAGTCGATGTCCAGGCTCAGGTACACCGGCGGCTCGCCGCTGCGTGCGTGCTGCGCGCGAATCGCATTCACCACGTCAGCGAGCTGCGCCGGGCTTTCGCGCCCGCGCAGATCTCGCGCTGTGAAGATCTGGCCGCCGCGCTGGCGCACGAAGTCGCGTGCTTCACGCTGGCCTGCCGAACGGATTCCGATCTGCGTGAAGCATTGCGGCAGCACGAGGCCCTGTTCGATCGCTTCATAGACCCACGTGCCGTGGCCGCTGGGCTCGCCGAAGTGATCTTCCCAGGTGTCGCAATGGGCATCGAAATGCACCACGGCCAAGGGCCGGCCGAGATGCTCGCGGTAGGCGCGCAGCAAGGGCAGGGTGATCGAATGATCGCCGCCGATCCAGGTCATGTGATGTTGGGCGATCAGCGATCGCACCGGCGCCATCATGGCTTCGCGCATGCGCTCGAGGCTGGTGTTGGGCAGGTCGAGATCGCCGGCATCACCGAGCTGGCCATCGGGCGTG
>JANNKM010000362.1:0-3187 GCA_031396305.1 Rhizobacter sp.
CGGCAGGATGGCGCGACCGCGGCCCATGTGGCGTCCGGTGCGGATCGTGTCCATGAAGTTGCGCAGCGTCCATTCGCCCAGGCCGGTGTCGGCGTCGGGCGTCAGGTTGGCGGTGAAGCTGACACCCCAGGGCCCGGACCACGCCGTATTGGTGCCCGCTGAC
Organism: Rhizobacter sp.; assembly: GCA_031396305.1. GTDB lineage: Bacteria > Pseudomonadota > Gammaproteobacteria > Burkholderiales > Burkholderiaceae_C > JAEMQF01. Next base: position 164 of record JANNKM010000362.1, read on the forward strand.
GTGATCAGCCACGGCCCGGGCGGCAGTTTCGGTGCCGGCGGCATCACCAGCGCTTCGGGGTGTCCCGACAACATGCGCGTCATGTCGGGTTCGGCGCCGTTCGGTCCCATCTTGAACGGCGTGTGGCAGTCGTGACAACCGGAGGTGTTGACGAGGTACTTGCCGCGCGCGACGAGATCCGATGGCGTTTTTGTCGCGTCGGCGGCGGACGCCGGCAATCCGGTCAGGCCGAGGCTTGCGCCGACGCCGATGGCGGCGAGCAGGCTCGCCGAGGACAGGGTGGAAACGAAGGTGCGGGTCATGGCTGGGGCTCCTTGGGTGAGGACAGGTCGTGGGTGATCCAACGCTCGATCAGGGCAAGGCCCTGGGCGTCGGGCTGGCGGGAACCGAGAGGTGGCATCTGCATCAGGGCATGGCGCGAACGCATGCGCAGCGCGAGCACGCTGGCTTCGGGGCGGCCGGGCTCGACGAGTGTTGTGGCGCCGGGAGCGCCGGGCGCGCCGGGCGCGCGGTATCGACTCGGCGCACCGACCACCGAACTCAGCACGCGCACGCTGCTGGCTTCGGCGGATTCGACGCTTTGCGCGAGCGTCAGCCGCACCGGCGCTGGCGCGCCGTTGTGGTTGTGGCAGTGGCCGCAGTTGCCGTGCAGATAGCCCAGCGCCGCGCGTGCCGATGGCGAAGCGGCGGCGATACGCGGCGCGCGGCCGATCAATCCCGCAGGCAGATGACGCAGCCAGCCGCGCGCCACCAGGCCGGACAAGTCGACGTCGGAGACTGCCGCGGGTGCGCCGTGCGCGGCGAGCGGATCCCGATCGGGTGACAGCTGCAAGGCGCTGACGCCGAGCAGCGGCGCCGCCGCGCCCTCGTGGCAGGCGAGGCAGTCGAAGCGCGCCGGGATCTCGTAGCGCCCGCCCGGCGCACCGGCAACGGACAGCGACTTGATGCCTGTGGCGGGCGCGAGCACGGCGTCGCTGCCGTCGTCGCTCCAGACGTAAGTGGCGTACAGCCACGAGCCGTCGGCACGGCGTTCGATGTAGCGCGTCTCAACCGGCCGGCCGTACGCGAACTCCTTCCACACCCGGGTGCCGCGCGGGAAATCCCACGCATCGGGGCGCGACGCATCGATGAAGGTGCCGGGCGGCAGGTAGAGCCAGCGCCGCTTGCTCGTGCCGTCGGACCACAGCGGGTATTGCGGCGTGAACGGCAGGTTCGCTGCCCGCACCTCGGTGGTCGAACCCGGTGCGTACAGGCCGGTATCGCGAAGCAGACTGGGCGGTTCGGCATCGGGCGCTGCGCCTACGTGCCCGAGGCTGATCGCCAGGGCGCCTGCGATGCCCAACGCGCGCCCGAGCAAGCCAAAGGTCCGGCGAATCGAAATGTCTGGCATGGGTGCTGCGACGGCGGGGAGAGCTTTTCCGGCACGGTGCTCGGGAACGAGGGCGACAGCTTGTCGCCGATTGGTTGCGCAGGCGTTGCAGTTGACGGCGCTGGCATTTCAGATGAAACGCTGCCGGCTCCGAGCGCGTCAACGAACCGCTTCGACACGCCCAGCGCGGCGCGGCTGCTCGACAGCGAGTTTCTGCGGCGATGAAATCGTCGACACCGAAGAAGGCCTGGCAGTGCTGATGCTGTTCCGCCCTGCCGAGTGAAGGTCAGTGGCGTCAACGCCTACATGTTCGGCTGCGGTTTCAAGCCGCCGTTGACGCTGGAACCGACCCCTGCCTGCACGACGAATCGGCCGCAGCGAAATCGACCGATCCACACGAACGCGAGGTGGATGCTTCCTGACGGGTTCGACAGGGTCAGAGGGCCACCGTTCAATGCCCATCCGACCAGACTGTCGACACGAGTCAGGCCGAGGACGTTGGCATACGACTGCTCGGCTGCAGGACGGTCGGCGACAAAGACGTGGACGTGGTCGATGCGTTCGACGAGTGGTGCCATGGGGCTTCCAGGGTCATCGGGCGCGAAGTGCGCGTCTGCGGATGCGCCTCGCCTTACGGCAGCGGGATGAACTCGCTGCGATCGTTCGGCGGCAGGGCGATGCGCCCGGCCTGCCAGTCGGCCTTGGCCTGCTCGATGCGGTCCTTGCGCGACGAGACGAAGTTCCACCAGATGTGGCGCTCGCCGAGTGGCTCGCCGCCAAGCAGCATCACGGTGCTCGCTTCAAGGGCCCGCAGGCTCGGCCGGCTGCCCGGCGCGAACACGAGCATCTGGCCGCGCTGATGATTGACCGCGCCGAATTCGAGACTGCCGCTGACAACGTAGACGGCGCGCTCGGCGTGGCCGAGCGGCAGGTCGATTCGCGAACCAGCTTGCATCACGGCGTGCACATAGAACAGCGGCGAATGGGTGCGCACCGGGCTGCGCAGGCCATACGCCTGCCCCGCGATCACGCGCAGCCACACGCCGTCGGCGTGAGCTTCGGGAAGTGACTGCACGGGGTAGTGGTCGAATGCCGGGTCGGCCTCTTCATCGGCTTCGGGCAACGCCACCCACGACTGCAGCAATTCCATGCCCGCGCCCGCAAACGCAGCAGGGTCCTCGAAACGCTCGGAATGCGCGATGCCGCGCCCCGCGGTCATCCAGTTCACGTCACCGGGCCGGATCACCTGCTCCACGCCCAGGCTGTCACGGTGCGTCACGGCACCGCTGAACAGATAACTCACCGTCGCCAACCCGATGTGCGGGTGCGGGCGCACGTCGGCCTTGCGCGCCGCCTCTGGCGGCATCGTCACCGGACCGGCGTGGTCGAAGAAGATGAACGGGCCCACCATGCGCCGCTTCGCAAACGGCAGCACGCGCCGCACCATCAGCCCGTTGCCGAGGTCGGCGCTGCGCGCATCGATGACGGAGTCGAGCATGCTGGTGGATCCCTGTGCCGCAGGTATCGTGGAGCCGAGGATACTGCTGAACGCTCTCAGCGCGCGCTGCTCACGCGCAGCATCGGTGCGGCCCAGCCCCCGCCGAGGGCCCGGTAGAGCTGGAGGCTCGGATAGGGCGGGTCGACGCCGGGCTGCA
>JANNKM010000374.1:0-12304 GCA_031396305.1 Rhizobacter sp.
GGTCCGTGCCGAAGCCAACGGCGATCGGCAGCATGCCCGCGCCCATCGCCACCGTCGTCATCACGATCGGGCGGGCGCGCTTGTGGCAGGCATCCAACAACGCGTCGAGGCGGTTCATGCCGCGGTCGCGGCGCGCCATGATCGCGTATTCGATGAGCAGGATCGAGTTCTTCGTCGCGATACCCATCAGCATGATCAGGCCGATCATCGACGGCATCGACAGCGCCGTGTGCGTGATGAACAGCGCGAGGAACGCGCCCGGAATGGAGAGCACCAGCGCGGCGAGGATCGTCACCGGTTGCACGAAGTCCTTGAACAGCAGCACGAGCACGATGTAGATGCACAGGATGCCCGTGGCCATCGCCAGGCCGAAGCTTTCGAACAGCTCGGCCATCGCCTCGGCGTCGCCGATCGTCGTCTGCGTCACGCCCGCAGGCAGTTGCGCCAGACTCGGCAGCGCCAGCGCGCGCTCCTGCACCTCGCCCAGGGGCTGCTGATTCAGCTCGATCTCGAAGTTGATGTTGCGCAGGCGATCGTAGCGGTCGATCTCGGCCGGCCCGCTGTCCAGCGTGAGCGTGGCCACGTTGCCCAGCATCACCGGGCCGCGCGCACCCGGCACCGGCAGCCTGGACAGCAGGTCCAGGTCGGTGCGCGCCACGTCTGCGAGCTTCACCACCACCGGCACCTGGCGCTGGCTGAGGTTGAGCTTGGCCAGGGCCTGCTCATAGTCGCCCGCCGTCGCGATGCGCAGCGTTTCGGCGATCGCCGCCGAGCTCACGCCCAGGTCGGCAGCGCGCGCGAAATCGGGGCGCACGATGAGTTCCGGCCGCGTCAGGCTCGACGTCGACGTGACCGCGCCGATGCCGGGAATGGTGCGCAACTCCTGCTCGACCTTGCGCCCGTGTTCAGCGAGCACGCGCCCGTCTTCACCCGCCAGCACGAGGATGTATTTTTCGCTCGAGCCGCCGAAGCCGACCTTGATCCGCGCGCCGGGAATTTCCGTCAGCGCCTCGCGCAACTCGCTCTCCACCTGTTGCTTGCTCTGCCCCTTGCGCTCATCGCGCGGTGTCATGTTGATCGTCAGCGTCGCCTTGCGCACCTCGGCCGCACCGCCGGGAATGAACGGGTCGGATCCGGTGCGCCCGCCGCCCACCGCGGTATAGACCAGCTTCACGTGCGGGTGCCTGGCAACGATCTCGCGCGCCTGTTCGGCGGCAGCGAAAGTCTGCTGCAACGTTGCGCCAGGCGGCAAGGAGATTGAGACCTGGGTCTGGCTCAGGTCGTCGGGCGGAATGAATCCGGTGGGCAGCAGCGGCACCAGGGCGAACGAGCCGACGAGGAACGCGATCGCCGAGAGCGACGTCCAGATGCGGTGTTTCAGGCACCACGCGACCCAGCGCATGTACCAGTTCATCCAGCGCGGTTCGGGGGCTTCCCTCGTTGGCCGCTTCAACAGGTAGGCCGACATCATCGGCGTGAGCATGCGCGCGACGACGAGCGAGAAGAACACGGCGATCGCCGCCGTCCAGCCGAACTGGACGAAGAACTTGCCCGGCACGCCGGCCATGAAGGCGGTGGGCAGGAACACCGCGATCAACGTGAACGTGGTCGCGATCACCGCCAGGCCGATTTCGTCAGCCGCTTCCCTCGCCGCTTCCAAGGGCGTCTTGCCCATGCGCAGATGGCGCATGGTGTTCTCGATCTCGACGATCGCGTCGTCCACCAGAATGCCCACGACGAGCGACAGGCTCAGCAGCGTGACGACGTTCACTGTGAAGCCCATCAGGTACATCACAGCGAAGGTGGGAATCGCCGACAGCGGCAGCGCGGTGGCTGAGACGAACGTCGCCCGACCCGAGCGCAGGAACAGCCACACCACCAGCACCGCGAGCGCCGCACCCTCATACAGCAGCAGCATCGAGCCGTGGTAGTTCTCGATGACGGGGTCAACGAAGTTGAACGCTTCCGTGAGTGCGATGTCGGGGTGCGCAGCCTTCAACTTGGCGAGCTCAGTGCGCACACCCTCGGCCACTTCCACTTCGCCGGCGCCGCGTGAGCGCACGATCTCGAAACCGACCACCGGCTTGCCGTTGAGGAGCGCCGCGCTGCGCGGTTCGGCCACGGTGTCGCGAACGCTGGCCACCTGGTCCAGGCGAATCCGGCGCCCGTCGGACAGCGCGATCTCCAGCCGCGCCAGTTCGTCGGCGGAGGCCACGGTGGCGATGGTGCGCACCGCCTGTTCGCCGCCGCCCAGGTCGGTGCGGCCGCTCGCCGCCTCTTGCTGCACGCCGCGCAACTGGCGCGAGATGTCGGCTGCGGTCGCGTTCAGCGCGAGCAGCTTGCCGGGGTCGATCTGGACCCGCACTTCGCGCGTCACGCCGCCGACACGCGACACCGCGCCGACACCGCGCACCGACAACATCGCCTTCGTCACCTGGTTGTCGACGAACCATGACAGCGCTTCGTCGTCCATGCGGGTCGATGACACGGTGTAGGTCAGGATCGGGATGCCGGCGAGCTCGACCTTGGAGATCACCGGGTCGCGCATGTCTCCCGGCAGATCGGATCGCACGCGCGCCACGGCGTCGCGCACGTCGTCGAGCGCTTCCTGCGTGGGTTTTTCCAGGCGGAATTCGGCGGTGATCGTCGTCACGCCGTCCTGCACCTTGGTGTAGATGTGCTTCAGGCCTTGCAGCGTTGCCACCGCGTTTTCCAGCTTGCGCGCGACCTCCGTCTCGAGCTGCGCCGGCGACGCGCCGGGCAGCGACGCGACGATCGACACCGTCGGCAGGTCGATGTCGGGGAACTGCTGGATCTTCATCGCCCGAAAGCCCATCAGGCCGGCGAGCGTGAGCAGCACGAACAGCAGCAGCGACGGGATCGGGTTGCGGATCGACCAGGCGGAGACGTTCATCGCCGAGCCTTTCTGCCTTGCGACCCGTCATCCCGGCGCACGCCGGGATCCACGGGCCACAGCGCAATGTCGGGGCGGTGGATCCCGGCGTACGCCGGGATGACAGGGCGTGCGGCGTACGCCGGGATGACAGGGCGTGCGGCGGGCCCCGGGATGACAGGGCGTGCGGCGTGCGCCGGGATGACGGTGATGCGCCTCATGGTCGGCTCGCTCCAGGTGACGCGGGGCCGACTACACGCACCAGATCGCCATCGCCAAGAAAACCACCGCCCGCGGCGACGACGCGCGCAGCCGGATCAATGCCTGCGGTGATCTCGACCCGATCGCCGTTGCGCCGGCCGACGCTGACCTTGGTGAGCGCGACTTTCGAGTCGGCACCGACCAGCAGCACGTAGCTGAAGCCGTCGCGCAGCAGCACCGCCGTCTGCGGCAGGGTCAGGCCGCTGGCCGCGCCGAGGTTGAATTCACCGCGCGCAAACATGCCGGGCTTGGCGGTTGCGCTGGAACCGATGTCGACGAACACGGTGCCATTGCGCGTTTGCGCATCGACGGTCGGCCCGACCATGCGCACCCGGCCGGTGATGGGGGTTCCGCCCACCGGCGTGAGGCTCACCGCCAGGCCGGGGCGGATGCGCGCGAGTTCGGCAGCCGCGACTTCCGCGCGCCACTCCAGGCGGCCCTGGCGGATCATGCGGAACAACTCGGTGCCGGGCGGCACGACCGAGCCGACGGTCGCCGCGCGCAGCGAGATCACGCCGTCGTCGGGCGCGAGCACTTGAGTCTGCGACAGGCGCAGTTGCTGTGAGCCGAGCTGCGCCCGCTGCGCCTCCAGGCGCGCCTGCGCGGTGCGCTCCGTCGTCAGCGCCTGGGTGATCGCCTGGGGGCTGAGCATGCCGCTGGCCTGCATGTCCCGGGCGCGCTGCGCGTTCGCGGCGGCTTCGGCCAGCGTGGCCTCGGCCTCGGCCACCGTCGCGCGAATCTGCGCCAGATCGCTTTGCACGGTTTCGGCGGCAAACACCGCGAGCACCTGGCCGCGCTTGACGGCGTCGCCCACGTCGACGCGCACCTCGGCCAGGCGCAAGCCGCTGACCTCGGCGCCGACGCTCGCCTCCTGCCAGGCCGCGATACTGCCGTGTGCGGCAATGCGCAACGGCATTTCGGCGCGCTGCGGCTGGGTGACGTTGACACTCAGCGCGGGCTTGGCCGGGCTCGCCTTCTTCGGTTCCTTCGGTTCATCGGCCGCCCAGGCAGCATGGCCGATCGCGCCGCTGGCGACAATCGACACGAGCATGCAGCGGCGGCGGATTGACTTCATCTGCTAGATCCCCAGTTCCTTGAACACTTCCTTGGCCCCGCGAAAACTGTCGATCGCCGCCGGCACGCCGCAGTAAACGGCGGTTTGCAGGAAGACCTCGCGGATGTCGTCTTTGGACAGCCCGTTGTTGATGGCGCCGCGCACGTGCAGCTTCAACTCATGCGGCCGGTTCAGCGCCGTCAACATCGCCAGATTGATGATTGAGCGGGTGCGCCGGTCCAGCCCCGGGCGGTTCCAGACCTCATTCCAGCAGAATTCGGTGACAAGTTCCTGCATGGGGCGATTGAAGTCGTCAGCGTTCTTCACCGCGTTGTCCACGTAGTCGGCGCCCAGCACTTCGCGCCGCGTTTTCAGGCCTTTGGCATACGCGTCCTTGTTCATCGGGTTGCTCCGGCTGTGGGGTGGGGGCGCATCATACGGTTTGACGACGCGCACGCTCACCGCGCGGCGTCGATTGCCGCACGCATGGCAGCCACCGAATCACGCGTCAGGCTTCAACCCAGACGTGCATCTCATCAAGTGGGTATTCGTCGCAATTGCCCGGCTCGGCCGGGCCTTGGCGGTCGACAACGAGAAAGTCTGACGTGATCTGCAGGGCCAGCAGCGGGTGGTGCCAGGTGCCGGGCGCGAAGTTCACGCCCTGGCCCGGCAAGGCTTGAAAGCAACGCAACTGGGTCGGCGCAGGCGCCGGCCCGGCACCCGCGACCACGACGAGATAGCGGTTCGGGCTGAGCGGCATGAACGCCTGGCTGCCCAGCGGATGCCGCTCCAGCACCGTCAATTGCAGCGGCAACAGGTGCGGGCGCGCGCGAAAGATGCTGATCGCAGCGCGTCCGCCGCCGGCTGATACGTGCACGCCGGCGAGATCGTGATAGCGCACCGCATCGCCCCGATTGATGCTGAAGTGGCGCACCGCATCGCTGGCTTCGATCACATCGCCGTAGGGCCGAAACGCTTCGGCTTCCAAGGGCTCGGTGTGCAGCAAATGGCGTTGTATCAGCATGGCACGCGCTCCTTCAGGGGTACCAGCGCCAACGTCCCGGGTGGTCCTGCCGGCGCGCTCGGCATTTGCGCCGCGCGCCTCACCGGTTCATCCACCCGATGGCCTTGGGCAGCCAGGTGGCGAGGCCGGAAACAACAGCACGATGCCGACGGCGGCGAGCTGGATACCGATGCAAGGCCAGACGCCACGAGGCGATCGCTGCAACTGCATCACAGCAAAGTTCATGCCATGGGCCGAGAGCCCTGACAGTGAACCTCGGTTCACTTCCAGGCTTGCAGCGCCGACCAGCACACTCCCGCGACGGCGAGCATCGGCACCGTCAGGATGCTCGGAACAAAGAAGAACGCCGAGAGGATCGGGCTCAGTGCCTGCGCGGCCTGGCCCAGCGCGGCCAAACTGAATCCGAGGACCACGTAGCGCAGCATGTACAGCGGCAACCAGCGACTCTGCTCCTGGTTGTGGCGCCAGGCGGCGGCCCGCTCCAGGAGACTCATGTGCCGCCTCATGTCGCGGAACAGCCATGTGAAGAACAGGTAGCGAAACAGCAGCACGCGAAACGGGAGTTCCATGGCTCTCCTGCGCAGGTCAATGACGTGTTCCAGTATGGCGCGTCAATTGAAAGTGCGCTTGTGCAATGCGGCACGACTCAGGGTTGCTCCGGGCCACTCGTCGCTAAGTGCGCTGCCGCACAGACGCTGGCCGCCGCTTCGACGACGATGCGTCACCCGTTACCGCCCAAGGGCCGTACTCTTCCCCGTCTGCGGAAGAGCGAAACGCTGCACCTTGCACAACCTACCCAGCCTGCGCAACGCAGGCTGGCACGCCCGCTCTCGGAGATTTCCACTTGCCCGCAACGGTCCACGACCCCACCGACCTCGAAGAGTCCGGTCAATTCGAAGGCCACATCGAAGTTCAACGGCAGGCGGTGCTGCTTCAGGCCGGCGCGCTGCAGAACGCGATCTTCAACAGCGCCAATTTCTCCAGCATCGCCACCGACGCCAAGGGCGTGATCCAGATCTTCAACGTCGGCGCCGAGCGCATGCTGGGCTACGCCGCCGCCGATGTGCTGGACAAGGTGACGCCGGCCGAGATTTCGGACCCCGACGAAGTGGTGACGCGGGCCAAGGCGCTGAGCGCCGAACTCGGCACCGTGATCACGCCCGGCTTCGAAGCGCTGGTGTTCAAGGCCTCGCGCGGCATCGAAGACATCTACGAGCTGACCTACATCCGCAAGGACGGCAGCCGCTTCCCCGCGGTGGTCTCGGTGACGGCGCTGCGCGACGAGCAGAACGCGATCATCGGTTACCTGTTGATCGGCACCGACAACACGGCACGCAAGCAGGTCGAGGCCGAGCAAAAGAAGCTCGACCAGCGCCTGCGCGACCAGCAGTTCTACACGCGCTCGCTGATCGAATCGAACATCGATGCGCTGATGACGACCGACCCGTCGGGGATCATCTCCGACGTCAACAAGCAGATGGAAGCGCTGACCGGCTGCACGCGCGACGAACTGATCGGCGCGCCGTTCAAGAATTATTTCACCGACCCGGAGCACGCCGAAGCCGGCATCAAGCGCGTGTTGCGCGAAAACAAGGTCACCAACTACGAGCTCACCGCGCGCGCCCGCGACGGCAAGGAAACCGTGGTGTCGTACAACGCGACCACGTTCTACGACCGAGACCGGAACCTGCAGGGCGTGTTCGCCGCGGCGCGCGACGTCACCGAACGCAAGCTGCTCGACCAGGCACTGCAGGAGACCAACGCCGAACTGCAGAGCGCCAAGTCCGCCGCCGAAAAGGCCAACCTCGCGAAGTCGGACTTCCTGTCCAGCATGAGCCATGAGCTGCGTTCGCCGCTGAACGCGATCCTGGGCTTTGCCCAGCTGATCGAGTCGGGCTCGCCGACGCCCTCACCGAGCCAGAAAGCCAGCGTCGAGCAGATCCTGCTGGCGGGCTGGTACCTGCTGGAGTTGATCAACGAGATTCTCGACCTGTCGCTGATCGAATCCGGCAAGCTCGTGCTGTCCTTGGAACCCGTCTCACTGGCCGAGGTGCTCGCCGAGTGCCAGGCCATGACCGAACCCCAGGCGCACAAGAGTGGCATCCAGGTCACCTTCCCGCGCTTCGAAACCGCCTGTTTCGTCAACGCCGACCGGACGCGCACGAAGCAGGTGCTCATCAACCTGCTGTCCAACGCGATCAAGTACAACCGCATCGACGGAACCGTGGACGTGCGCTGCCGCGCCACCGAGAACCAGCGCCTGCGCATCGAAGTGCACGACAGCGGCCGAGGCCTGGCACCGGAACAGCTTGCCCAGATGTTCCAGCCGTTCAATCGCCTCGGCCAGGAGGCGGGCATCGAGGAAGGCACGGGCATCGGCCTGGTCGTGAGCAAGCGCCTGGTGGAGCTGATGCGCGGCGAAATCGGCGTTGAAAGCCGCGTCAACGTGGGCAGCGTATTCTGGATCGAACTCGACTCGACGACCGATTCGCCGTTGCCCGACGCGGCGCCAGAGGTTGCGAGGCCGCAACCGGTGCCTGCCGGGCGGCACGTTCGCACCTTGTTGTACGTCGAGGACAACCCGGCCAATCTGATGCTGGTGCAGCGGCTGCTGGAGCGCAGACCTGACATCCACCTGCTGACCGCGAGGGATGGCCTGCGCGGCATCGAGATTGCGCGCTCGGCGCAGCCCGATGTGATTCTGATGGACATCAACCTGCCCGGCATCAGCGGCCTCGAAGCGCTCGGAAGGCTCACTGCAGACCCGGCCACCGCCCATATCCCGGTCGTCGCGCTGAGCGCGAATGCGATGCCGCGCGACATCGACCGTGGCATGAAAGCCGGCTTCTTTCGCTATCTCACGAAGCCGATCCGGGTGAACGAACTGATGGACACGCTGGCGGTGGCGCTGCAGGTGGCCCAGGCGAGGGCCCCCGCTGCCGCATCGGCATTCTCAAAGGCCGGCCCCAGGGACGAATTGGAACGGAACAAGTCATGATGCTCAGTGCGCCCGAGATTCTGCAAGCCAGGATCCTGATCGTCGACGACCAGCCGGCCAACGTGCAGCTGTTGCGGCAAATGCTGGTCAACAACGGCTTTGTCAACATCACGTCGACGACGGACCCGCGTCAGGTGGCTTTGCTGCACCGCCACCACCCGTTCGACCTGATCCTGCTCGACCTGCAGATGCCTGGCATGAGCGGCTTCGAGGTGATGGAGGGCCTGAAGGCGAACCAGGCCGAAAGCTACCTGCCGGTGATCGTGCTCACCGCCCAGCCCGAGCACAAGCTGCGCGCACTGCAGGCCGGTGCGAAGGACTTCGTCAGCAAGCCATTCGACCTGCTCGAGGTGAGCTCGCGCATCCGCAACTTGCTGGAGGTGCGTCTGCTCTACAACAAGCTGGAAGATCGCAGCACGGCGCTGGAGCAGACGCTGCGCATGCGCACTGCCGAGTTGCGTGAAAGCGAGGCGCTCGCACCCGAGCGGGCCGGCCACAGCGCCGACTGGTACTGGGAACAGAACGAGAGTGGTGATCGCACCCACGTGAGCGGTTCGGTCGATGGATTGCTGGGGGGCGGTGTGACGTCCTTTTTGGTTCCGGGCGTTGCGGACACGGACCTGGGTTGGGACGAAGCCGAACGTGCCTCACTGCAGTTGAAGATGGCGGCCCGCCAGCCGTTCAAGGACTTCGCGTTCAACCGCATCAAAGCCGACGGATCACGGCAATGTTTTTGGCTCAGTGGCGAGCCGATGTTCGACTCGTCCCACCAGTTCATCGGCTATCGCGGCATGGGCTCGGTGTTGCCAGACTGACAAAGCAGCGCCGAAAAGCGGTAGCGGTTGCTGAGTCCGCACGGCAACCGTGTCTCATGTCGGTGCGCGCGCGCACGAATTGGGTGCGGTGCGAAACCGCGCAGGCGCCCGGCGCACTGCGTCGCTCGTTGCTGTGCCACCGCCGGCTTGCAGCTGCATGGAACCACGGTCATCGCAGCGACGCATTGCGGCGCGACAATCGGCGCCATGCTGCGTCACCCCGACCGTGCCCTGCGCCTGCAAGGCGCCTCCAATTTCCGCGACCTCGGTGGTTACCCCGGCCTTGACGGGCGCCCGTTGCGCTGGCGCAAGCTCTTCCGCTCGGCGCACCTGGGCGGATTGACGCCCGCCGACCACGCGCTGCTGGAGCCGCTGGGGCTGCTGCGATCGTTCGACTTTCGCGGCCAGGCCGAACGCAATGAGGCGCCGTACGAACTGCCCGGCCTGACCCAGCATTCACTGGCGATCGAGCCCACCCTGGTGCAGCGCATGCGGAGTCTGGCGGCAGCGGGACACGCCGTCACCGCGCCCGTGGTGGCGGGCTTGATGCAGGATCTCTATCGTTCGCTCGTCAACGACCACGCGCGCCGCTTTGCCGAATTGTTCGAGCACTTGCTGCAGGCCGACACGCCGTCGGTGTTTCACTGCACCGCCGGCAAAGACCGAACCGGCGTCGCTGCGGCCCTCGTGCTGTTGGCGCTGGGGGTGCCGCGCGATCTGGTGCTGCAGGACTTCCTGCTGACGAACGAGCTGTTCGAGCGCCAGCCGTTGCTGCACACCGAGTTCTCCGCCGAAGCGATGGCGGTGCTGTGGGGCGTGCAAGAGAACTTCCTGCATGCGGCGCTGCATGCGGTTGATGCCGACCAAGGCGGCGTGGATCGCTACCTGAGCCAGCGTCTGCGCCTGAGCCCGGCGGCACTGGCAACGCTGGCCGAGCGCTACCTGGAAAGCGCGTAGGCAATCGCCCAATCCATGGCCGGCGGCCAGGCGTTGCCTCGCACCACGCGCAGTGCAAATGCGCATGCTGCGCATCCGAGAGGGTGCAAGTTGCCGGTGACGCGCGGCGCTGAGCGCTACTGCACGTCAAGTTCGGGGTAGCGCCGGAAGATGCCCTGTTCGTTGAACGCGATGCGCCGCTCGCTGTGAAGGTACGCGGCGACCCGGGGCAGCGCGGCGATGCGCCCGTGCAGGCCCACGATCCCGGGAGTTTGCGCAAGGACGGGCTGCGCTGCTTTCGGGAACGCGTAGCGCAGGCCTTCGATCAGTTGGAACAGCGACAAGTCGGCGTAACTCAGTCGGCCGCCGACCAGGTGCCTCGGGCCAGCCGGGTTGCGCTGCACGACGCTTTCGAACCACTGCAAGTACTTGGGGATGCGCTCGCCGCAGAAAACCTTGGCGCGGCGCAGCGCTTCCGCCTTCTGGTCTTCGTAGTACAGGCTGCTCGCCACGGGATGATGCGTGTCGTGCGCTTCCGTCACGATGTCGGCGATGGTGAGCTGGATCTGGTTCGTCCAGCTGCGGGCCTGTTCATTGCGTGCCACCAGTTTCAACGGCGGCCCGAGGTACTGCAGGATCGCTGCGGTCTGCCCGACCAGCACCTCGCCGTCTTTCAGGAAAGGCGGAGCGAACGGTGGGTGCGTGACCCTGGGGTCCTGCAGACAACGCAGCATCGCAGGCACACCCTGGCCTGAGTCTGCGCCGCCGCGGGCCACGTCGACATAGGGAGCGCCCGCCGCTTCCAGCGCAAGCCGCACGAACTCGCCGCGCCCCTGGATCGTCGGCCAGTAGTGAAGTTCGTACATCGCCGAGAGCCGCCCCCTATCGGTAGAACGCCTCCACCCTGCCCTTCAGCTTGATGAGCAACGGGTGCCCCCTGCGGTCCAGCGCCTTCGCCGCGGGCACCTTGACCCAGCCTTCGCTGATGCAATATTCCTCGACGTCGGTGCGCTCCTTGTCATTCAGGCGAATCCCGATGGGCCGCTCGAACACGGCTGCGACGTGATGCGGGCTGCGTGGGTCGACCGACAGCCGATCGGGCAGCGGGGGCGTTGCAGTAGCGGCGGTCGCTTCGTTCATGGTCAGGGTTCCAGTGGCGCCGATCGTACCGCGCCGCGCGGCGCATGATGCGGCCTTCTGATCATCTGAAAATGCGGGCTCGCAACGCCCGCCGACACGGACCCATGAGAGCCAGCCCATGAAAAACATCGTCGTCACCGGCGGCAGCGGCAAAGCCGGCCGGGCCGTCGTGCGTGAACTGCTCGCGCATGGCTACAGCGTCGTCAACGTCGACCTCGTCGCTCCAGCGGAGACGCTGTGCCACTTCCTCAAGGCCGATCTGAACGACATGGGCCAGGCCATCGACGCGCTGCGCCGCGCCGCCGGCACGGTGGAGCGGCGCCGCCCGTTCGAGCTGGCCGACGCCGTGGTGCACCTGGCGGGAATTCCCGCGCCGGGCCTCGCGCCCGACGCGACGACATTCCAGAACAACCTGATGACGACTTACAACGTGTTCAGCGCGGCAACGTTGCTGGGCGTGAAGCGCATCGTCTGGGCGTCGAGCGAGACGCTGTTCGGCCTGCCATTCACACGCGAGGCGCCCGCATTTGCGCCAATCACTGAAGAGCACCCGCTGCTGCCGGAAAACGGCTACGCACTCGCCAAAGGCCTGGCCGAGGAAATGGCACGGCAGATGCACCGCTGGAATCCGCAGACGTCGTTCCTAGGCTTGCGCATCTCGAACATCATCGAGCCGCACGAGTACGCCATGTTCGCCGGCTGGCAGAACGACCCGAACATCCGCAAATGGAATCTGTGGAGCTATGTCGACAGCCGCGACGTGGCGCTCGCGTGCCGCCTCGGGATCGAAGCGCCGCTCAATGGCGCCGAGCACTGCATCATCGCGGCGCGCGATACCGTGATGCTTCGACCCAGCACCGAGTTGATGGCGCAGAGCTTTCCGCTGGTTCCGGTGGTGCGCAGTCTCGGCGAGTTCGAAACACTGCAATCGAATGAGAAGGCGCAGCGCCTGATGGGCTACGTGCCTCGCCATTCGTGGCGGGCGGGCTGACTTCGCCTGCTGGGGCGTGGGTTGCCGCGAGGGTTGCCTGACCATGGCGCTACGGTAGCGCTCCCATGAATCTAGAATCGGGGCGATGTCACAGGCAGCAGTTCCATCCAGACGCACCCGACGCAGCAGTGGTGCTGTCACGCTGCACGATGTGGCGAAGCTTGCGGGCGTGGCGCCAATCACCGCATCGCG
>JANNKM010000043.1:0-15685 GCA_031396305.1 Rhizobacter sp.
GCTCGCCTGTGGCGCCCGACTGCCGCTCTGTTCGCGCTGCCTTGTGGCTACGCAGCCGTTCTGCCACTGCTTGAGTCGTTCAGGGAATCGACCCCATACGCCGTCTTCAACTGGGCCTTCATCCTCGCGAGCATTGCCGCCGCCGGTTGGGTGACTCTATCGATCTTTCAGCCGGCCGCTGCACCTGCGCCCCGCGAATCCACGCTTGCTCATGTGGACTGAGAGCATCAATCAAAGGAGATCGAGCCATGAAACGCTGGAGTTGGTTGATCCGTTACGCGGTGGTCATCCTGATTGCCCTGGTCCTGGCATCCGCCTTGGGCGCGACGGATCTGTTCAACAAGACGCGCGTGCTCGGCAAGGGCGGCCTGACTGCGTCGCACTTGGCGCGCTTTCTCGGCTACGGCGGTGCGCTTGCCGTGATGTGGCTTGCAGCGTTTCGCACGACGACGCTGATTCGCGACATGGGCGCACGCCTGCGGATCGTCGAGGTCATTCTGTTGCCCTTGGCCACCCTGATCGTCGTGGCCAGCGCACACAGCGTGCTGCTGCTCGTACTCAACTTGCTGATGGACAAGTCGGTGCGGCAAATTTACGACTGGGTTTTCATCATGGGCATCGTCGCCAGCGCGGCATGGTTGTTGGTGACGCTGTTCAACGAGTCCGCCGGGAACAAGCGAGCGAATTCTGCGGCTGACGCCGCCGCGCACACTGGGCCAGCGCAAGCGCTCAGCGAAAAGTGATCTGCCCCGTGCTTCGAGGCTTCACTCCGTCATGAACCATGAAACAAACACTACGCCCGAAACGCGATATCGCCGTCCTCCTGACGACGTTCATGCTCGCCGCATGCAGCGAGCTGAACGAAGCGAACTTCTCCCGCTTGCAAGTGGGCATGAGCTTCGAGGAGGTTCGCGGCATCCTGGGCCAACCGGCCGGTTGCGATGAGGCACTGGGCTTGCGGAGCTGCCGCTGGGGTGACGACGATCGATGGGTCGCCTTTGTCGGAGGGCGGGTCGCTGTGACAGCGGCTAACAACCTGCGCTAGCTAGAGCGGCTGCCGGGTCCAGCGTCGACACGTGCACGCTCCCCTGCCCGCAGCAAGGCCGCACGCACCAAGGGCAAGCGGTCATTGCCGAAGTACATGTCGTCGCCGTTGAGGAAGATCGTTGGCGAGCCAAAGCCGCCGCGGCGCATCACTTCGTCGGTATTCGCCTTGAGCTGCTCCTTGACCGAACCCTGCGCAATCGCCGCGAGCAATGCCTCAGGCTCGACGCCGGCACGCACGCAGACCTGGGCGAGCACGGCGTCTTGCGAGATGTCTTCATCGCGGCCCCAATAGGCCTCGAATACCGACTTGGCAAAGGGCACAAGCTGACCTTGGGCGTCAAGCACGATGCACGCGCGCATCGCCTTGACGCTGTTCACCGGAAACACTCGCGGCGGGAAGACGATGCGCAGGCTGGCCAGGCGTGCCCAGTCCTGCAGATCCTTGAGCATGTAGTCGCGCTTGCGTGGCACCGGGTTCTCGCGCGAGGCGTAGACGCTCGGGTTGACAGCGTTGAAAATCCCGCCGACGAGCACCGGCCGCCAGCGTATCGGTACGCGGAACTCCGCCGCCAATGGCTGAATGTTGTGGAACGCAAGGTAGGTCCACGGGCTCGAGCAATCGAAGAAGAATTCAATCATGCCGCGCTCCTGGTGGGGAGAAAAGGCGGGTCGATCATCGCGCCTGCCGTCAACGGTGGCGAGTCTATCGGCTCCGCGCCGCCGAGCCGGTTCACCGAACCGCGATCGGGGCGGCACCCAGTCCGCTGCGTTGCAGCCAGGCGAACACGGAATCGACGGTAACCGTCTCGATGCGATCGCTGAAGCGCTTGTGGTTCGGGTGGTCGTCGAACGCAATGTTCGCCTGCGTGGCACGCGCACCCAGGCGCGTGAACGCCGAAAGCTGCAGTGTGGTGGGCTCGTAGCCTTGCAGTTTCAGCCAGGCCTGGGCGCGTTCGCGTGTGCTGACGTCGCTGTCGCGACTCATCGCCAGGGTTTCGATCGCCCATTGATTCGACTGCTGGTAGCTCAGCGCCCAGGGGTAGGCGAGCATGTGTATGCCGGCGTGTGCAGCGTGGCGACGCGAGTGTTGTCACGCAAGGCCTCGCGCAGCGCCTCCTGGACCTGTGCCGCAAGGATCACGACGCCGGCCTCGTACTCGTACAGATCATCCATGAGGAATTCGCCAGACCCTGCCGGTACAGCGCGGCATGTGCCGTGCCGCACTGATTGAGTTTGTGCACGACGCGCCATACCGTGGCCGCACCGTCGGAAGTGGTCTCGCGGTACGCGAAGCCCAGGTGCGAATAGCGCAGGCCGTAGCGGCTCAGGTTCTGGCCCATGCGCGCCAACACCGCGACCTGTGCGCCGCTCGCGTCGAGCTGCTCGGCGGTGCGCTGCGCAAGTTGCATGGCGCGCTCCACCGACGGGACGCCTGATGCCTTGTTTTCACAGGTGCGTCCGGCTTGCGCGCCAGCACCGGCCAGCACGAACAGAAGGCACACGAGCGAGCGCGCCAGGCTGAGAAGTACATTCATTGCGTCAAGCGCTCGTTGTGCAACAGGGCGGCGCCGATCTGGTTCGGAATGAAGGCCAGCGCCTGGCCTGCGGCGGAAATCACCCAGCCGGTGCTTAGCGCCGTCGCCATCACCACGGTGCCGGCCGCGACCGACAACGCTCCCGCCACCTGGCCGCTGAGTCTGATGCTGGCGCGCGCACCGTCGGAGGCGCGCTCCAGGACCCACACAGTGCCGTGGCTGGCGGCTTGTACTGCGACCACGGTCATAGTGGCGCCGGCGCTCAGGATCATCACCGGCGCCGCCACCGAGACGGCGATTGGCAAGGCCGACAGCAGGCTCGCGTCGGACGGGTTCGAATGCGCGCGTGCACCGAGCAGCGTTGCGCTCAGCAAGGCGGCCACGAGAGCAGGGCGCAGGAGTTTCGTCTTCATGTCGAGGTTCCTTAGGTGCTTTGCTGCAGACGTTCACTCGCCCTCGCGCTCATCGCGCGAGGCCAGCGCGGCGCGGCGCGCCTCGGTGATGTCGGCGTCATATGCGTCGCGCAAGGTCTTGGCCCATGTGAATACGCAGGAGATCAGGAACAACCAGCTCACGCCGAGGAAAGCCTTGTAGGTCGGGTTCACTTCCATGCGCCACAGGCCCCAGCCGGTGAGGCCCATGGCAAGCGCGAAGCCACCCCAGACCACGAGTGCCCACATCGGCGTGTCGGTCTTGCGCAGTTGGTTGTCGCGCACAAACTTGGCGAGCGCAAAGGCGGTGGACAAGCAGAACACGTAGCCCATCACCATGAAGGCCCGCGCCAGGTCGTCGCCCGGCAGGATGGCCAATCCGGTGGCGCACAGCGTCACGGCGCTGAAGAATGAAATCCAGACCTGCATCGTCCAGGCCCGGTGTCGCGGCGCATCGAGATGGTTTGCAAGTCGTGGCCTTTGCGGTCGTTGTTGAACACGGGGCCATGATCAGCGACGCGCGCCCGTGGTATCAAGCGCTGCGTGACGAGTCGCTGGCGCCTCGCCATCTGGTATCGTTTCGCGGTACCCATCCGACGCCACCCATGAGCACGACGCAGGATCTCGTGACCGCATTGAAAGCCGAGTTGAAGGCTGCGGGGGTCACCTACGCCGAGCTGGCCGGGCACCTGGGGCTTGCCGAGTCGAGCATCAAGCGCGTTTTCGCGAAAGCCGACATGCCGCTGTCGCGAATCGACGAAGTGCTGCGCGTGTTGAAGATGGACTTCGCCGAACTCGCACGCAAGGTTGCCGACGCGCAGCCCTTGCGGCGCGAGCTGACGCTCGACCAGGAAAAGGCCGTCGTCGGCGACCGCAAACTGCTGCTGCTGGCGATCTGCTGCCTCAGCCAGTGGACGTTCGAGCAGATGACGTCAACCTACACCTTCAGCGACGCCGAATGCGTGAAGTTGCTCGTGCAGCTCGACCGAATCGGCGTCGTCGAGTTGCGCCCGCTGAACCGCTACCGCCTCAAGGTGGCGAAGGGCTTTCGCTGGCGCGCCAACGGCCCGGTGATGGAGTACTTTCGCAAGCACGTCGTTGCCGACTACTACAGCGGCGGGTTCGATGGCGAAGGCGAGATGCTGATGCTCGTGCACGGCCAGATCGGCAAGGGCCTGGCGATCACTTTCGCCGAGCGGCTGCAGCGCATCGGCCAGGACTTTGCGCAACAACACCTCGCCGACCAGCGCCTCGAGGCCCACCAGAAGCGGCCCTACACACTGGTGGTGGGCATGCGCTCCTGGTTGTTCGCGGCGTTTCGCGACTTGAAGCGCCCGGCGTCGCCCGGCCGCTGATGCCGAACCCACCCGCCCGCAACGCGCCCTCAAGCGGCACGGTACTCCAAGTGATGGTGCGCCCCGGCGTACTGCCCCAGCGCCTGCGTGAGGAACGGCAGGATCGCCTGCATCTCCTCGCGCAGGGTGTGCGGCGGATTGATCACGACCACACCGCTGCCGTTCAGGCCGAAGCCGGGTTCGTTCGATTGCTGCACCGTCAGGCTGGCGTGCAGCCAGCCCTTGGGCGCCAGCGCGATGAGTCGCTTGGGCAACTGCGCCGCTTCGAGCTTGCTCACCTGCGGATACCAAACGATGTAGACGCCTTCGGCGAAGCGGGCGATCGCCTCGCGCATCGCGCCGAGCACTCGGGCGTAGTCGCCACGGCCTTCATAGCTCGGGTCCATCAACACGACGGCGCGGCGCGTCGAGGGCGGGAGCTGGCTCTTCAAGCCGTCGAAGCCGTCGCGGTCGGTGACTTCAACGCCTCTGGCTTGCGCCAGGTAGGCGGCGAGGATGCGATGCTCGGTGGGGTGGATCTCGAACAAGCGATGCTGGTCGCCGGGACGCAACAGCATGCGCGCGATCGCCGGTGAGCCGGGGTATTGATCGATCTTGCCGCCCCCGTTGAACTGCCTGACCAGGTTCACATAGTCGGCCACGGCAGGCGGCAAGTCGTCGCGTTCGACGAGCCGGGCGATGCCATGATCGAACTCGCGCTTCTTGCGCGCATGGTCGCCGAGCAGCGAATAGCCGCCGGCTCCGGCATGCGTGTCCACCAGGCGATACGTCTTGGGCTTGGCGTTCATATGGCGCAGCACGAGCGTGAGCACGACGTGCTTGAGCACGTCGGCATGATTGCCAGCATGGAACGCGTGGCGGTAGGCGAGCATGGTGCGGTGGGCGTGAAGGCAGGCGGAGCGCCCCAGGGCGCACAAATGTAGCCTGCGCCGTCCGCGCGCACTCGCGGGGACTTGTCCAGCGTTGCCCTAACTCAGCGTGCGATAGCCGCTGCGCGCGGCGACGATGTAGCGCCCCTTCGGGCCGACGAGCCAGGCTGAAAAGAGCTTCGCCGCCGCGTGTTTCGAGCGAAAGCTGCGCATCAGGTGCACCGGCACGCGCAGCAGCGGGTCGCCCTGTACCAGCACCGCCAGCGGCGGCCCACCGCGCGCGGCCCAGGCACCGCGCTCGACGAACGCGTAGCTGCCCTGGCGGCGCGCCTGCGCAATCAAGTCCGGCGTGGCCGCGGCATGTTGGTACCACTGCGCGGCGGGCGCGAGCTTGGCGCTGCTCCACATCGCCTCTTCGATGGCGTGCGTTCCGGAGCCATCGTGTGCCGAAAGAAACCGGATCGATGCATCTCCCGCAACCGCCTCGGCGAGTCGTTGCAGGGCCTGGGCGACACTGCTGGCGCCCACCAGGCCGGCGGGGTCGCGCGGCGCGGCGGGTTTCGCCGCCTTGGTCGGCTTGGCGGCCTTGGCGGGCTTTGCTTGGGGCGCGGCCTTCAGCAGCGGCCCGACGATCACGAACTCACTCCATGCCACGCCGACCCGTTCATGCGCAAAGCCCAATGCGACGAGACGCGCCTCGGCTGACGGCGAGTTGCACAGCGCACAATCGACCTCGCCTTGTTCCAAGGCCTGCAAGACGCGGTGCGCAGGGGCCGCGATCAGCTTCACGGCGACGCCGGTGTCGCGACCGAAGCCGCGCTGCAGCGCCTGTGCGAGCCCCGACTCATGCAGCCCCACATCGACGCCCAGACGCATCGGGTCTTGCAGCGAGCGCCCCTGTTGCGCTTGGCCGTGCGCGGGCCAGACGCTGAATGCTGCGAGCATGACGGCGCGGCGGTTCAGGGCGTTGGACATGGCAAGCCATCGTATCGATCCGCAGCAACGGCAAGTTGTCGAGCGCTGCCCGGACGCATCGTCGCAGCATGACTTTGTTCCGCATTTGCCTGTGCCGCACCCCGCGAAGTGGTGAATGGCGCAGAATTACACTCCCCCGAAAATGCCGGGACGCACCCGATAGAACCATGGAACGCCGATGAACTCACCGCAGATTGAAGGCTTGCCCCTGAACATTCCAGGTCACGTGCGTCATGCGCATCTGATCGACTGGGTTGGCAAGATGGCTGCCCTGACCGAGGCGCGGGACGTGTACTGGTGTGACGGCAGCGATGCCGAATACGACCGGCTCTGTTCTCAGCTCGTCGACGCCGGCACCTTCAAGCGGCTCAACCCCGCGTTGCGGCCGAACAGCTACCTGGCGCGCAGCAGTGCAAGCGACGTGGCGCGCGTCGAAGACCGGACCTACATTTGCAGCGCGCGCAAGGAAGACGCGGGCCCCACCAACAACTGGCTGGCGCCGGCGCAGATGCGCGAATTGCTGCAGACCGGCGAGAAAGCGCTATTCAAGGGCAGCATGCGCGGCCGCACGATGTATGTCGTGCCGTTCAGCATGGGGCCGCTCGGTTCGCCGATTGCGCACATCGGCGTCGAACTGTCCGACAGCCCCTACGTCGCGGTGAACATGAAGATCATGACGCGCATGGGGCGCGCCGTGCTCGACGTGCTCGGCACCGACGGTCATTTCGTACCGTGCATGCACAGCGTCGGCGCGCCGCTCGGGACCGGCCAGAAGGATGTGAGCTGGCCCTGCAATGACACGAAGTACATCGTGCACTACCCGGAAACGCAGGAAATCTGGAGCTATGGCAGCGGCTACGGTGGCAATGCGCTGCTGGGCAAGAAATGCTTCGCGCTGCGCATCGCCAGCACGATGGGACGCAGCCAGGGCTGGCTCGCCGAGCACATGCTGGTGCTGGGCGTCACCACGCCTGAAGGCAAGAAGTTCCATGTCGCGGCGGCCTTCCCCAGCGCCTGCGGCAAGACCAACTTTGCGATGCTGGTTCCGCCCGCCGGCATGAAAGGCTGGAAGGTCACGACGATCGGCGAAGACATCGCCTGGATCAAACCCGGCAAGGACGGACGTCTTTACGCGATCAATCCGGAAGCGGGGTACTTCGGTGTGGCCCCGGGGACGAACGCGCATACCAACTCGAACTGCATGGCCAGCTTGCAGCGCGATGTGATCTTCACCAATGTCGCGCTCACCGACGACGGCGATGTCTGGTGGGAGGGCATGACGGACGACGCGCCCGCGCACCTGATCGACTGGCGAGGCCTGGACTGGACACCCGAGCTTGCGCGACAGACCGGCGCCAAGGCGGCGCACCCGAATTCACGCTTCACCGTCGCGGCGATCCACAACCCCGCGCTCGATGCGCAGTGGGACGATCCGGCGGGTGTCCCGATTGATGCTTTCGTCTTCGGCGGGCGCCGCTCGACGACGGTGCCGCTCGTGACGGAAGCGCGCAACTGGGTGGAAGGCGTCTACATGGCCGCGACGATGGGCTCGGAGACCACGGCCGCCGCAGGCGGCGCACAAGGCGTGGTGCGGCGCGATCCGTTCGCGATGCTGCCCTTCATCGGCTACAACATGAGCGACTATTTCCAGCACTGGCTGGACCTCGGCGCGACGCTGCAGGCAAACCACGCGACGCTGCCGCGAATCTTCTGCGTGAACTGGTTCCGCAAGGGCGCGGACGGCAAGTTCGTCTGGCCAGGCTACGGCGAAAACATGCGCGTCCTGCAGTGGATTGTCGAACGCGTCCAGGGCCGGGCCAAGGGTGACGAACACGTGATGGGCCTGAGTCCGGGCTACGCCGACCTGAACTGGAAGGGGCTGGACTTCAGCCCGGCCCAATACCAGCAGCTCAGCGGTGTCGATGCGGCGGCCTGGAAGCACGAAGTGGCGCTGCACGGCGAGCTGTTCGAACAACTCGCCTACCACTTGCCGGCGTCGCTGCTTGCCACGAAGGCGGCCTTGGAGGCGCGCCTCGCGCGCTGAGCGGCGCGAGCCACGGCGCGCCGCTGCCTGAGAATCGAGGCCGCCATGGCATTGACGATCGATCTGTTGATTCGCAATGTACGCGTCGTGACCTGCGTCGACGACGCGTGCAGCATCTCGCCACCCGCGTTCGTGACAGTGTCCAAGGGCTTCATCGTCGGCATGGGCCCGATCGGCACGCTCGATCCGAGCATTCGCGTTCATGACGAACTCGACGGCGAAGGCGCGCTGCTCACGCCGGGTTTCATCGATTGCCACACGCACCTGGTGTATGCAGGGAATCGGGCGCAGGAATTCGAGATGCGCCAGCGCGGCGTGAGCTACGAAGAGATCGCTCGCGCCGGAGGCGGCATCCTGTCCACCGTGGACCATACGCGCGAATCGAATCCGATGGACTTGCTGAAGCAGTCATCGCGCCGCGTCGAGGAGATGATCGGACACGGCGTCACCACCGTCGAGATCAAGAGCGGCTACGGCTTGTCGCTGAAGGCCGAGATCAAGTCGCTGCGCGTCGCGCGCCAGGTCGGCACCGTGCATCCGATTCACGTGCGCACGACGCTGCTCGCGGCGCATGCAGTGCCGCCCGAATTTGCCGGGCGCGCCGACGACTACGTGAGCCATATCGTCGAGCACATCATTCCTGAAGCGGCGCGCCTGAACCTGGCCGACGCGGTGGATGCGTTCTGCGAAAACATTGCATTCACGCCAGCACAGACGCGGCGTGTGTTCGAGGCGGCGCGCGCGTTCGATCTGCCCGTGAAGTTGCACGCCGATCAACTTTCGAACCGCGGCGGGGCCGAGCTTGCCGCGGAGTTCAAGGCGTTGTCGGCCGACCACCTGGAGCACACCGACGAAGCCGGCGTGCAGGCGCTGGCCAGGGCAGGCACCGTGGCGGTGATGCTGCCGGGCGCGTTCTATTTCCTGCGAGACACCCATGTGCCGCCGATCGCGTGGCTGCGTCGCCATGGCGTGCCGATGGCGGTGGCCACCGATTGCAACCCCGGCACGAGCCCGACCACGCACCTGCCCTTGATGATGAACATGGCGTGTGTGCTGTTTCGCATGACGACCAATGAAGCCCTGCTTGGCGTCACACGCCATGCCGCGCAGGCGCTGGGATTGGCGGAGACCCGCGGCACGATCCAGGTCGGCAAGTACGCCGATCTATGCCTGTGGAACGTGGACCACACCGCCGAACTGTCACATGCCATTGGTGCCAGCCCGCTGCGGCTGCGCCTGAGGCGCGGCGTCGCGCATGAGCGGCGTGACGCCCAGGCCTGATTCGTTGTCGCGCTTGCGCCTCGGATTCCGGCTCGGTCACTGAGCGCCTGCGTCGCCACCGATGCGCCTGCAGCTGCTTTCCGACCTGCATCTGGAATCGGAAGAATTCGAGCCCGAGCCCGCACCGGGCGCCGAGGTTCTGGTGCTCGCGGGTGACATTGACAGTTCCTGGGTCGGCCTGAAGCGTTTTCGCGACTGGCCGGTACCGGTGCTGCTCGTCGCCGGCAACCATGAGTTCGACTCGCGCGAACTGACAGATGCCTGGCCGGCGCTGGCTGAACACTGCGCGCGGCTCGGCATTCGCCTGCTGGAACGCGAGAGCCTGGTGCTGCGCGACGCGCGCGGCCGGCGCATCCGTTTCGTCGCGACGATCCGCTGGGCCGACTTCGATGTATTCGGCCCGACGCAGCGCGACAAGGCGATGCGTGCGGCGAGCTATTTCCAGCGCGTGATGCGCGCGACGCAGCATGGCGAAGCTTTCGATGCCGTGGCCGTGCGCATTGAAGCCCTGGCCTGCCGGGCGTGGCTGCAGGCCGAACTGGCGCTCAGGCCGGCGTGCGACGTCACCGTCGTCGTGACCCACTTCGCGCCAAGCCTGCGCAGCGGCGATCCGCGCTACGGCACGCAGCCGACGACGGCGAGCTTTTGCAATGCCGACGACGACCTGTTGCCGCTGGCCGACCTGTGGCTGCACGGCCACGTGCATTGCCGGCATGACTACCGCGTCGCGCACCCGGACGGGCACACGCGCATCGTGTGCAATTCACGCGGCCTGACCGCGCGTGGCGAAACGCTGAGCCACGACCCGGCGCTCATCATCGAGATCTGAAGGCTGTCGGGGCGCGCCGACGTGCCCTGCGCCGTCGCGCTCTACGCCGTCGCGATTCCCGGCCGGCCGTTTTCGACGACGAAGCGCGCCTGCGTAGCCAACCGGGCCTGCGCCTTTGCCGGGGACGATGTCGCGCGGAATTCGCAGCTCGCTGCGGCGGGCGTCACGTCGATCAGCGCATAACCGCGTTCGTCGCTGCGGCCGTGCACGATGTCCGGGTTGCTGGCACGCATCAAGGCCATCAACGTGTCGGACACGCCATGGCTTGTGACCGAGCTGCAGACGAATTCACCGGCGACGATGGGCGACTGGCGCTCACGGCCGTGGGCGCGCAATTGCGCCGCCATGTGGCGGTGCACGTCGCCGCTCAGGCACACGACGTTGCCGCCCTGCGCCTGAGCGATCGACTGCATGAGGCGCTCCCGAGCCCGCGGATAGCCGTCCCAGCCGTCGGAAAAGATGCGCCGGCCGAACGGCGAATCGACGCCGCCCGGGCAGACCTGGCTCGCCTGGCCGAGCAGCTTCCAGCGGCATTCGCTGCGCGCCAGGCCTTGCGCCAGCCACTGCTCTTGCGCGGTGCCGAGCAGGCTGCGCGATTCCAGCGCGAGCTCGCTGCAATCGCCGACCACGCGGCCACCGCCGCGACCCGGGTCGTTGCAAGCCTGCACGTCGCGGAACTGGCGGGTATCGATTGTCCAGAGCTGCGCCAGCCGTCCCCAGCTGAAGCAGTCGTGAATGGGCATCGACGCACCCTGCGGCAGCATCGTCGGCGCCACCGGCATGTGTTCGAAATAGGCCTTGTAGGCGGCGCTGCGGCGCGCCAGGAATTCCGCGGCCGAGCTGCCCGACGGGCTTTGATCGTTCGCGTAGTCGTTCTCGACTTCATGGTCGTCCCAGGTCAGCAACCAGGGATGCGCGGCGTGGGCGGCGCGCAGGTCGGCGTCGAGCTTGTAAGTGGCATGGCGTGCGCGGTAGGCGGGCAGGGTTGTCGGCGGCGGGCCTTCGTGCGAACGCACCCGAAGGCGCGGATTGCTCGACTCGTAGATGTAGTCGCCGAGAAAGAGCACCACGTCCAGGTCTTGTTCGGCGATATCGCGGTGCGCCGCGAACGCGCCCTGTTCGTAGTGCTGGCACGACGCCACCGCGATGCGCAGGCGCGCCACGTCCGAGCCGGCTGCCGGCGCGGTGCGCGTGCGGCCGACCGGGCTGACTGTGTCGCCCACCATGAAGCGATAGAACAACACGGTGCTGCTGGGTAGACCCGTCACCTGGACGTGAACGCTGTGGGCGTGCGCGGGAAGCGCGGTGAACTCGCCGCCGCGCAGCACGCGCGAGAAGTTATCGTCAAGTGCCGCCTCCCAGCGCACGTTGATCGGTGCGTCGGGCAGGCCGCCCAAGGGGGCATGCGGGTGCGGCGCCAGCCGTGTCCACAGGACCACTGAATCAGACCGCGGCATGCCGCTGGCCACGCCGAGAGTGAACGGATACGCACCGCGCGGCGGCAGGGTCGTGGTGGCTCGCGCCGGCGCCGCCACCGCGCTGAACAGGTTGCCCCAGGCCAGCGCCGCGGCGCCGCGGGCGAGTTGTGCAAGCGTCAGGCGACGGTTCATGGGCGTTGCAGGCGAGCCGCGATTGTGCACGTCGCCTGTTGCGGCCGGGTGCTGCGCGATGCGGTGCTGCGCAGTCCAGCACACCGCGCCGGGCTACGGCGCCGCGACGTACTTGTTGCCTGCCGCCTTGAAGCGCGCCACCGCTTTCTTCAGGTCGGTGTATTCCTCGCAGGGCAGCATGCACGCCTTGTCCAGCGCGGCCAGGCGCTGCTCGGCCTTGGCCAGATCGCCCAGCATCAGATACAACTCGCCCGAATACTCCAGCGCGCCGCGGTGTTTCGGGTGGATGCGCAGGGCTTCGTTGTAGAACTTCTCGGCGGCGGCAAGGTCAGGTGCTGTGGCCTTGCGCAGGCTGTAGCCCATCAGGTTGTTCCAGTCGGCATTGCCCACCGCGTTGATGCGCTTGAGATCATCGATCGCGCCGGCCCAGTTCTTCGCCGCGATCTTCTCGCGCGCCGGGGTGAGTACGTCGGTCACGGGGGCGGCAGCAGGGGTGTCTGCCGCCAATGCGAACCCGCCAAGCGCGAGCCAAAGAAGGGAGGCAACAAGGCCCTTGATTGAATGGAGCATGTGTGGGTTTCCTCGAAAGTGCGTCACGAACAGGCGCGACGATACAAGGAATATGTGACACCCGACGCCTAGAATCGCACCCCTTTCGCACCCGGCACGGCATGTTCTGCGCCATCGACTTCGGCACATCGAATTCCGCGATCGGCGTTGCCGGTCCTGATGGGGCAATGACGCTCGTCGAGCTTGAGCCCGGCTACCGCACCATGCCCACGGCGGTGTTCTATTTTGCCGACGCCGCAGCGGGCGGCGGCGCGAGCGCGGCAACACGCTGTTTCGGCCGCGCTGCGATCGCGGCTTATGTGGAGGGCACGGACGGGCGCCTGATGCGCTCGATGAAAAGCCTGTTGGGCAGCAAGTTGCTGGACCAGACCACCGAAGTCGGCGCAGGCCGCGGCGTGAAATACCGCGACGTGATCGCCGGCTACTTGCAACATCTGAAGGCGCGCGCCGAGGCCCACCGTGGCGCGACGATTCGACACGCGATGCTGGGCCGCCCGGTGTTCTTCGTCGACGACGATCCGGCGCGCGACGCGCAGGCGCAGGCCGCGCTCGAAGCGGCTGCCCGGCAGGTCGGGTTCGACGAAGTGCACTTCCAGTTCGAGCCGATTGCCGCGGCGTTCGACTATGAGCGAGGCGTCAGCACGGAACAAACCGTGCTGGTGGCCGACATCGGTGGCGGCACGTCGGACTTCTCCGTGGTTCGTGTCGGCCCGCGTCTGCGCGAGCGGCTGGACCGAAAGAGCGACATCCTGGCCAATCACGGTGTGCACAGCGCCGGCACCGATTTCGACCGCCGCGTCGAGCTCGGCGCGATCCTGCCCGAGTTCGGCTTTGGTGCGTTCGGGCCCGCACGCGGCATGGAGCCTGCGCGCGAAGTGCCAAGTGGCGTGTACTTCGACCTCGCGACCTGGCACCTCATCAACACCGTGTACACACCCCAGCGCCTGGCCGAACTTCGCAGCGCGCGGCGCGACTACGCCGACCCCTTGCACCATCAGCGGCTGATGGCGGTGCTTGAGCAGCGGCTCGGGCACGAACTCGCGGCGCTGGCCGAAGCCGCGAAGATCGGGTTGGCCGGAGACGGCGCGTCGCGCATCGACCTCGGGCTCATCGAGCCGGGATTGCGCGTCGGATTCACGGAACATGAAATGCTGGTCGCGATTCGCGCCGAGGTCGCGGGCATCGTCGCCGCGGCGCAAGCCACGCTGCGGCTGGCGGGATTGAAGGCCGAGCAGATCAACGCCTTGTATTTCACCGGGGGCTCGACGGGCTTGCACGCACTGACCGAGGCGATTGCGGCGCTGTTTCCCGCCGCGCGGGTGATGCGCGGCGACCGCTTTGCGAGCGTCGCGACGGGTCTGGGCCTGTACGCCCAGCGCTGGTTCGCGCGCGCTTGAGCTCAGCGCGTCAGGTGAGCACCTTGGCGAACGCCACCGCGGTGGCTTCGACGTTGTTCGAGTTCAACCCCGCCACGCACATGCGCCCGGATCGAACCAGGTACACGCCATGCTTTTCGCGCAACACGTCCACCTGCTCGGGCGACAGCCCGGTGTAGCTGAACATGCCGCGCTGGGTGAGGAAGTAACTGAAGTCGCGCCCCGGCACCTTGGACGTCAGCACGGCGTGCACGCGTTGGCGCATCGCCAGGATGCGCTGGCGCATCGCTGCGAGTTCGCCTTCCCACAGTGGGCGCAACTCGGGGTCTGAAAGAACCGTTGCGACGATTTGGCCGCCGTGTATCGGCGGGCTCGAATAGTTGCGCCGCACTGTGAACTTGAGCTGGCCAAGAACGTTGCTGGCTTGCGCGGCGTCGGGGCAGAACACGCTGAGCGCGCCGCAGCGCTCGCCGTAGACGCTCATGCTCTTGGAAAACGAGTTGGCGATGAAGAAGCTCAACCCCGCTGCGGCGAGCGCGCGTACGGCGTAGGCGTCTTGGGCAATGCTGTCGCCGAAACCCTGGTAGGCCAGGTCGAGGTAAGGCAGAACCTCGCGCTCGCGCAGCACCGGAATCAACTGGTCCCATTGCGCGGCGCTCAGGTCCACACCCGTCGGGTTGTGGCAGCAGGCGTGCAGCAGCACCACGCTGCGCGCCGGCAGGCGCGCAATCGCCGACAGCATCGCGTCGAACTTCAGCCCGCCGGTGGCGGCGTCGTAGTACGGGTAGGTGTTGACGGTCAGGCTCGCGCCCTCGAACATGGAGCGGTGGTTGTCCCAGGTCGGGTCGCTGACCCAGACCTGTCTGCCGGGAAAGTAGCGTGCCAGGAAGTCGGCACCTACCTTGAGGCCGCCGCTCGAACCGACGGATTGGATCGTCGCGACGCGGCCGCTCGTCACGGCATCAACGCCGGCACCGAACAGCAGTTGCTGAACGGCGCCGCGGAAGTTCGCCGCGCCTTCGATCGGCAGGTAGGGCTTCGGCCCACCCTTGGCCACCACCAGGGCTTCGGCGCGCCGCACCGACTCGAGCACCGGGATGCGCCCGGCGTCGTCGAAGTAAATCCCGATGCTCAGGTTGATCTTGTTCGGCCGTGGATCCTTCTGGAAGTCTTCGTTCAGACTCAGGATCGGGTCGCCAGCGAAAGGGGGAATGTGCTCGAACATGGTGTCGACGGGAATGGGGGCTCAGGCGGCGAGTGCCGCCTCGATGTCGGAGCGCAGCGCTTGCGGGGCATCGGTGGGGGCGTAGCGCTTGATGACATGGCCGTCACGGCCGACGAGAAACTTCGTGAAGTTCCATTTGATCGCCTGGCTGCCCAGCAGGCCAGGCGCTTCGCTGGTGAGCCATTGCCACAGTGGGTGCGCGGCCGCGCCGTTCACGTCGACCTTGCTCATCATCGGGAAGCTCACGCCGTAGTTCAGTTCGCAGAACGACGCGATTTCCGAGTTGCTGCCCGAGTCCTGCGCGCCGAACTGGTTGCACGGGAAACCCACGACCACCAGGCCCTGGTCGCGGTAGCTGCGCCACAGCTCCTCGAGGCCGGTGAACTGCGGCGTGAAGCCGCAGGCACTGGCGGTGTTGACGATCAGCAGCACCTTGCCGCGCTGCGTGGACAGGTGGGCTGTCTTGCCGGTGATCGACAGGGCCTCGAAGTCGTAGATGCTGGTGGCTGCCATAGGGGCTTCCTTCGGGTGGGGGTGG
>JANNKM010000494.1:0-15074 GCA_031396305.1 Rhizobacter sp.
TTCGGCCGCATCAACAACGTGTTCGACAAGCGCTACGCCACCGGCGGCCTGCTCGCTGCGAACGCCTTCGACGCCACCGGTGCCGTCCAGCCACCCGCCAACTGCCGCAACGAGCAGTTCAACACCCCGGCCGCGCCGCGATCGGCCTGGACCGGGGTGCGCTGGCACTTCGGCGCGAAGTAGCGACGAGGCCCCACTCCTTCCAGCGGACTGCCTTCGACAGCCGGTGAATTCAATTGTCGATATGGCTTCACGCGGAGCCGTCACTCAGTCCGCAGTCGCCACAGCTGAAAAGTCGCGCCGCTCGCACCGAAGACAGCGCGAAACCGGCGAGGACCTGCAGGCCGATCTGGCGCAGGCGCTCGACGCCGTCTGAGCGACGCGTCCAAGCGATCTGTGCGGGTGATTCCAGCCGCCGCATGCGGCTGATTCCAGGCGCCGAGGGGGGCTGAGCGAAGGTGCCCGGCGGCGCCTCAAACAGCCTGCGCGAGATGCCGTGCCGGTTGCCCGAGGCGGTAGCCGTCGCGCCCTGCATTCTTGGCATCGTACAGGGCCGCGTCGGCGCGCGCCATCAGCTCGTCGGCCGGCGTGGCATCGCCTTCGAACACGGCCACGCCGACACTCGTCGTGACGCGCAACGGCCTGCCGTCGATCAGAAAGGCGTCGCGCGTCGCCAGCACGATCTTGTGCGTCACCTGTTCGGCTTCCGCCGCGTTGTGGATTCCCTCGAGGATGACGACGAACTCGTCACCCGCCAGGCGCGCGACGGCGTCGGTGGTTCGCACGTTGTCCTTCAGGCGGTGCGCGAATTCCTTCAGCACCGCGTCGCCCGCCGCATGCCCGAACGAGTCGTTGATCGACTTGAAACGATCGATGTCGAGGAACAGCAACGCCAAGGGGGCTCCACTGCGGCGCGCGCGCGCCATCGCTTCGCCGAGCCTCTCGTCGAACTGGCGGCGGTTCGGCAGGCCGGTGAGCGGGTCATTGCGCGCCAGCCGTTTCAACTCGGCTTCGCTGCGTTTCATCGCGGACACGTCGGTGACGAGCGCGTACATCCCCAGGGTGACGCCGTTGTCCTGGTGCGGCAAGTACAGCGCATGCGTGTCCAGGTCGGCCGCGGGTCCTTGCCGGGTCAGCTCGAATTCGACTCGTTCGCCGGCCAACGCCCGCTCGATGAACGGGCGGCGTTGGGCATAGAGCGCTTCGCCCAGCGCCGCAGCGACATGCTGCCCTTCCAGGCGAGACGCCGGGATGCCGAACCAGCGTTCGAAAGTCGCGTTGCAGAACCGGTAGCGATGTTCGCGATCGATGTAGGCGATCAGCACCGGCAGGTTGTCGGTGATCGTGCGCAACCGCTCCTCGTTCGCGGCCTGTTGCATCTCGCTCTGCTTGCGCTCGGTCACGTCGAAGGAAATGCCGTAGAAGCCGCGCACTGTGCCGTCGGCGGCGAAGTCCGGGATGTAGTTCGATTGGTAGTGGCGCAGCGACGCACCGACGACGAAGCGGGCCTCGAACTCCGTCTTCTCGCCGCGCAACGCAGTGTCGATGTGCGGCGCGATCTCGGCGTAGAGCGTGGCACCGCAGATTTCGCGCATCGATCGGCCCGTCAGCCCATCGGGGTGCACGCCGAGCGCGCGTTCGATGTAGGCGTTGACATAGGTGTAGCGCTGGTCGACGTCGACCTGCGTGATCAGCGCCGGCAGGTTGTCGGCAATCGACCGCAGGCGCTGTTCCGAGCGGCGCAGCTCCGCACTGCGCTCGCCCAGGGCCGCGGCCATCGCATCGAAGCGGCGCGCCACATGGCCCAGTTCGTCGCGCGCCGTACTCGCGCAGCGCGCCGTCAGATCGCCACGCTCGACCGCGGATGTCGCTCGTTCCAGCACCGCCAGCGGGCACAGCACGCGGCGCCAGACGACGATCGGCTGCGCCAGCACGGTCGCGAGCAGCAACAGCAGGGCGGCGGCTCCGCCGATGCGCAGCCAATGCCTGGCGGCCTGTTCGGCAGCCGCTGCTTCGCGCGACCATCGGTAGGCGGAATCGGCCAGGGCTTGCATGCGGGCCAGCAGCTGATCGATCAACAGGTCGCGGCTGCGCCCGGCAAGCTCGGTGTCCGGCTGCGCGCCCAATGCGGTCAAGCGGCGAAACAGCGCCGGCAACTGCACCGCCGCATCGCGCAGCGCGAGCCGCGCCGCGCTGGTTTCGCCCGACTGCACCGGCGCCGCCAGCGTGGCGGCCAAGCCCGTGTGTTGTTGCTGCCATTGTTCGGCCGCGCGCGCCTCGGCGTGCAGGGCGTATTCGTGCGTCAACGTGAGCAAGCCGGCAATCGCACGCGATGCGGCCTGTGCCTTCTCCTGCTCGGCATCGGCCGCGCGCGAGCGCGCCGCGCCGATTCCCAGCAGCACACCGCAGCACACGATGGCCGCCAGCGCGAGCGCCGCCGACGCGAGAACGCGGGTGCGAATTTGCATCGATTCAATCCGGCAGGCTGACGGCGTTGGCGTCCACCTTGCGCAATGGCAGGGGGTGCATGTAGCGCAAATAGTTGGGCACCGTTTTGCCACTGACGTGGCCTTCACGAATCGCCCAGCGCGCTTCGCTTTCCAGGGTCTTGAGCAGGTTTTGATCGAGGGCGAGCTGAAAGCGCAAACCGGACCAGACTCGATCGATGAACGGCTGGTCGACGCCGAGCCGATTGCGCAGGATGGTCTGCGCCTCGCGCGGCTTGTCTCGGATGAAGACTTCGGCGCGAGCGACGGCGTGCAGCAGTTTGACCAGCTCGGCGTCGCGCGCACCGGCGAGCCGGCGGTGCGCGACGAGGTTGAAGCTCAAGGTGTAGACATTGGAGTGCGGCAATACGGTCGCGTCGCCCTTCAGCGCGCGCAGGGTGTCGAAGGCGAACGGTTCCCAGACCGCCACCGCAGCGACCTTGCCCGACTCCATGGCGGCCGCCATTTCGTCGGGCTGCAATCCGATCATGTTGACCGACCGCGGGTCGATGCCGTTCAAGAGCAGGAACGAATCGAGGAAATAGTGGCTCGACGCGCCACGTACCACACCCACCTTCTTGCCGCGCAGATCGCCCGGCCGGGTGATGCCGGCGTTGCGGCTGCCGACCAACTTGACATCGTCCGAGGTGGTCACGAAGGTGCCGATGACGATGTAGTCGCTGCGCTCGAAACTGCGGAACATGACGGGTGAATCGGAAGCCGTGGCGACGTCGGCGGCGCCTTCGAGCACGAGCTGTAGGCAGCGGTGGCCGCCGAGACAGTCGCTGAGCTTCAGGGCGAGTCCTTGGTCTGCGAAATAGCCCTCGGCCTCGGCCACATAGAACGGTAGCGACAGCGGCGTGCGCGCAACGGCGAGCTCGAGCGCAGCGGCCCATGCTGGGAGGGCGCCGGCCAGCCAGCACAACGCGGCGAGACCGAGTGCCGTGCGGGCGCGACGTACCCGCGTCTCGGCGCCGCGGCATCGAGGTGCGGCACGCCGCACCACATCCCAGCCAAAGGGAATCAATCTCTCTGCCATGCCAGTTCTCGCTCGTTCGGACGGCCGAGCGCACGCCAAGCGTTCGTGCGCCGACCTTGTTCGGCGGCACATGGTTGCAGAAGCGAACCGGTGGCGATACGTAGAAATGCGGCGGTGAGGCACCGCATTTCCGGGACGGGTGCGCGTGCGGCTATCCCACCGCGACGCGTTGCCGCGCTGGTTCGGCTTCGCCGGGCAACCACGCCACGATCGCGCTGGTGCACCGCGCGATGCCGGCCATCAGCAGCAGCGCATCGAAGCCCCCGGCCTTGACGAGCGGCATCAGCCATTGGCCTCTCACAGGTGGCGATGGTGCCGTGAGGCGCGGTCACGGATGCAGCGCCGGAACAACAGTCAGGATTGGTTGCAGTGCTGGAACTTCAATCGCTGCAAGACTGGCACCAGACTGGCACCAGCCAACTCCAGAAAGCAAAAAAATCAGCAGGCGCCAACCTGCTGACTCTCTACCTTCTTGGCTCCTCGACCTGGGCTCGAACCAGGGACCTACGGATTAACAGTCCGGCGCTCTACCAACTGAGCTATCGAGGAACAGCCGGCGATTATAGCCAGGGGTATTCGCTCCTAAAGCTCGGCTTGAACCGACACGCGCCAGGTGCGTGGTGCCAGCGGGAACAAGTAGGCATGGTTGAATTGATAGGGCGATTCCTTCCACGCCCTCGCGTCGGTGACGTTGTCGACTCCGGCGCGCCAAGTCCAGGCGGACGCGCCGACCTTGATATCGTGTCGCAGCCCGACGTCGAACCGCGTGTACCCGGGGATGGATGCGCTGTTGTCGGGAAGTACCTGGCGCCGACTTTCGCTCACGGCGTTGGCCTGCAGGTTCAGGCCGGGCACGGCGGCGACGGTGTAGGCAACTTGGGCCTTGACCGTCAATGCGGGTACGTTCGTCGGCTCGAGTCCGTTCAAGCCGGCTCGTTGGCTCTTCTCGCGCCGGGCTCGCAACCATTGGCTGCCGCCACGCAGTGCCCAGGCGCCGAAGCGCCCCGCAGCCGTCAACTCGATGCCACGGTGGCGCACCTGGCCGTCGAGAATGCGCGTGCACGTATCGGTGAGACTGCAAGCACCGACGTCGATGTACATCGGACGCGCGATGTCGAACATCGACACACTCCACTCCAGTCGCTCGCTGGTGCCCTTCACTCCCGATTCGACCTGACGGCTCTTCAACGCTCGCAGCGCCTCGCCGCGATTGGTGTAGGTCGGGAGGTTCGGTACCACCTCGGATTCGACTCCCTGGCCCCAGCTCGCGTACAGCATGTGGTCGGCCGTCAGTTGGAAGCTCGTGGCAACGAACGGTACGCTGACGGTCTGGGTGTAGTCGGTCGGGCGCGAGCCGTCGGTGCGAATGCTGCTGCGATGCAGGTTCGTGCGGCGCAAGCCGAGCCAGAGCGTGGCGCTATCGTCGATGCTCAAGGCATCGCGCAGATGCAGTTCGCTCGATCGCTCGTCGCGATCGGTGTTCGCGTCCAGGCCACCCGCTGACGCAGGCACTTGCGCGTTGCCGGCAATGTTGCCCGTCCCGGCAAGGGCAAATACCTGCGGCTCGAAGCGCGCGCGAAAGATGGAGCGCAGCAATCCGGCCTGAGCCTGGTGTCGCACGGCACCTGTCGAGAACTTGCCCGCCAGGGAGACGTCCAGCGCATCGGTGCGGCGTCTCTCGTTGTCGCTGCGAAACTCGTACAGATCGAAGGTTCCGTCCGGGCAGTAGCGGTCGGCATAGTAGGTGCCATTCGGTGCAGGGTTCGCATCGAAACAGCCGAACGGAAACGCAATTCGATCGTCGCTGCGCAGGCGCTGCGTCGCGCCATGCGCGACAACGCTCCAATCGGCGTCGAAGCGATGCGTGACCCGCAGCGACGCCGTGTCGCCCTCCAGCACCACGGGTTTCGTCCACGCCTGGTTGTTCAGATTGATGCGCGGATCGATGTTGCGCGCGTCGGGAACGGTGTTGCCGAGCATGCTGAACCCCGGCACGCTGGCTTGGGATCGGCGGCTTGTCTCGCCTTCGAGTTCAATGCGTGTCGCAGCATCGAGCCGCCAGTCGCCCGCCAATGCAAACAGGTGGTGCTCGCCCTGCGCCGGACGTACCACGGGATCGATTTTCCCGGCGGCACCGTTGATCCGAAGGCCGAACGCATCGGCGTCGCCAAAGCGCCGGCTCAAGTCCACGGCAGTCGAAACGCTGGCACGCTCGCGCCATTCGAGTGAAGCGGAGCTGAGTGGCGCCTCAGTGGGCCTCTTCACGACGAAGTTCGCCATGCCGCCCGGCGTGCTGGTGCCCGACTGCATGCCGCTCTGCCCCTTCAACACTTCGACGCGTGCCTTGTTGGCCAGCGCGATCGAAGTTTCCGCATTGATCGGCAAACCGTCGCGCTTGAAGTTGAAGCGGTTGTCGAGGACGAAACCGCGCACCGTCAGGAAGTCCCAGTAGCCTTCGGCGTTGTACGAGTCACTCAGGGCTGGGTCAGAACCGGTCAGGTCCGACAGGCGCTGCGCGCCAGCGTCCTTGATCTGTTCCGCGCTGAAGACGCTGGCTTGCAGGGGCAGGCGCGATAGCGGTGTCTCACCCCAGCCTGCGGCACCCACCGCCAGCGGTGCACGACCGGTCACGACCACCGGTGCGAGCTGGGTGGCCTCGGTTTGCGCACGGCCCGCCGCGCACCATAGGCCCAAGACGCAGGCGCCAAGCGCGCCGCTCGATTTCAAACGAAGTCTTGCCATCGTGTTCTCCAGGCTCGATCGATGGCAGGTCGGCTGGAGTCCGGGTTCGCCGCGCGTTGGGCGATCCGGTACAAGCTTCCCTGCGCGAGGATTACCTCAATCAGGTTCAAAGGGACTTTCTCAGTCGAACCGTCGGCAAGACGGTTCAACACCCCTAGCGGTTGCGACGCATGAAGCGCCGCGTGCGGATTATCAGCCAAAAGAAAGGGCCACTTCAGCGGCCCCGATTCGCTTTCGGCGCAAGCCGGTCAATCGAACGTCGGCGTCTCCACACCCAAGGCCTTGTGCAGCTTCGGACTGGTGGTCGTGTACTGCAGTTGAATGCGCTTGTCGGGAAAGACATAGGGCGCGGCGCCGAACGCGGCAAGCGCCGCCTCATGAAAGCCCGACAGGATGAGCTTCTTCTTGCCCGGATAGGTGTTCACGTCGCCCACCGCAAAGATGCCCGGCGTGCTGGTTTCAAACTTCTCGGTGTCGACGACGATCTGTTTGCGCTCCAGGCCCAAGCCCCACTGCGCGATCGGTCCGAGCTTGGGGCTCAGACCGAAAAACACGAGCAGCATGTCCAGCGGCACCAGCCGCGTCACGCCGTCCCCTCCTGTGACCCTGACCCCGCTCAAGCGACCTGCGGACTCTTCGATCCCGGTCACCTGGCCGACGAGGAACTGCATCTCCAAGGCATCGCAAAGCTCGCGCATGCGCGCCACGCTCGCCGGCGCGGCCTTGAAGCCATCGCGACGATGCAGCAGGATCACACTCTCGGCCCGGTTCGATCCGGCCTGAACGAAATTCAGCGCCCAGTCGATCGCAGAATCGCCACCGCCGACGATGACGAGGTTCTTGCCCGCGAACTGCGTGGGGTTGCGCACGCTGTAGAAGAGCTGCGTGTCGAGATACTTTTCCAGCCCGTCCACCTTGAGCAAACGCGGCTGGAACGAGCCCACGCCACCTGCGACGAAGATCGTCTTCGCAAGGAAACGCGTGCCCTTCGAGGTTTCGACGCGAAAGCGCCCGTCGTCGCGCTTCTCGACAACCGTCACTTCCTGGTTCAGGTGGAACGTCGCGCCGAAAGGCTCGATCTGCTTGAGCAGGTTGTGCGTCAGCTCCTTGCCGGTGTACACCGGCAC
Source organism: Rhizobacter sp. (assembly GCA_031396305.1). Classification (GTDB taxonomy): domain Bacteria; phylum Pseudomonadota; class Gammaproteobacteria; order Burkholderiales; family Burkholderiaceae_C; genus JAEMQF01. Next base: position 7,395 of record JANNKM010000494.1, read on the forward strand.
CGCCGGGATGTCGTAGATCGGCTTGTCGGGGTAGAGCTCGATGCATTGCCCGCCGGGGTACGCGAGCGAATCGATGATGTGCGCCTTGATCTCGAGCAGGCCGAGTTCAAACACCTGGAACAGCCCCACCGGGCCGGCGCCGATGATGACGGCGTCGGTCTCGATCGGCCCGTCATGCGCGCCCGCGGTGCGCACGATTTCCTCGTTCAGCTTGGCTTCCATGTGCGGCGCTTTGCCTTGCCTCGTGTCACTTGATCAGCTCGCCGAGCTTGCCGGTTCGGTCTTTCCATTCATCGGCGTCGGGCAGGGGCGTCTTGCGCTTGGTGATGCTCGGCCACTTCTTCGCGAGTTCGACGTTCAGCTTGATCATGTGCTGCTGGTCGCCGGGAACGTCTTCTTCAGGAACGATGGCGTTCACCGGGCATTCGGGAATGCACACCGCGCAGTCGATGCATTCGTCGGGGTCGATCGTCAGGAAATTCGGGCCTTCGCGAAAACAATCGACCGGACAGACGTCAACGCAGTCGGTGTACTTGCAGCGGATGCACGATTCGAGAACGACGTGGGTCATGGAGAAGGCTCGTGGGTTGAAGGTGCGGATCGCCTGCCGGGGCTGGGCGGCGACCATGGCCCTTGCGGCAAGGGCCACGGCGAATTCTAGGGCTTGGTCGTTGCCATTCGCCTTGCAAGGTTGGCGCTTCGACGCGTGCTCATTGCCACAGCCTGAGTCTTCGCATTCAGCGATGCAGCCCCGGCGCCGACGATCACGACACTCGGCCGGCCACTGTGCAACAGACTCGCGTGTCCAAGCGAAGCCAGCGAATGGTCGGACTGCAGTTCATCGGGCCATCCGGCACGCGACACCACGCTCACAGGCGCATCGGCCAGCCAACCCGCTGCGAGCAGGCGGCGTGCCAGGGCGGCAAGCTGCCGGCCGGCCATGTAGAACACTTCCGTGTCAGCGCTGCGGCTCGCGTGGACCTGCTGTTCCAGCGTCATCGCCGTGCTCAGGCTGACGCTGCGACCACGCCCGCGCCGCGTCAGCGGGCGCCGTGTCGCCGCTGCGGCGGCGAGCGCCGCCGTCACGCCGGGTACGACTTCGCATTCGATTCCCGCAGCCGCCAACGCCTCGATCTCTTCCTCGAGCCGGCCAAAGATGCTGGGGTCACCGCCCTTCAGGCGCACCACGATCTGCGACGCCATCGCGTGCTTGACCAGCAGTGCGTTGATCGCTGCCTGCCCGGTGCTGTGGGAAAAACCGCGTTTGCCTACATTGACCCAGAGCGCTAAGGGCGCCAGTTCGCGCAATGCCGGGTCCACCAGGGCATCGAACAGCACCACCTGCGCCTGCGCCAACTTGCGCGCGCCGCGCAGTGTGATCAGGTCCCCTGCCCCCGGCCCCGCGCCGATGAAGATCACACTTCCCATATCTCAATCTGTTGCCTTGACGAGCAGCGCGCCACTGGTTCGGTTGCTCGTCGGGTCGACCACGATCAGCGAGCCACCGACGAGATTGTGCTCGTAAGCCTGAACCGGCAGAGCCTGCTGGGTCTCGACGATCACATGACCGATTTCATTCACCGCCAGTCGGTCCGCCGCACTCGCCTTCAGCGTGTGAATGTCGAGCACGCTTTCGATCGCCACGATGCGCGCCTGCACCCAGCGGTGGCCGTGCCGCACCCAGTATTTTCTGCCCACCACCGCAGGTTCGGTGTCGAGCCAAGCGAGGGTTGCCGAGAAGCGCGTGACCTCGCTCACGGTGTTGGGCGTGGCAATCCAGTCGCCACGCGAGACGTCGAGCTGGCGGTCGAGAACGATGCCAGCCGACTGGCCGGCTGACACTTCATCCACCACCTCGCCCGCCAGACGCACTTCGGCCACGGTGGCGAGCGTGCCACTGGGCAACACTTGAACCCGGTCGCCGCGCTTCACGCTGCCGTGGGCGATGCGCCCCCACAGCGTGCGCGGCTGGTGTCCCGTACCTTCGCCCTCGCGGGCCACGTATTGCACCGGCATGAACAGGCTGCTGCGGCTGCCTTCCTGCGCCGCGGGGAGTTCTTCGAGCAATTGCAGCAGCGACGGCCCGTCATACCACGACGTCGCGAGCGGCTGCGTCACGTTGTCGCCGCGCAGCGCCGAGACCGGAACGATGCCGGCCACCTCGATTCCGGCTTGCGCGGCGAATTCGAGCAGAGCTGCGCGCACCGCCCGAAACGCGACATCAGGGTGATCCACGGCGTCGAGCTTGTTCACTGCGAACACGATATTGGGAACCCGCAGCAACGCCGCGAGCAAGGCGTGGCGCCGCGTCTGCGGCAACAGCTGCACCTGCGTGGCGTTGGTATCGAGCTTGGTGATGTCCACCAGCACGACGGCGGCGTCGCTGCCGGCGGCGGCCGTCACCATGTTGCGCGTGTACTGTTCGTGGCCCGGCGCGTCGGCGATGATGAACTTGCGCGCCTTCGTCGCGAAGTAGCGAAACGCCACATCGATCGTGATGCCTTGTTCGCGTTCGGCTTCGAGCCCGTCGGTCAGCAGCGAAAGGTCGAATGCGGGGCCGCCGTCGATGCGCGGTGCGCCGCTGGCACGCTTTTCCAGCGTGTCGATCTGGTCCGCCAGGATGGCGCGGCTGTCGTAAAGGAGACGGCCGATCAGCGTACTCTTCCCATCGTCGACGGAACCCGCCGTGATGAAGCGCAGCGCCCGGTGGTCGCGCGTGCGTACAGTGGAGCGTAAGGTTTCCATCAGAAGTACCCCTCTTTCTTGCGCTTTTCCATTGAAGCTTCCGACGTGCGATCGTCCATGCGCGTGGCGCCGCGTTCGCTGACGGTGACGCGCAAGGTTTCGGCAACGATCTCGTTCGCGCTTGTCGCCAGGCTCTCGACCGGGCAGGTGCAGGTCATGTCGCCCACGGTGCGAAACCGCACGTCAGCGGTAACCACCTCCTCGCCGGGCAGGGCCGGTGTGACCTCGGTCAACGGCACGAGCAAGCCCTTGCGGCGAATCACCTGGCGCGCATGGGAGTAGTACAGACCAGGCAGCGGGATCGATTCACGCGCGATGTACAACCACACGTCGAGCTCGGTCCAGTTGCTGATCGGGAACGCGCGCATGTGCTCGCCCGGCCTGATGCGCGTGTTGAACAGCGTCCACAACTCCGGGCGCTGCTCCTTGGGCTGCCACTGGCCGAAACTGTCGCGGTGCGAAAAGATGCGCTCCTTGGCACGCGCCTTTTCTTCGTCGCGGCGTGCGCCGCCCATCAGCACATCGAATCGGTGCGCCTCGATGGCTTCGAGCAGCGCCACGGTCTGGTGGCCGTTGCGAGACTCCGCGGGGTGCGACAGGCGTACCGTGCCGCGTTGAATCGAATCTTCCAGACTTCCAACCACGAGCCTCTCGCCCATCTCGGCGATGCGCCGGTCGCGAAACGACAGGACTTCCGGGAAGTTGTGGCCCGTGTCCACATGCAGCAGCGGAAATGGCAGGCGGCCCTTGTATTCGCCCGGCTTGGGGCCCTTGCTCTTGAACGCCTTTTCTGCCAGGCGCAACACGACGCAGGAGTCCTTGCCGCCGGAGAACAGAAGCGCCGGACGTTCGAACGCGGCGACGGTCTCGCGCAAGATGAAGATGGCTTCCTCTTCCAGCCAGTCCAGGTGGCTCTGATCGATTTCCGGAAGCAGATTTTCGACTCGCAGCGGCGCATTCATGCAGTGACTCCCACAGTGATTTCGGTTGCGGCTTGCAGGTGCAAGCCGCACTCCTTGGCGTCTTGCTCTTCCCACCACCAGCGGCCGGAACGAAACTCCTCGCCCACCGCGATGGCGCGTGTGCAAGGTGCGCAGCCAATGCTGGGCATGAACTGGTCGTGCAGCGGGTTGTAGGGAACGTCGTGGCTCGCGATGTAGTGCCACACGTCGGACCAGCTCCAGTCCGCCAGCGGGTTGATCTTGAGCCGACCCTGCGCGTCGCGCTCGCTGAACGTCACGCACCCACGCGTGTCGGATTGTTCGCGCCGCAAACCGGCCACCCAGGCGCTCTTGTCGGCGAGCATGCGCGCCAGGGGTTCTAGCTTGCGCACGGCACAGCAGGTCTTGCGCAACTCGACGCTCTTGTACATCGCGTCTGTGCCGTTGGCGCGGACGAACCGCAGCACCGACTCAGCGGCAGGCGCGAAACGCTTGACGTCGACGCCGTAACGCTGCTTGATGCGCGGAATCAACGCCAGTGTTTCGGCGTGCAAGCGGCCTGTGTTGAGCGTTGCAATATCGATGGCCAGGCCATGCCGCGCGATCAGATCGGTGATCACCATGTCTTCGGCACCGAGACTCGTCGCTTGCACGATGCGCGCGGCGTGTTCGGTCGCTGCACTTTGCAATACCGCGATCGCGTGCCCGACACGACCTCCGTATTCGGGCGTCGCACGCGCGTAAAGACCAATGGCACTCGATGCGCTCATATCGCCGCCCCTTGATTGACAAACTCGCGCACCGGCTCGCGCGCCAGGGCGTCGGCGGCGCCGGCGGGCAGCGCGAACAACGGCAGTCTGGCGTTCACATCGCCCTGGTAGTGGCCACGAAAGGCTGCCAGCGCCTGCCAAGCGACGTCGATCGATTGGTCGGCGCGCAGTGCCGCAGCGTCGAAGCCGGTGCGAGCGAGCAACGCAACCATGTCCACCAGAACCTCGCCGGTGGCGCGGATTTCACCCTCGAATCGGTAGCGCGAGCGCAGCAGTCTGGCCTGGCTGTAGGCCCGGCCGTCGACCCACTTCGGGAAGTGCAGCGTGATCAGCGAAAAGCGCCCCAGGTCCGCGGCAATGTCTTCCACGTCCCGGTCGTTGCCGAGTTCCAGCCCCGCCGCGATGCCGTTCGGCCAATGGGCGCGTGCCGCGTGCCATTGCCCCGGGCTGAGCAGCAGGTGCGGCTGGGCGTTGATGCTGACGGGGGGCCCGTCTTCGCCGCCGAGCGAGCGCCAGGGATCGTTGTGTACGTCGATGAATTTCATGCCTGTGGGTCCCGAGTCTTTGCGCCGTCAGGCCGCATGCGCCAACGCCGTGCTGCGGCGGGCGGCATTGGCCGATTCCTTGAACGCCGTGGTTCCGATGCGCCGAACCGTGTCGATGAAGCGTTCCTGCCCCTGCCGCCTGGCGCGAAACGTGTCAACCAGGGCTTCCACGGCGTCGGCAACTTCGTCCGCGGCAAACGACGGGCCGATCACCTTGCCGGCCACCGATGCCCCGCTGAGCGTGGAGCCGTCGGAGCCGCCGAGGGATATCTGGTACCACTCCTTGCCGTCCTTGTCGACTCCGAGCACGCCGATGTGCCCACTGTGGTGATGGCCGCAGGAGTTGATGCAGCCGCTGATGTGCAGGTCGATGTCGCCGATGTCGTACAACTCGTCCAGATCGGTGAAGCGCTCTGCGATGTCAGCCGCGACAGGGATGGAGCGCGCGTTGGCCAGCGCGCAGAAGTCTCCGCCCGGGCAGGCGATCATGTCGGTGATCAGGCCGATGTTGGGCGTGGCAAAGTTTTGTGCCTTGGCCGCTTGCCAAAGGGCCGCAAGGTCGGACTCGCGCACCCATGGCAACAGCAGGTTCTGGTCGTGCGTGACGCGCAATTCGCCGTGGCTGAAACGCTCTGCGATTTCGGCGGCAGCGTCCATCTGGTCCGCCGTGGCGTCGCCAGGAGCCTGGCCGATGCGCTTGAACGAGAGCGTCACGGCGCGATAGCCAGGCAGGCGGTGCGCATGCACATTGCGCGAGAGCCAGCGCGAATACGCCACGTTGGCCCCCGCGCCCGGAGGCGCAGCCGGGCCACTGACCGGCGCCACGCCCGCGGGCAAGGCAAAGCTGCGCGCCATGCGGTTCAACTCGGCGTGCGGAATCAGGTGCGCTGTGCCGTCGACATCGTCATTCAGGATGTGGCCGAATTCAGTATTCACCGCATCGATGAACTTCTGACCTTCGGCCTTGACCAGAATCTTGATGCGCGCCTTGTACAGGTTGTCGCGACGGCCGTAGCGGTTGTAGACACGCACGATGGCCTCGATGAAAACGAGGATCTGCTGCCAGGGCAGGAACTCGCGAATCACGGTGCCGATCACCGGCGTGCGGCCCATGCCTCCGCCCACCAGCACCTTGAAGCCGACTTCGCCAGCATCGTTCTTCAGGAGTTGCAGGCCGATGTCGTGCCAGGCAATCGCCGCCCGGTCTTCGCGCGCACCGGTGACCGCGATCTTGAACTTGCGCGGCAGAAAGGCGAATTCCGGGTGCAGCGTGCTCCACTGGCGCAGCACCTCGCAGTAAGGCCGCGGATCCACCACTTCGTCGGGCGCTATCCCCGCCAGGGCGTCGCTGGTGATGTTGCGAATGCAATTGCCGCTGGTCTGGATGCCGTGCATGTCTACCGCGGCCAATGCGTCCATCACGTCGGCACTGCGGTGCAGCGGTATCCAGTTGAACTGGACGTTCTGGCGTGTCGTGAAATGGCCGAAGCCGCCCCGCTCCTGCGGCGTGCCGACATCGACATGGTCGAACTCGCGGGCGATGCGCCCCAGCGCCCGCAATTGCGCCGAGCTGATCTCGCCGTAGGGCACCGCTACGCGCAGCATCGGCGCATGGCGTTGCACGTACCAGCCGTTTTGCAGCCGCAGCGGGCGGAATTCGTCGTCGCCCAGCCGTCCGGCCAGGTGGCGCTCGAGTTGGTCACGGTACTGGGCGGCGCGTTGGCGCACGAAGGAGCGGTCGAATTCAGAGTACTGGTACATGGTTCATCAATCTCAATGGATCACTTTGAGTCCGGCAGCCACGAGTGAAACGCACAGCAGGGCTCGCACCAGCCGTTCGGGCATCGTTCGTGTCAGTTGGGCGCCGAGCCATATGCCGGGGATCGATCCGAGCAGCAGACTCAGCAACAATTGCCAGTCCACATGGCCGAGCGTGGCATAGCCGATACCCGCGACCAGCGTCAGCGGAACCGCGTGGGCGATGTCGGTCCCGACCACCCGGTGCGCCTCCATGCGCGGATAGAGCAACATGATGAGCGTGGCGCCGATGGCGCCTGCGCCTATCGAGCTGAGCGAAACAAGAACGCCGAGAATCAGGCCGCACAGCACCGTCAGCGCAGGCTTGTGGGACGGTGGGATCAAGCCCTCCAGACGCAATCCGACGCGATGCCAAGCCTTGCGGTAGGCGACGACAATGGCGGTCAGCAGCAGCGCGATGCCCAGGGAAAAAGTCAGCGTGCCCGCCCAGGCCTTGGTCAGTCCGGTCATGTGCATCAAGGCAATCGTGCCGAGCGCTGCCGGAATGCTGCCGGCAAGAAGAAGACCCGTCAGCCGCCAGTCGACTTGGCCCGCCCGATGGTGCGAAACCGCGCCAGCCGACTTCGTGATGGCGGCAAACCACAGGTCGGTACCGATCGCGACTGCCGGGCTCAACCTGAAAAGTGACAGCAGCAAGGGGGTCATCAAGGATCCACCGCCAACGCCCGTCATGCCGACAATGGCGCCGACGCCAAATCCGCAGAGGGTTGCTGTGAAATCCATGATCGGGACTCTATTGATGCTCGTTATGTCTCACAAGTACATAGTTATCAGTTGCTAATTCCTTCGGTGCATATATAGCTCTCCGCTCCATCGCTTCTAGGACTTCCTATGCACATATGTGACCGCAGGCACTTGCCG
>JANNKM010000496.1:0-4686 GCA_031396305.1 Rhizobacter sp.
TACATGCCGATCGTCATCACGTCGAACTGGCCGCCCTTGGTGGCGATGTCGGTCGTCACGCGCTGGCGCAGCACGCCTTCTTCGAGCGTGACCCACTTCACCTTGATGCCGGGATTCGCCTTCTCGAAATGCGGCGTGAGCTTCTGCATTTCGATCATGTGACCGTTGTTGACGGTGGCGATCACGAGGTCGCCAGCCTTGGCAACCTGGGCGGCGCCGGTCAGGCCGAGGCCAATACTCAAAGCAATGTAAGCTTTCAGCTTCATGGTGGATGTCTCCTGGGGGTTGAATCGGGTGACCTTGACCTGCGATTCCGTCGCGAGGTATTCGGAGAATTTAGGAGGCTTTTGGTGCGGCACTTGATACGCGCAGATCAAGCTTCTGTACTCTTTTGCGCCGAACCCTAGTGTTTTCCCGAACATGCCGGGACGGGCAACGAGCCGATCACGAGCGACCCACGATCTTGCAGAAAAGCCAATGAGCGCCCCGCAGACCCCGGCCCGTGCGCATGAAGCCCTCACTGCCGGTCAGCTGACACCACTGCCCGAGCGCTCGGCGCTGCACCTGAGCATCAGCGCGCTCACCCGAACGAGCGAAACGGAGCTGCTGCCCGGCCTGATTGAACAAGCGCGGCTGACGAGTGCGCAGGCAGAGACCGCGCACGAGACTGCACTGCGCGTCGCGCGCGGTGTGCGCGAACGCAGCCACGATCGCGGCCGCGCCGGCATCGTGCAGGGCCTGTTGCAGGAATTCGCGCTGAGCTCGCAAGAGGGTGTGGCACTGATGTGCCTGGCCGAGGCGCTGCTGCGAATTCCCGACGACGCGACGCGCGATGCGCTCATCCGCGACAAGATCGCCCAGGGCAACTGGGAGCAGCACCTGGGTCAGAGCCCGTCGCTGTTCGTCAATGCGGCCGCGTGGGGTCTGCTGCTCACCGGCAAGCTGGTCGCCACCCACAGCGACAGCGGGCTCACGTCGCTACTACGCCGTGTCGTTACGCGGGGCGGCGAGCCGCTCGTTCGCAAGGGCGTCATCATCGCGATGCGCATGATGGGCGAGCAGTTCGTCACCGGCGAAACAATTCAAGATGCGCTGGCCCACGCGCGCGAACGCGAGGCGCAAGGCTTTCGCTACTCCTACGACATGCTGGGCGAGGCGGCGCTCACGGCCACCGACGCGCAGCGCTACCTCAATGCCTATGAGCAAGCGATCCATGCGATCGGTGCGGCGTCCGCAGGGCGCGGCATCGTTCAGGGCCCGGGAATCTCGATCAAGCTGTCGGCTCTGCACCCGCGCTACGCGCGCGCCAAGATCGAACGCGTGATGGCCGAGTTGTACCCACGCCTGATGCAACTGACGCTGCTGGCGCGGCGCTACGACATCGGCCTGAACATCGACGCGGAAGAGTCCGACCGGCTTGAGCTGTCGCTGGACCTGCTGGAGCGCCTGTGTTTCGAGCCGGAGCTGACGCGCTGGAATGGCATCGGCTTCGTCATCCAGGCGTACCAGAAGCGTTGCCCGGCGGTCGTCGACTTTCTCATCGACCTCGCGCGGCGCAGCGCGCACCGCCTGATGGTGCGGCTGGTCAAGGGCGCGTACTGGGACAGTGAAATCAAGCGCGCGCAGATCGATGGCCTGGACGGCTACCCGGTCTACACGCGCAAGAGCTACACCGATGTCGCCTACATCGCCTGCGCGCGCAGACTGCTCGGCGCACTCGACGCCGTGTTCCCCCAGTTCGCCACGCACAACGCGCACACGCTCGCCGCCGTGCATGCGCTGGCCGGGCCCGATCACGACCCGGTGCCGTACGAATTCCAGTGCCTGCACGGCATGGGCGAACCGCTGTACGAGCAGGTGGTGGGCGACGTGACTGAGGGCAAGCTCGGGCGCCCGTGCCGCATCTACGCGCCGGTGGGAACGCACGAAACGCTGCTCGCCTACCTGGTGCGCCGCCTTCTGGAAAACGGCGCGAACACGTCGTTCGTGAACCGCATCGCCGACCCCAACCTGGCGCTGGAGGATCTCGTGCAGGACCCCGTGCAGACGGTGCAGGAGCTCGCCACGCGCAGCGACGGCGGTGCCGCCGTGCTCGGCGCCCCGCACCCGGCGATCGCATTGCCACGCCATATTCATGGCGCAGCGCGCACCAACTCACGCGGCCTGGACCTGGCGGATGAGACCACGCTCGCGGCGTTGGCTCAGGCCTTTGCCGACACCGCGCACCACCCGTGGCGCGCCGAACCCATGCTCGACGCCAGCGCATCCCACGGCGATTGGATGCCCGTGAAGAACCCCGCGCAGCACGGCGACGTGGTCGGTCAGGTCCGGGAAGCCACTGTCGCCGACGTGCACCGCGCCGTAGCAGCCGCCGCGCGCGCCGCACCGGCCTGGGCTGCCACGTCGCCCGCGGAGCGCGCCGCATGCCTCGATGGCGCCGCCGATCGACTCGAACACGATGCATTGGCGCTGATTCCATTGCTCGTGCGCGAAGCCGGCAAGACCTGCGCCAACGCCGTCGCCGAGGTTCGAGAGGCGGTCGACTTCCTGCGCTACTACGGCTCCGAGGTGCGCCGCGATTTCGACAACGCAACCCATCTGCCGCTCGGGCCCGTGGCGTGCATCAGCCCCTGGAACTTTCCGCTGGCCATCTTCACCGGCCAGGTGGCCGCGGCGTTGGCCGCCGGCAACGTGGTGCTGGCCAAGCCCGCCGAACAGACGCCGCTCGTCGCCGCGGTGGCGGTGCGTGCCTTGCTCGATGCCGGAGTTCCACCGGGGGCGCTGCAATTGCTGCCGGGGCGCGGCGAGACCGTCGGCGCGGCGTTGGTGGACGACCCGCGCGTGAACGGCGTCGTGTTCACCGGGTCGACTGAAGTCGCGCGGCTGCTGCAGCGCACGCTGAGCCGGCGCCTCACGGCGCGTGGCCAAGTCGTGCCGCTGATCGCCGAGACCGGCGGCCAGAACGCGATGCTTGTCGATTCGTCGGCACTGATCGAACAGGCCGTCGCCGACATCGTGTCATCAGCCTTCGACAGCGCCGGCCAGCGCTGCTCGGCGCTGCGCCTGCTGTGCGTGCAGGACGACGCGGCGGAGCGCCTTCTCGCGATGTTGCGAGGCGCGGTGGAAGAACTGCAGATCGGCGACCCGCAATCGCTGGCCGTGGACGTCGGGCCGGTGATCGACTCCGAGGCGCGGGAGTCGATCGAACGCCATGTGCAGGCGATGCAATCGCGCGGCCGGCGTGTCTGGCGTGCACCTCTTGGCGGGGTTCGCGGCGCCGGCGACAGTTTCGTCGCGCCCACGCTCATCGAGGTGGAGAGCGTGACCGAGCTTCAGCGCGAGGTCTTCGGCCCGGTACTGCATATCCTGCGCTACCCGAGCGAACAGCTGGCGCAGACACTGGAGCAGATCAACGCCACAGGCTATGGCCTGACGCAAGGCGTGCACACGCGCATCGACGAAACCGTGGCGCAGGTGGTGCGTGCGTCGCGTGCCGGGAACATCTACGTCAATCGCAACATCGTCGGCGCCGTCGTCGGCGTGCAACCTTTCGGCGGCGAAGGTCTGTCGGGCACGGGGCCGAAGGCCGGCGGGCCGCTGTACCTGCTGCGTCTGCTGGCGCAGCAGCCGGCGCAGGCAGCGCGCCTGGCAGTCGCGCATGCCAACGCCCCGGTGCTGCGCGCCGCCAGCCCGGCACGCCTGCCGGTGCGCGGCCTGGTCGACGAACAAGACCAGGCCGAATCGGCCGACGCCATCGGCTCGCTGCGCGAATGGGCGCTGGCGCAGGGCATGGCGCTGTTGGCGGCGCAATGTGACCAGGCCGTCGCGAGCTCGCCGGTGGGCGCCTGGCACACGCTGCCCGGCCCAACCGGCGAAGCCAATCTGTACGCCGTGCTGCCGCGAGCGGCGGTGCTTTGCCTTGCCGACGCCGATGCCGACCGCCTGGCGCAGCTCGCCGCCGTGCTCGCCGTAGGCAGCCACGCCGTCTGGCCGATGCCCGCCGCGCCCCTGCGCGAGCGTCTGCCAGCCCCAGTGCGCGAGCGCATCTCGCTGGCGCAGGACTGGTCGCAGCCAGCGGTTCACTTCGACGCCGTACTGCAGCATGGCGCGCCAGCGGCGCTGCTGAGCACGAGCGCGGCGCTGGCGGCACGGCCCGGGCCCCTCATCGCCTTGAGCGCCATGGCGCCGGGCAACGCGGCAGTGCCGCTGGAGCGTCTCGTGATCGAACGGTCGCTGAGCATCAACACCGCGGCCGCAGGCGGCAATGCGAGTCTGATGACGATAGGCTGATGGTTCAGCCACCCGTCGTCATACCGGCGCCTGATTAGTGACATGGTTCAGCCATGCGTTGTCCTACCGGCGAAAGTGCCACCCTTGCTCGACACGGGGCCGGTATCCACTCGTTGGAGCGTCGCGCGTTCGGTGGGTCCGCTGCGTTCACCCAGTGGATCCCGGCGTGCGCCGGGATGACATGCACGGACGCGACGCCGTCGTCATCCCGGCGAATGCCGGGATCCAGGTTAGTGCGCTGAGGGTGGATCCCGGCGTGCGCCGGGATGACGGTCGCTTGTGTGTGCATGCTGAGCTTTGTCGCTAGTCAGGTACCGGCGAAAGCCGGTATAGAGGGAGAAAACTCATGGCTCTCACGAAGCGGACAGCGCGTGTGATCGTCCTTGCAGCCTTGGC
>JANNKM010000051.1:0-6790 GCA_031396305.1 Rhizobacter sp.
TGGCGCTGCGCCGCGCCGTCGCGCTGGCCTACGACGGCGCGCAGGCCAATCTGCTGTTGCGCCACGGCCAGGCAGTCCTCGCGCAGTCCACCCTCACGCCGTTCACGTCCGGGTATTCCGAGTCGTACCGCAGTGAAATGAGCAAACACAGCCGCGCCGAGGCGATGGCGCTGCTCGATGTGTTCGGTTATGTCGACGCCAACGGCGACGGTTGGCGCGAGTTGCCCGGCGGCGCGCCGCTCGTGTTGCGCCTGGCGTCGCTGCCCGACCAGCGCTCGCGCCGGCAGAACGAGCTCTGGCGCAAATACCTTGCTGCAGTGGGCGTGCGCATGGAGTTCGACGTCGCGACCTGGCCCGACCTGTTGAAGAAGTCGCGCGCCGGGTCGCTGATGATGTGGGGCTTCAGCTGGGTTGCCGCTTCGCCCGACGGCGGCTTTTTTCTGGGCATCGGCTACGGCCCGAACGCGAGCGAATCGAACGACGCGCACTTTTCGCTGCCCGAATTCGACCGGCTGTTCGAACGCCAGAACACCTTGCCCGACGGCCCCGAGCGCGACGCGTTGATGCGCCAGGCGAAGAACCTGCTCGTCGCCTACATGCCCTACAAAGTTCACGCCCACAACATCGTCAACGACTTGCAGCAGCCCTGGGTGCGCGGCCATTGGCGGCACCCGTTCATGCGCGATGCCTGGCGCTATGTGGGCGTCGATGCTGCGCTCGCTTGATGCGACGCGTCACTGGAATCCCGCATGCCCCTGCCCGAACCCCAAATCCTTCGCTACACGCGCTGGCTCGAACGCGAGCGCGGCCTGAAATTCGACCCGACCACGACCGCCGGCTACGACGAACTCTGGCGCTGGTCGGTCGCTGACCTGAGGGCGTTCTGGGCCTCGATCTGGGACTACTTCGACGTGCGCTCGCCCACACCACATTCGCAGGTGCTGGTCGATGAAGTCATGCCCGGCGCGACCTGGTTTCCCGGCGCGCAGGTCAACTACGCTGCCCAGGTGCTGCGCCACGCCGACACCGCGCACGCCGCAGGCCACCCGGCGATCGTTTTCCAGAGCGAGCGCCTGCGCGAGCGCCTGCGCGAGCGCGGCGAGATGCAGGAACTCTCCTGGCCCGAATTGAAACGCCAGGTCGGCGCGTTTGCTGCGGCCTTGCGCCGTTTCGGAATCAATCCCGGCGATCGCGTCTGCGCCTACCTGCCCAACGTGCCGCAGACGGTGGTGGCGTTCCTTGGCTGCGCGAGTGTCGGCGCGGTTTGGTCGGTGTGTTCGCCCGACATGGGGCCGGTGGCGGTGCTGGATCGCTTCCGGCAGATCGAGCCCAAGGTGTTGATCGCCTGCGACGGTTATGTGTACGGTGGCGTGGCGCACGACCGCCAGGCCCTGCTTGTGCATCTCCTGGCGGAATTGCCCAGCGTTCGCGACGCCGTGCTGTTGCGCAACCTGGATGCGCAATCCGACCCCACGCGGCTGGCAAATTCGAACCGCCGCGCCCATGATTTCGCCGCGCTCGCCGCTGGGGGCGATGTGACCGAGCCCATGTCGCTGCCGTTCGATCATCCGCTGTGGGTTGTCTACTCGAGTGGCACGACAGGCCTGCCCAAGGCCATCGTGCACGGCCATGGCGGCGTGATGCTGGAGACGATGAAGGGGGCGTGCCTGCACAACAACCTCGGGCCCAGCGCCGAGACGGGTGAGCGCTTTCATTGGTACAGCTCGACGGGCTGGATCATGTGGAATCTGCAGGCCGGCGTGTTGCTCGGCGGCACGACGGTCTGCATGTTCGACGGCAGCCCCACCGGCCGTGCGGGCCAGGCCGATTGGAGCCTGCTGTGGCGCTTTGCCGCCGAGTCCGGAGCGACGTTCTTCGGTGCCGGCGCGGCGTTTTATGCGAACTGCCTGAAGGCCGACGTGCGCCCTGCCGAGGTGGCTGACTTGTCAAGGCTGCGCACCATCGGCTCGACCGGCTCGCCGCTGGCGATCGAGTGTTATCGCTGGGTTTACGAGCGCCTGCCGCAAGTGGAAGGCCGACCGATCTGGCTTGCGCCGATTTCGGGCGGCACCGACTTCGCCGGCGCCTTCATCGCCGGCTTGCCCACGCTGCCGGTGATCGAAGGCGAAATGCAATGCCGGTGCCTGGGCGCTGCGGTCGAGGCGTGGAGCGAACCCGACGCGAACGGCCGGGGCCGGGCCCTGATCGACGAAGTCGGCGAACTCGTCTGCACCAAACCCATGCCGTCGATGCCTTTGTACTTCTGGGGCGACAAGGACAACAAGCGCTACCTCGACAGCTACTTCGACATGTACCCCGGAATCTGGCGCCACGGCGACTGGATTCGCATCACGCCGCGCAGCGGCGCCATCATTTACGGCCGCAGCGACGCGACGATCAACCGCCACGGCATCCGCATGGGCACCGCCGAGCTGTACCGCGCCGTCGAGACGCTGCCCGAAGTGCTGGACAGCCTGGTCGTCGATCTCGAATACCTCGGCCGCGAGAGCTACATGCCGCTGTTCGTCGTGCTGCGCGAGGGTTTGGTGCTCGATGCAGCGCTGACCGCGTCGATCAAGCAGGCGATCCGGCACGCCTTGTCGGCACGCCATGTGCCCAACGAGGTCTTCCAGGTCAGCGCCATCCCGCGCACGCTGTCGGGCAAGAAGATGGAACTGCCGGTGAAGAAGCTGCTGATGGGAACGCCCGCCGAGCAGGTGTTCAAGCTCGACGCGATGACCAACGCCGATTGCGTGGCATGGTTTGCTGAATTCGCGCTGAAGCGCTCAGGCAGCGCCAGCTGAGCACCTGAACCCGTTCGCGAAGCCGCCGCAGCAGCGCTGCGTGTGCGAAAACGCATGCTGCGGCGCTGACCCGGGGGAATAATCGGGCACGCAGCTCCGTACGCCCTGTTGTGGACGCTCCTTCCTCGTTTCGCCATCAATTGCTCGACGCGATCCCGCGGCTGCGCCGCTATGCGCGTTCGCTGGTGTTCGATACCCATGGCGCCGACGACCTGGTGCAGATCACCCTGGAGCGCGCGTTGACGCACTGGCATCAGTTCGACCAGCGCCGCGACATCGTGTTGTGGACGGTCTCGATCGCCCACAACGCCTTCATGGACGAGCGCAGGCGCCATGCGCGCCAGCCCACGTCGGACGGTTATGACGACCTGGCCGACCAGTTGCCTGCGCCGGGTGTGGACGTCGGCCTGCGCATCGACCTGATCGCCGCGCTGCGCCAGTTGCCCGTCGAGCAGCGCGAGCCGTTGCTGCTGGTGAGCCTGGAACAACTCTCTTACGCCGATTGCGCCGAGGCGCTGGGCATCCCGATCGGCACCGTGATGTCGCGCGTGTCGCGCGGCCGCGCCGCGTTGCGTGAGTTGCTGGAGGGCAAGCCTCCGCGTTCCGCGGGTGGCTTGCGGCGCGTCGTGTGATGCCGCTGTTTGCTGTTTGATATTTCGCTGACCCCCGGACCTGCCATGACCGCCCCGTTCGACGACACCGTCCTCAATGCCTGGCTCGACGGCGAACTCACGCCTGAGCGGCGCGCCGAAGTCGAAGCCTGGTTGCGCGACCATCCCCTCGATGCGGCGCGCGTGCGCCTGTGGGCCGCCGATCGCGAAGGATTGCGCAGCCAGCTCGACGCCGTGTTGACGGAGGCGGTGCCGGCGCGCCTGTCGCGCGTCGTACTGCGCGGCGCGGCGCCCGTCGATTGGCGCCACTGGCAGGCGTGGGCCGCCGCAGTGCTCGTATTCGTGCTCGGCGCGACCACCGGCGCAGGCCTGATGTGGCGCCTGCGGGCCGAGACGCCGCCGCTGGCCGCGAGCCAAGCTGCGCCGAACGCCTGGGTGCAGCGCGCGGCGATGGCGCACAGCGTCTACGTGCCCGAGGGCAGGCACGCGGTTGAGGTGAAGGCCCAGGAGGAACACTTGAGCCGCTGGCTCACGAAACGCCTGGACGTTCCCGTGAAACTGTTCGACCTGCGCGAGCAGGGGTTCGAGCTCGTCGGCGGCCGGCTCCTCCCCGACGCGGCAGGCCCGAGCGCGCAGCTGATGTACCAGGCGTTGCCCTCGGCCACGCCGCCCGATGCCACGGCCAACGCGGCCGCCGACCCGCCCAAGAAACCGGCTCGGGTGACGGTGTACCTGCGCAAGCCCGACGCCGACACCGCCGCGGCGTTCCGCTACGAGCAGCAGGGAGCGCTCGGCATGTTCTATTGGGTCGAGGGCAACAGCGAGCATGGCAAGGCGACCGGTTATGCCCTGGTCGGGGAACTGCCGCGCCAGCAGCTGCTGGCTTTGGCCGAGGCGATCCACAGGCAGGGCGTCACCCCGCCCTGAAACGCGCCCGGCGCGCTGCATAGAATCGGCGCATGACCCTGCCCTCGGCGGACGCGCACCCCGCTCCTGCTGCACTCACCCCCGTCTACCGCCGCAAGCTCTTCTGGGTCGCGCTGCTGTATTTCAGCGAGGGCCTGCCGCTCGGCGTGTTCTACGACATCTTCCCGGTCTATTTCCGCCAGCAGGGTGTGAACCTTGCGGACATCGGGTTGCTCAGCCTGCTTGGCCTGGCATGGACAGTGAAGTTTCTGTGGGCGCCGGCCGTCGATTGGGCGCGCCGCCACCGCTGGTGGATCGCCGCGGCAAACGTCGGCATGGCCTGCGTGATGTGGTGGTTCGGCGCCGCGGCGGCAGCGGGGACGGGGTTGTCGATCGGGCCGTGGGTCTGGGTCGCGATCGGCATGTTCACCGTGTTTTCGGCAACGAACGACATCGCCACCGACGGCTACACGATCGAGCTGCTGGATCGCCGCGAATACGGTCTGGCGAACGGCTTTCGCATCGGCTTTTACCGCGTCGGCATGATTTTCGCGGGAGTGCTGCTGATGGTCTCGGGCTGGCTCGGCTGGGGCGTGGCCTACTTTCTGGGCGGTGCGATGTTCGCCATCAACGCCGGTTGTGCACTCCTCGCGCCTGCGGAAAAACAGGTGCTCAGCGACCGCAGCAGCGTCGCCGCTGAGTTCGGCCTGCTGCGCGGCCAGCCGCTGTGGGTGCTCGCGCTGGCCTGCGTTTTGCTGGGCTTGCTCTGGCCGGGGCTGGCGCCGCTGGGTCGCTTTGCGGGATGGGCTATGGTCGCCGTGTACAGCGACACCTGGTGGTTCAAGGGCGCAATTCCCGTGGGCCTGATGTTCCTCGGCGCGGGCATCATGGTGCACGCCGCGCGCCAGCCGCGTGCGCAACTGCTGCGCCAGGGGCCGGTGTTCGGCGCCTGGGTCGAGCTGCTGTCGCGCCCGGGAATGATCGCGATTCTGCTGTTCATCTTGCTGTTCAAGCTCGGTGACGCGTCGATGGGTTTCATGGTCAAGCCGTTCTGGGTGGACAGCGGCTTCACGGCGCAGCAGATTGGCCTGGTCAGCGTGAACCTGGGGCTGGCGCTGTCGATCGGCGGCGGCCTGCTCGGCGGCTGGTACGTCGATACGCGCGGCATCTTCAAGGGCTTGTGGGTGCTGGGCCTGTGGCAGGCCTTGTCGAACCTCGGCTATGCGCTCGCCGCGTGGTGGCTGCCGGGCCTTGGAGTGGGTGTGCAAGGAGGTGTCGACACAGCGCTGGCGCAGCAGGCGCTGGTGTACGCGGCGAGCGGCCTGGAGAGTTTTACCGGGGGCCTGGGGACCGGCGCGTTTCTCGCGTTCCTGATGGCAATCACGAGCCGCGCCAAAGCGACGACGGAGTACGCGATCTTGTCGAGCATCTTCGCCTTCAGCCGCGCCGTGGCGGGCTGGGCGGGCGGCATCGGCGCGCAGGAAATGGGCTATGCGGCATACTTTTTCCTGACGTTCTGGCTCAGCTTTCCGGCGTATTTTTTGCTGCCGCAGGTGCGCCGTATGCTGGAAAGCTCCGATTCGCGTTAGAGGCAGGCCGCGCGAGCAGCGCGCACGCCACGACGACAGGAGAAGAGATGTTGAAGAAGGAATCTGAAACGCGGCTGAGGCCCTGGTCGGGTGCGGCTTGCGGTTGCTGCGCGGGCGGATTCTCCGCGCCGCGGCGTCTCTTCGGCGCGGCCCTGCTCGGCGGGGCGGCAATCGGCGCGCTGCCAGCGTGGGCGCGCGAAGGCGTCGACGTGGGAAAACAATCGAGCTTCTCCAAGCTGGTCTCTGCCGACCAGGTGGAGCGCGCAGCGTCGCAGCAATACGTGCAACTGCGCCAGCAAGCCGCGGAAAAGAAGGCCCTGGCGCCTGACAACCACCCGCAACTCATCCGTCTGCGCGCGATCGAGCAGCGCATCCGGCCCCACACCTACGAGTGGAACGAACGCGCGCGGCAATGGAAGTGGGAGGTGAACCTCATCGGCAGCAAACAGGTCAACGCTTTCTGCATGCCGGGCGGCAAGATCGCGTTCTACTTCGGCATCCTCGAACAGCTGCAGCTCAGCGACGACGAGGTTGCGATGATCATGGGCCACGAAATGACCCACGCGTTGCGCGAGCACGCCCGCGAGCGTTTGGGCAAGACCATGGCCACACGCGGCGCGATCGAAGTCGGCGCGGCGATCTTCGGCCTGGGCGGCCTGAGCCGACTGGCGGCCGACATGGGCGGCCAGCTGCTCACGCTCAAGTTCGGCCGCGAAGACGAGTCCGAAGCCGACCTGGTGGGCATCGAACTCGCGGCGCGCGCCGGCTACGACCCGCGTGCCGGGGTGACGCTGTGGCAGAAGATGGCCGCCGCCAGCAAGGGCGCGCCGCCGCAATGGATCAGCACCCACCCGTCGGGGCCGACGCGAATCCGGGACAT
>JANNKM010000517.1:0-3094 GCA_031396305.1 Rhizobacter sp.
CGCCACTGGACACTTCAGTCGAGCAAGCACCCTGATGTGGCTGTCCACGCTGTTCCTCGCATTGCGCTCGATCCGGCGCAACTTGCTGCGATCGTTCCTGACGATCCTGGGTATCGTCATCGGCGTGAGCGCGGTGATCACGATGGTGACACTGGGCAACGGTGCCACGCAGGCAGTGCAGATGCAGATTTCCAGCCTCGGCACGAACCTGCTGATGGTGCGCCCGGGTCAGCGCCAGGGGCCGGGTGGCGGTGGCGGCACGGGCGGCGCGCCGGCGTTCAAGGAGGCTGATGCCGAAGCGGTGCTGGCGCAGATCGGCGGTGTTGCCGCGGTGGCACCCGAAGGCCGCGCCGGTGTCACCGTGGTCGGCAACGGCCGCAACTGGACGAGCAGCGTCACCGGCAGCACCAATGCATGGTTCGAGACCGGCAACTGGAAACTCAGCTCCGGGCGCGTGTTCACCGACGAAGAACTCGCCGCGGGCGCCGCGGTGTGCATCGTCGGCGAAACGGTGCGGCGCGAGATCTATGGTGGCTCGGCCGGGCGCCGCGGTCTGGGCGAGATGCTGCGCATCAAGCAGTTCTCGTGCGAAGTCATCGGCGTTCTCGCCTCGAAAGGCCAGGCCGCGATGGGCAACGACCAGGACGACACCGTGCTCGTGCCGCTGCGCACGCTGCAGCGCCGCGTCACCGGGAACCAGCGCGTGAATACGCTGATGGTGTCGATGCAGGACGGAAGCGACAGCACGCGCCTGAAGGCGAGCCTGAAGGAACTGCTGCGCGAGCGGCGCAAGCTCACCGGTGGCGACGACGACAACTTCAACGTGCTGGACACGCAGCAACTGGCGGAAACGCTGTCGGGAACGACCCAGGTGATGACGATGCTGCTCGGTGCGGTGGCCGCGGTGAGCCTGCTCGTGGGCGGCATCGGCATCATGAACATCATGCTCGTCAGCGTCACCGAGCGCACGCGCGAGATTGGGCTGCGCCTGGCGATCGGCGCGCTCGAGCGCGAGGTGCTGTTGCAGTTCCTCATCGAGGCGGTGGTGCTCGCCGCGCTCGGCGGCCTGATCGGCATCGTCATCGCCACCGGCGCGTCGTACGCGGGTGCGCAACTGATGGGCGTGCCCTACCTGTTCGACCCGGCGATCAACCTGCTGTCGTTCGTGTTCTCGGCGGGCATCGGCGTGCTGTTCGGCTACTTCCCGGCACGCCGCGCGGCGCGGCTCGACCCGATCGAGGCGTTGCGCCACGAGTGAGGCGCGTAGGACATCGACTACCGCGCGTTGCGCCGCAGTCTGCTGGGCGCGGCCGTCGCACTCGGCCACAGTCGGAGCTCGCGCTTTCGCGGACTCGTCCGCTGATTCGTATGGCCGGCACTGCTCCCCCTCTTCTTTATCACCATCCAAAGGACTCTCATGAACCCGACCCTCAACTTCAAAGCCTCGCTCATCGTTGCCGCACTGTTGGCCTGGCCAATTGCCCAATCCGCACCGATGGCCAAAGCCGACTATGACGCCGGCAAGAGCCGCATCAGTGCCGACTTCAAGTCGGGCAAGGCGGCGTGTGCTGCGCAAAGCGGCAACGCCAAGGACATTTGTGTCGAGGAAGCGAAGGCCCGCGAAAAGGTCGCGCTCGCCGAACTCGAGTACGGCTACACCGCCAAACCCGCCGACCAGACCAAGGTGCTCGTGGCCAAGGCCGAGTCGACTTACGCAGTGGCCAAGGAGAAGTGCGATGACATGGCCGGCAACACCAAGGACGTGTGCGTGAAGGAGGCCAAGGCAGTCGAGGTCAAGGCCCTGGCTGACGCCAAGTTGGGCAAGCAGATCGGTGAGGCCCGTACCGACGCCAGCGCCGACAAGCGCGATGCCGACTACCAGGTCGCCTCGGAGAAATGCGACGCTCTGGCCGGTGAAGCGAAGAGCGCTTGCGTCGCAGCGGCCAAGGCGCGTTTCGGCAAGTCCTGATTGCGCGATGGAACCGCGAAGGAGTTGAACATGACCCACACCGCAGTTCAACAGGAGCGGTCTGGCGCATTCCCCCGCAGCGCCGCCCGCGCCTCACCGGTCGCGGACGGCGCGCCGGAAGCGCCCGGGGCGATGCGGCTGAACGCCGTGCGCGAGGCCGGGCGCATCGTCGACTTCCAGTGGCAGGCCGCCAACGCGGCTGCAGCACGGCTGATGCGGTGCAAACCGCACGAGCTGTGCGGCAAGCGCCTGCGCGACGTCATCGCCGGTCCCATGGATCATCCGGCGCTGATTGACCTCTACCGTCGCGTCGTCGAGCATGGCAATGCGCAAGCGTTTGCCCAAGTGCATCGTGTCGATGGATGGCATGACGTCGTGGTTCATCACGTGGTTCGCACGGACGACGGCGTCACGGTGACCCTGACCAACCACAGCGCGCTGCGGCGTGCAGTGGCCGTGCGCACGGGCCTGTCGCCCCTTCAGAGGAAACCACAATGACGCCGCAGTCGAACTATCCCCATCAACTGCCGCCGCTGCCTTATTCGCAAGAGGCGCTGGCGCCAGTCATCTCGGCAGTCACGCTCGGCTTGCACTACGGCAAGCATCACCAGGGCTATGTCGATGCACTGAACAAGCTCATCGCCGGCACGCGTTTCACAGAGATGTCGCTGGAACAGCTCATCAGCGCAACCGCGGATCACGCGGACCACGCGACGATCTACAACAACGCGGCGCAAACCTGGAACCACACGTTCCTGTGGCACAGCCTGCGCGCCAACGGCGGCGGCGCGCCGCCAGCGTCGATCAAGCCCCTGATCGACGCCAGCTTCGGCAGCGTCGATGCATGCAAGAAGGCGCTCGCAACAGCTGCCGCGCAACGCTTCGGCAGCGGCTGGGTCTGGTTGGTGCTGGAAGCTGGCAAGCTCGGTGTCGTCGACACCGCCAACGCAAGCCTGCCGCCGGCGCGACAAAAGCCGCTCCTGTCAATCGACGTCTGGGAACACGCCTACTACCTCGACTACCAAAACCGCCGCCCGGACCACGTCAAGGCAGTTCTCGACAAGCTGATCAACTGGGGCTTTGCCGCCGACAACCTCGGGTAGGGAACACCTGGCGCTCCGTGGC
>JANNKM010000527.1:0-12012 GCA_031396305.1 Rhizobacter sp.
CGGGCGGCCCGCCGGGCAGCGCAGAAGAAGACGGCGACCGCTACATCGAGATCTGGAACAACGTGTTCATGCAGTTCAACCGCGATGAAGCGGGAGTCATGCACAAGTTGCCCAAGCCGAGCGTGGATACGGGCATGGGGCTGGAGCGCCTCACGGCCGTGCTGCAGCACGTGCACAGCAACTATGAGATCGATACCTTCGTCAATTTGCTCGACGCGGCGAAGGCGGCCGTCGACGCCGCAGGTGCCGGCAACGCCGACAAGGACGCGCCGTCCCTCAAGGTGATTGCCGACCACATCCGCGCCTGCACCTTCACCGTTGCCGACGGTGTGATCCCCGGCAACGAAGGCCGCGGTTATGTGCTGCGCCGCATTGCACGGCGTGCGATTCGCCACGGCTACAAGCTGGGTGCGAGGAAGCCGTTTTTCTACACGCTGGTCGCGCCGTTGGCCGCTGAGATGGGCGAGGCCTATCCCGAACTTCGCCGCGAGCGTGCGCTCATCACGGAAGTGCTGAAGCAAGAGGAAGAGCGCTTCTTCCATACGATCGCGAATGGCATGGAGATCTTGGAATCCGCGCTCGCCTTACTCCCTGTCCCGCGAGCGGGAGAGCCACCGTCATCCCGGCGGAAGCCGGGATCCACGACGGAGGAGATTCGCGAAGGGTGGATCCCGGCGTTCGCCGGGATGACATACGAGGGGACAAGCGTCCTGGCCGGTGACGTGGCCTTCAAGCTGCACGACACCTACGGCTTCCCGCTCGACCTGACGGCCGACGTGTGCCGCGAGCGCGGCGTGAAAGTCGACTCCGCGGGATTCGAAGTGGCGATGAACCGCCAGCGCGAACAGGCGCGCGCAGCCGGCAAGTTCAAGATGGCGCAGGGCCTCGAGTACGACGGCGTGGCGACGAACTTCCACGGCTATGAACACCTGGTGTGCGAGCACAGCAAGGTGACCGGCCTGTACATCGACGGCACACCCGTGGCGCGCGCGCGCGCCGGCGACGACGTGGTGATCGTGCTCGACCACACGCCGTTTTACGCCGAGAGCGGCGGCCAGGTCGGCGACACCGGCGAATTGCGCAATGCGCGCTCGCGCGTGCTGATTGAAGACACGGTCAAGGTGCAGGCCAGCGTGGCGGGCCACACCGGCCGGATCGTCGAGGGCGAGATCGAGATCGGCGATGTGTTCACCGCCCGCGTCGACACCGACAAGCGCATCAGGACGATGCGCAACCACAGCGTCACGCACCTGATGCACAAGGCGCTGCGCGAAGTGCTCGGCGCCCATGTGCAGCAAAAGGGCTCGCTGGTGAACGCCGAGCGCACGCGTTTCGACTTTGCGCACAACGCACCCATGACGCAGCAGCAGATCAGCAAGGTCGAGCAGCTCGTCAACGCAGAAATCCTCGCCAACGCGGCCACCCAGGCGCGGGTGATGAGCATCGATGACGCGCAGAAGACGGGCGCGCTGATGTTGTTCGGCGAGAAGTACGGGGAGACGGTGCGCGTGCTCGACATCGGCGGCAGCCGCGAACTGTGCGGCGGCACCCATGTGGCACGCAGCGGCGACATCGGTCTGTTCAAGATCGTCGCCGAGAGCGGCGTCGCGGCGGGTGTGAGACGCGTCGAGGCCGTGAGCGGCGACAACGCGCTGGCGTATCTGCAATCCTTGGAGAGCATGGTCAACGATGTGGCGGCAAGCCTGCGCGCCGCGCCCGCGGAAGTGCCGGCGCGCCTCACCCAGGTGCTGGAGCATGTGCGCAGCCTCGAGAAAGAGCTTGCCGCGGCGAAGGGCAGGCTGGCGTCGGCACATGGCGACGAACTGCTCGCCGCGGCTGTGGATGTGGGTGGCCTGAAAGTGCTTGCCGCGCAACTCGACGGTGCCGATGCGAAGACGCTGCGCGAAACACTCGACAAGCTCAAGGACAAACTCAAGACCGCGGTGATCGTGCTCGCCACGGTGGAAGGTGGGCGCGTGCAGCTGGCGGCAGGCGTCACTGCGGACAGCGTCGGAAAAGTCAAGGCGGGCGAACTGGTGAACTTCGTCGCCCAGCAGGTGGGCGGCAAGGGCGGCGGCAAGGCCGACATGGCGATGGCCGGCGGCACCGAGCCGGGCAGACTCGGCGCCGCGCTGGCCTCGGTGCGCGACTGGGTGGCGCAGCGGGTGTGAGCGCAGCCGAGCGCAGGCACGAGGAATCCGGGGCGGTACCGCGCGCCTTGAAGCAAGCCTCGTGTGGCGCGAGGTGCCGGCGCGGCGCCGCGGCGTCTTTGCTGTGGGTGGGGATCGCTGTCGCTCAAGTCCAGGACCCGGGCCGAGGCACAGGCCAGGTGGTTGCCGATGACCCGCGATCGTTGCAGACGCCGCTGGCCGTGGCGAACCTGTTCCAGCAGGCGTGCCTGCGCACCGGCGCGCAGGCCGAAGCAGCGGTCGACTGGGCGTTGACGCAGGGATTCGAGCCGCTGGACGCGCTCGGCGGCCCGGGCTATGACCTGCTCGAGGGCCAGCCCGGCAACGTGCTCGCGGCACCGGGCTCCGAGGGCCGCGTGCTGCTCGTCGTGACCCACGACCAGCGCTGCACGGTCTGGGCGCACCGCATCAGCGGCCCGCAGTTGCGGCTGGCAATCGTCGAAGTGCTGGACCGCCTGGGCAGCGGCGGCGCGCGAGTCGTGCGCGACTTCGAGCGCAACATCGAGCGTTCCGGCGCCTGGCGCAATCAGACGCAATGGCGCTATCGCGCATCGCGCGCCAGCGTCGAGTTCGGTGTCAACGCCGTCACGACCTTGAACGCTGCGCCGGCGACACAGGCGCTGAACATGGCGCCGTCACCGCACCCGGTGGGGCCTGCGCCGGATGGTCTGCCGTCGCGGTAGGCCGTCAGCCTCGCCTCTTGTCTGTCATCCCGGCGAAGGCCGGGATCCACCCTCAGTTCACTATCCTGGATCCCGGCCCCGTGTCGAGCACGGGGTGGCCCTTTCGCCGGGATGACAGTTGCTCAGCCGCTCAACCAACGCGCCGCAGCCGCTTCCACCACGGCCGCAAGCGGCAGGCCCGCGCCGCGCCGCGCGCGCAGCCAATTCGCGTCGTTGCCGCTGGCGAGGCTGTCGCGTATCAGTTGGCTCGCCTCCTGAGCCTGCAGATCCTGCGCGTGGCCGTTGATGCGCTGCAGCGTTTCTGCAATGTCGTCGCGCAGGCGGTGCCGCTGCTTGGTTTGCGGATCGACGATTTCGCCCTCCAGGCCGAAGCGGCACGCCTGAAACCGGTTGAAGGTGTAGACGAGGTAATCGTCTTCCGTGGGCTCGAAAGGGCGCTCTTCGCGCAGGTGGCGGCAGATGCATTGCAGGTAACACGCCAGTGCAGCGGCTTTCTCCACTGTGAGCGGCGTATCGCACACGCGCAGCTCGATCGTGCCGAACTCGGGCTTGGGGCGGATGTCCCAGTAGAAGTCCTTCATCGACTTGACGACACCGGTGCTCGTCATCTTGTCGAAGTACTTGCCGAATTCCTCCCAGGTCAGGCAAAACGGCGCGCGGCCCGACAGCGGGAACGCGAACACCGAGTTCAGGCGCGCCGAGTCGAAGCCCGTGTCCACACCCTGCACGAACGGCGAGGACGCCGACAGCGCGATGAAATGCGGCACATAGCGCGACAGCGCGTGCAGCAGCCACAGCGCCTGATCACCGTTTTCGCAGCCTACGTGGACATGCTGGCCGAACACGGTGAACTGCTTGGCGAGGTAGCCATACAGATCGCTGATGTAGTGGAAGCGCTCGGTCGGGTAGATCTGCTGCTCGCTCCACTGTTGGTAAGCGTGCGTGCCGCCGCCGGCGATCGCGATGTTCAGGCGTCGTGCGCCGCTCGTGAGCTGGTCGCGCAGGTCGAGCAATTCGGATCGCAGCGAAATGTGCTGGGTCTGGATCGACGTGCCGATTTCGATCATGCTGCGCGTGATCTCGGGCTTCACGTCCCACGCGCCGGTGTGGTTCTTCAGCACGCGCAGCAGGTCTTCGGCCTGCGGCGTGAGGTCGAAGTCGTGCGTGCTGAGCAACTGCAATTCGAGCTCGACGCCAAGCGTCAGCGGCTTGGAAACGGTGAAATCCTGCAGTGCCATGGTCTCAACGCCCTTTGGGTGTTGCTTCGCATTCACGCGCGATGCGGCGCAGCCCCAGCCGCGCCCACGCCGGCCCGGTGAGCTGCATCAGCATCGTCGCGACGAGCAGCGCCTGCAGCGTCGGTGTGTCGATCCCGCTGAGCTGGTTCGACCAGCCGTAGCTGTCGGCGGCCATCAACACGGCCAGGCCGCTCATCGGCTGCAACGCGACCACGAGGCCTGCCGCCTGGCGCCAACCCAGACCGCTGCTGCGTGCCAGCGCTGTCATCGCAAGCGCCGAGCCCAGCAACCGCGCCACGATGATCGCCAAGGCCCACGGCCAGACCATGAAAAAGCCTTCGAGAGAAAACAGCAGGCCCAGGCTGACGAAGAGCAGCACGTTGAGCACCGCGCCGGCCGATCCGAGCAGGGGCTCGACCGTCAAGTGGTGCTGCATGCGCGCGCGCGCCGTCATTCCCGCGACGAGCAGCGTCAGCAATGGCGACAGCGTCCAGCGTGCCGCAAGCAGGCTGGCGATGATGACAAGCGCGATTTGCACGACCGTCATTGCGGGCGTGCCGCGTATCCACGGGCTCAGACGCTCCAGCAGCAGGCCGCAGACCACGCCGAGCGCCAGCGAGCCGCCGACGATCATGAACGAGCGCACCAGCGTCGCGATGACGCCGGCGTCGGAGGCGGAGGCGGGGGCGGGGGCGTCGATGGCCAGCCCGACGCGCAGGACTTTCAACACCAGCACCGCGATCACCGTGTTCACCACCGTCATGATGAGCAGGCGTTCCGTGACCTGGCCGCGAGCCGCGGTTTCGTGCAAGGCGTTCAGCGTGATCACGGGCGAGGTCGACGCCGCCACGGCGCCGGCCACCGCCGCAGACAGCGGCGGTGCGCCCAAGGCGATCAGCGCGAACATGACGAGCACCGCGCAGAGCAGCGCCTGCACGATGCAGCTCAGGGCCAGCGCCCGGTTGTCGAGAAGCCAGCTGGGTCGGATGCGGCTGCCCAGTTCAAACAGGACCGCGCCGATGGCCAGGTCGACGAGCGGCTTCCACACGTCGAGTTCGCTGCGCACGAGCAGGCCCAACATCGGTGGGCCGGCAAGCGCGCCCATCAGCATGTGGCCGCAGGCGCGCGGCAGGCGCCAGGCGCGATACAGGCCTTCGGCGAACAGGACCGAGACGAGGATCAGCAGCGCCAGCGCCAACAAAGGGTCCGCCGCGCGCAGCCCTTCGAGCGTGAACAATGAATACGGTGTCATGAGGGGGCGGGCTTGATACCCCGCGGTTCGACGGTGGGTTTGCGGTGAATGCGCGGTGCGCCTGCATTGTGCGTGAATTGCAAGCCCTGCCACGGTTCTTCCCGTCGCGTGAGCCGATGTCAGGTGTAGGTCAGGTTCGCGGTGGGATAACCCCCGCCATGCCCCGCGTATCGGTTTGCGCGGACAGGTGAAACACGGTTCGCTTCGGAACTGCTTTGTTGGAGGAACTTCGATGACGAGATTGCGCTTCGGATTGCTGTTGTCGGCCATTGGCCTCACTGTGGCCGGCTGCAGCAGCACCCCGGTCACCCCACCGGCTGCAACGCCTGCGGTTGCAGCGCCCCCGGTGCAGGCGACGGCTGTGGGGCAAACCGTTTCGGCTGCGCCCGGCTTGCCAGTTGATTCCGGAGCCGCTCAGCGTGGCGTCACACCCCCGGTGACCACGGTGTCGTTGCCGCCGCACCTTGACCCGAACGGTTTCATCTCGTCTCAGAAGAGCGTGTATTTCGACTTCGACGACTTCTCAGTGAAGAGCGAATTCACCGCCTTGCTCGACCGACACGGGAAGTACCTTGCTTCTCAACCCAACCTGCGGATCAAGGTCGAAGGCAATGCCGACGCGCGGGGCAGCGCCGAATACAACCTCGCGCTGGGGCAACGGCGCGCCGAGGCAGTGGTACGCGCGCTCCAGGTGTACGGCGCCAGGCAGGCGCAGTTGGAGCCGGTCAGTTGGGGCGAAGAGCGCCCCAAGTTCAATGGCCAGGGAGAAGAGATCTGGTCGCAGAACCGGCGCGCCGATCTCAGCTATCCCAGGCAGTGAGCGGGGCGCATCGCGCCGAGGCTCTACTTCTGACGGACCAGGCCGTGGGTCGACGCCGAGGCGTGCCGCTTGGCCTTCAGCGACACGCGGCGGCGTTTTGAGCCGTCTGGAACGAAGGCGATCATGGCGTTGTCTGCCAGGTGTTCCGACACATCCGCTTCATGTCCGTCCGAGCGTGGGACGATCAGCGTCGAGCCCACCTTGATCAGCATGCGGCTGGGAATGCTGTTGAGCGCTCGCAACCGCGTTTCGCTCACGCCGATCTGCTTGGCGGCGTCCCCAGGCTTCATGGTCTTCGGCGCGACCCAGGCCGTCCAGCTGGACAGGCGTCCGGGATAGCGCGGCAGCTCCTGGATGAATTGGTCGGCGTTGTCGTGCGGCAGCAGCACTTGCGGTGTACCCGCTGCAAGAATGACGGGTTTGTTCATTTGCGGATTGAGCGCGCGAAAGTCGTCCACGCTCAACCCGGAAAGCTGCGCCGCGGTATCGACATCGATATCGTTTTCGATCGCGACACTGACGAAGTAGGGGTGGTCCGCCAGAGCGGGAAGCGCCAGACCAAACGCTTCGGGTCGCGCGACGATGTTCTTCACCGCTTGCAGCTTGGGCACGTAGTGCCTTGTCTCGGCGGGCATGCGCAAGTGGCTGTAGTCGGTGGGCTTGCGCGCCCTTCGGTTTTTCGCGATCGCCCGCGCTACATTGCCTTCGCCCCAGTTGTATGCCGCCAGGGCGAGGTGCCAGTCGCCGAACATGCCGTGCAGCTTCTCCAGATAGTCGAGCGCCGCGCGCGTGGAAGTGAGCACGTCGCGCCGGTCGTCGCGGAAGACGTTCTGCCTCAGATCGAAATCCTTTCCCGTCGATGGAATGAATTGCCATACGCCTGACGCGCGTGCTGAAGACAGGGCTTCAGGATTGAAGGCGCTTTCGATGAACGGTAGCAGCGCGATCTCGGTGGGCATGCCGCGACGTTCAACTTCCTCAACGATGTGGAACAGGTAGCGTCCGGCGCGTTGTGTCATTCGCTGCACGTAGTCGGGCCGCGCCGCGTACCAGCGCTCGCTGTTGCGGACCTGCCGCCCATCGAGATTCCGGATGCCGAAGCCGAGGCGAATTCGAGTCCAGAGGTCGGTCTGTACGGCGCGGTTGTTCGAATCGATACGCTCAACCGAAGGCACTTGGTTGGCGGGTTCGGGCGTTGCGAGCGCCACAGTGCTGGGCAGCAATGCATCACCCGGGATATCAGGAAGGGCGGTGGCGCCAACGACGAAGGGCTCTTCGGCCGACTCGTCGCCGGAAGCCATGGCCTCGATCGGCTCCGGCGACGATTGAATCAAGTCCGCGACAACGAAGATCTCTGATTCTCCTTGTGAAACCGACTCGTCCGCGTGAATGGTGTGTGCCATGGCGGGACCCGGATTCGCCTCCTGAGCGAGCACACCACCTGGATCGGAAGGATCAAGCCGATCGGATTGCGCAATGCTGCCGTGTGGCGAGCCGAGCGAGCTGCAGGCCACCACGCTCAGCGACACAACGCAGTGCAGGACCGCCCGTGACACACGCCGCGCGCCCTGACTGATCTCATCCGCCGCCGGTATGAGCGGCGTGTCCATGATTTGTCGGCGCATGCGTTGATCCGGCGGTGATGAAGGGTTCATGGTGACGTCATGACCCTGACCAACCGCTGACCGGGTCGCAACCCCCTAGCGGGGCACAGCCTCGAGCGTCACAATTTCGCGGAATTCCGCGAGCTTGGCGCGCATCCGCTTTCCGGCGAGCGGCCCCATGCGCAGTAGAAGCTTCTGCCCTGAAGAATGCGCTTGCAGCGCGGGGTCGTCGAATTCGTAGAGCTCCCCGGGGCCGCCCCTTCTGCAGCAGCGGATACAGCCCGACATACAGTGAGAACAGATCGCGCATGTCGACCGTCTCGATCAGCAGCAAGTAAGGGGCATAGCGCGTGCCGTTGGCGGCGCCGATCTGCGCGGCGTGCCCGTGGCCGGCGCTCACGCCGGGCTGCGGCTTCAAGGCGCCTTCCGGCGTTGCGTGTTCTTGTAGAGCGTGGGTTCACCCGGAAAGCGTCCACGAGCTGCTTCAATGCTGGAAGGAACTGATGATCGTGCCGAGGCACTGACCTGCGAGGACAGAGCATCGCCGAGCATGAAGCACAGGTTACCGATCACGCCAGCGGCGGCGAGTGCCAGCGCGGTCCGCGCCGGGGTGAGGTTGTAAAAGTTCATTCGACGGCTCCTGGCACGAAGTGCGCCTGACAGAACTGAGCATGTGTAGCTTGTCGCATGCCACGGCTGACCAGAACCTGACAAGACGGGTGCGTCATTCACGCGAATATCTCCCCGAGGCGCAGTCAGAACCTGCGGTTCCCTCGCGTATCCTTGTTGCGCAGAGCGCGGTCTCGACAACGGGCAATGCGTTCTTTGTCGCCGCCCTTTGCTGACCCGCCTCTGACCGACCCCCTCGACGGGCCGCGCCCTGGAGCTTTGTGACATGCGAATCCTCGTTGTTGAAGATGATCTCGTGTTGCGCGACGTGATGCTGCGCAGCCTTGGCGACGCGGGCCACCGCGTCGATGTCGCCGCAACTGCGACGGACGCGCGTCACTTGTGGCGCGTGCAGCCGTTCGACGCAGTGCTGCTCGATTTGAACCTGCCCGATGGCAGTGGACTGGTCGTGTTGCGCGAGGCACGTGCGCGCAACGACCGTACTCCGGTGCTCGTGCTGACCGCGCGCAACCGGACCGACGAGCGCATCGCTGGGCTGGACGCGGGCGCCGATGACTATCTGGGCAAACCTTTCGACCTTGCCGAAGTCGACGCCCGGCTTCGCGCCCTCGCCCGGCGCGTGCACGATGCGGACGACCACTGTGAGGTGGGTGATCTGATCCTCGATCGCAAGGCTGGCCGCTTTTTCGTGCGTGCCCTGGCGGAACCAGCGCCCTTCGAGTTGCCCGCGCGCGAGCACGAAGTGCTGCTCGAGTTGATGACCCCGCCGGGGCGTGTGGTCAGTAAACGCACCTTGTCCGACAAGTTGTCGGACTTCGATGATGCGCTGGCTGCCAACGCGCTCGAGGCGTTCGTCTCGCGCCTGCGCAAGAAGCTCGCAGGAACCGGCGCGAGCATTCGCACGCTGCGCGGGCTGGGGTATGTGATCGAATCCCAGGGCGCGGATCCATCGTGACGGCCTTGACGATTCAACGCGTGCCGTCCGCGTCCGAGCGCCCTTCGATGCGCTCGCGCATGTTGTGGCGCGTGTTGGTGCCGCTGGCCTTGATCTGGGTGATCGGCTCCGTGACTGCATTTGCAGTGGCGCACTTCTTCACCATTGAGGCATTCGACCGCGCATTGGTAGACGACGCCCGGGCGTTCGCAGCCTACGTGGTCGAACGCGATGGGCAACTGGTGCTGGACATTTCCGATCGGGAAGTGCGTGCGCTGCTGCCCGACAAGGATGAGAAGGAATTTTTCTCGGTGTGGGGCGCCGACGGGTCGGCACTCGCCGGCAATGCGGTCTTGCAGCCTTCCCAGGTCAAACCTGGCAAGCGCTGGGAGTTCAGTGACGGGTCTTACCAAGGCGCCGAGCTGCGCATGGTGACATTGAGCCTGCGGGGAGCGGGTTCCGCCTCGGTGGTTGTCGCCCAGACGACGCAAGAGCGGCGGGAATTGCTGCGTCGCCTTGGTGCGTATTCAAGGTTGCCGCAAGCTGCACTCATTCTCTTGCTCGGATGGTGGTTGTACCGCACTGTCGGTCGGGAACTGGCGCCGCTGGAACGCCTGCAGGCGGCGCTCGCAAAGCGTGATTCAACCGATTTGTCGCCGCTGAACAGCGCGGCGCCGTCGCTGGAGGTTGAACGGCTGGCCCAGGCGATCAACGAATTGATGCTGCGCATCGGTCGTGGTGTCCAGGCGCAGCGCGAGTTCACGGGCAACGTCGCGCATGAGTTGCGCACACCGCTGGCAGGGATTCGGGCCCTGGCCGAGTATGGCCTGGCGCATTCCGATCCCGCGATCTGGAAGGCGCAGTTGCGCAGCATCGCGAGCAGCCAGGAGCGTGCCAGCCACCTCGTCGATCAGCTGCTCGCGCTGGCGCTGGCCGACGAGGCGCGCGATACCTTGGCGCTCGGACCCGTGCGCGTCGACGAGATCACGCGCAATGCGGTGCTCACCCAATTGCCGCGTGCCGACGCGCAAGGCGTTGATCTGGGTGCCCTCGGGCTCGATGAGCCGATGCTGGCGTTAGGAAACACAGTACTGATCGAGGGCGCGTTGAACAACCTGATCGACAACGCACTGCGCCACGGCTGCCTGGACGGTGCCGACGAACCTGCGGTGACGGTGGAGGTTCGTCGCCACGAGGGCAGCGTGTCAGTGTCGGTGACTGACAACGGCCCCGGCATCGACGCTGCGCAGCGGGAGCGCCAGTTGCAACGTTGGGCGCAGGGGCACGCGGGCGCGACACGCGGTGGCGCTGGCCTCGGCCTGGCGATCGTGGCGCGCTACGCGACGATACTCGGCGCCACGCTGACCCTCGCCACGGCACCTGGAGGGCGCGGACTGTGCGCCACCTTGACGCTGCAAACTCTTCCTTGACTCAACCACTCGCCCAGAACACCGCGAACCAGCGGTTCGGGTCGGTCCAGTGCCGCGTCGAAGTGAACCCGGCGCGACGCAACAGCGCTTCGAACGCATCGATGCCGTACTTGTAGGAGTTCTCGGTGTGCAGCCGTTCGCCTTGCGCGAACCGGCGCTCGCCGCCGTCCCAGCGCACCGTGAGAGCGTGCCGTGCTTCAAGGTGCATCTCGATGCGCGAGTGTTCGGCGTCGAACAGTGCCACATGACGCCAGTCGCGCACCGCGAAGTCCGCCCCGATCAGTCGGTTCAGGTGCAGCAGCATGTTCAGGTTGAACGCTGCCGTGACGCCCAGCGCGTCGTCGTATGCCGGCACCAGGAGTTCAGTGGCCTTGATCAGGTCCACACCGATCAGCAAGCCGCCGCCTTGCGCCTGGCGCTGCACGCCGCGCAGAAAATCTTCGGCCTGCTCCGGTGTGAAGTTGCCGATGCTCGAGCCGGCGTAGAAGAACACGGAGCCGCTTTGCTGCACGCTGCCCGCCGGCAATTGCAGCTCGCTGGAAAAATCCAGCCCGACCCCGGTGACGCTCAACCGTGGGTGTTCGCGCTGCACCTGGGCGAGTCCGGCGCGCAGAAAATCGACCGATATGTCTACCGCGACGTAACTTGCCGGACGCAACAGATCGATCCAGCGCAAGCCTTTCGCACAGCCTCCCGCGCCCAGGTCGATCAGACTGCCCACCGCGCCGATCTCGGCGCCGATTGCCGCGCCGATGGCTGCGCCGTGCGTGCCGAAGATGGCGGCCTCCGTGCGCGTGGGGTAGTACTCGGGCAGTTCGGTGATCGCCTCGAACAGCCGCGAACCGAGCGCGTCATACAGAAACTTCGGCGCCACATGGGGCTGCGCGGCAGCCAGGCCGCGGCGCAGTTCTTCGCGCGTGGCGGCCTGGTCTTCGCGGTAGGTCTGGATGAAACGCGGCGTGCGCTCGGCGAGCGCGGGGCCGATGGGTCGGGTGAGGTCGTTCAAAGGAGGCCCCTGTTGAATTGCGAGTGCGGCGTGGGGCTGTCGGCTCAGCGTGTCAGCAGCCGCCGCCACATATAGCTGAGCGCGTCCACCAGCGCCACCAGCAGCAGCATGGCACCCAGGATGGTGGCGGTCTTGCCCATGTGGAACAGCCCCATGTGGAAAGACAGTAGCTGGCCCAGTCCGCCGGCGCCCACCACGCCCAGCACCGCGGCGGCGCGGAAGTTTC
>JANNKM010000003.1:0-2834 GCA_031396305.1 Rhizobacter sp.
TAACGAATGAAGGGAGATTGCGATGATCCGATACAAAATTGGCGAGAACGGAGACGACGTCCTCGACGCCAGCACTAACCCCAACAACAATTGGATCATGCATGGCGGAGGTGGCAATGACAGGTTGACCGGCGGCAACAAGGCCGATCTGCTTGTCGGCGACGGCGGCAATGACAGTTTGAATGGCGGCGCCGGAAACGACATGCTTTACGGCGGCGCCGACGCCGACACACTCATAGGTGGATTGGGCCGGGATCTCCTGCACGGCGGTTCTGGCGCAGACATATTCGAGTTCAATGCAATCAACGAAAGTGGCAACACCACCAGAACGGCGGACGTCATCGTCGACTTCGTCGAGGGCCTCGACAAGATCGATTTGAGCAGCATCCCCGGTGTCGTCGGTTACGCTGGTCCGGAACTCAATACTGCCGTTGCCCCACACAGCGTTTTCTGGACCCAGTCCGGCGGCAACACGATCGTTCAGGTGAACGCGACTTTCGATCAGACACCGGACATGCTGATCGTCTTGATAGGTCTTCACACCCTGACTGCCAACGATTTTGTTTTAGGCACATTTGGCGCGTAGGTAGCGGACCTGCCGTTCCTGCCAGCAGGCGGCGCCCCGCAGGCCCCCGGTAAATCGGGCGCCGACGCTCGGGGCGAGGTCGCCCAGGCCGATCGAGCCACGCCGCGGATGGCGCAGGGCAGCGCCGTTGGTGCAATCGCGCACTTCGTTTTCACCGAAACCGGGATGCGCTTGGTGCCGCCCTCCGTTCCCTGGCCCTGGGCGGCGGCAATCGCGAGCGGGGTGTTCGGGCCGGTCGGCGCGGCCGGAATCTTGCTCTGTTCGACGCGCCGCGCGAGCGACAACGTCACCCGGCGCGCGGCCTTTGCGGCACGCCCATAATGCTGGGTCGACAACCCCATTGCATCGGACCCAACCATGCCCTACATGCTGCTCATCGTCGAACCCATTGGTCAGCGCGAAGAACGTGGTGTCGAGGGCGGCAAGGTCGCATACCAGCAGATGCTCGACTACACCGAAGACCTGAAGCACGCCGGCGTGTTGATGGCCACCAGTTCCCTGGCCACCACAGCGACGCGGCTGCAGCGACCACAGGGCACGGCGGTGCGAGTGCTCGATGGCCCATTCGCAGAGGCCAAAGAGTTGATCGGCGGATTTTTCCTGCTCAACGTCCCGACCAAGGATGACGCGCTGGCCTGGGCCGCGCGCTGCCCCGCAGCCGCCTGGGCAACGGTCGAGGTGCGCGAAACCGGGCCCTGCTTCCTCTGAGGATCGGTAGTTTCCCGAACAGCGTGCCGGGACTGTCGAATTCGGCAAGCGCCGTTCGTCGTGAGGATGAAAGGAGCAATCACCATGCGCTTCATGATCATCGTCAAGGCCACTGCCGACAGCGAGGCTGGCGTCATGCCACCGGCATCGCTGCTCGCACAAATGGGCGCCTTCCACGAAGAACTCGCGCGCGCCGGCGTGCTGCTCGACGGGGCGGGGCTCAAGGCAAGCGTCCATGGCTGGCGCGTCGGCATCGCCGCCGACGGCCAGCGCCATGTCCAGAGCGGCCCGTTTGCCGAGACCAAGGAACTGATCGCCGGCTACACGCTGATCCAGGTGCGCTCGCGCGACGAAGCGATCGAATGGTCGCGCCGCTATCCCAACCCGACGCTGCATGGCAACGCGTGCGAGATCGAAGTGCGGCAGTTGTTCGAGGCCGAAGACTTTGCGGCCGGCAACAACTGAGAACCACCATGCTCAAGGTCCAAGGCCTTCGCCAATGCACTCGGCGACTCGTTCGACCCCGATTTCACCGGCGACCAGGGTGCGTCGCTCGTGCATTGCAACAAGCTGTACGCGAGGCTGATGGGGCGCGAGCTCTTCGCCACCGCTGCGAGCAAGCCCATCGCCGATGCGACAAAGCCTTCGAAGACCTCGACGGCCACCTCTGGCTGTTAAATCGCAAGTTCGACATCGCGGCGCTGCAACGCGCTCACGACGGCGCCTGACGGCATGGACGCAAAGACCGCCGCAGCGGCCAGCATCGACGACTACATCGCGGCGCAGGCGAGCGCGGTGCAGCCGATCCTGCATCGCATTCGCGCCATCGTGCGCGAAGAAGCGCCAGACGCCCGGCAGACCATCAGCTACCGCATGCCGGCCTTCATGCTGGGCGGCGCGCTGATCTACTTTGCCGCCTTCAAGAAGCACATCGGCATCTATCCCCCGGTGCACGGCGACGCGGCGCTGCTGCAAGCGCTGGCGCCCTACCGTGGCGACAAGGGCAACCTGTCGTTCCCGCTGGACCAAGCCGTGCCTTACGAGCTGATCCGCCGCGTCGCCAGGCAGCGCGTGGAGGAGAACATGTCAAATGCGCTCGGGCGCAGAACAAAGTAGCACCGTGTTCGCCGCATCCAGTGCCAGCCACGACGCGATCACCACCGTCTGGCGCCTCGAAGCCGCCAAAGTCATCGCTGCGGTCGCGCGACTCACGCACCGGCTTGCCACGCGCGTGCCGCGCGCGTCGAAGACACCGACTGGAACGCGATCTGCACCCTGTACGAGGCACTGCTCGCAGCACTTCCGTCACCGGTGGTCAAACTCAACCGCGCGGTGGCGATCAGCCACGCGCAAGGCCCGGCTGCGGCGCTGCCGCTCGTGCAGGCGCTGACCTTGCAGCCGCAACTCGCGCAATACCACCTGCTGCCCGGCGTGATGGCCGACCTGCTGGCGCGCCTGGGCCGCCACGACGAGGCGCGCACGATGTGGCGGCGCGCGGCCGACCTGACCCGCAACGCGCGCAAACGCGAGCTGCTGCTCG
>JANNKM010000014.1:0-7300 GCA_031396305.1 Rhizobacter sp.
GCTGCTGCTGAGCCTGGACCGGCGGCAGAGCAACGAGATCCTGATGACGCAGGAACTGATCGCCAACATGCTCGGCGTGCGCCGCGAAGGCGTGACCGAGGCTGCACTCAAGCTGCAAACTGCCGGGCTGATCCGCTATTCGCGCGGCCACATCACGGTGCTGGACCGGCCCGGGCTGGAACAGCGCAGCTGCGAGTGTTATGGCGTCGTGAAGAAGGAATACGACCGGCTGCTGCCCGACAAAGCCGGCGCATTGGCATTGATTTGATCGGCTGCCGTGTGCGCCGGCAAACAGACACGCCGGCGCACGATGCGCACAATTGTCAGATGAAGGCCATACGACGCGTCGGGCTCCCGCACCTGCAGCCCCCTCAGGCGATAACCAAAGTGACCACCGTCCAGAACCACCTGATCGAGCTGCTGCCACGCAAGGAACGGCTCCGGCTGCTCGCGCTGTGCGAGCCGTTTCCGCTCGTTCCTGACGACGTGTTGTGCGAGCCTGGCTCGCTCACGCGCCATGTCTACTTTCCGACCGACGGCTTCGTTTCGCTGGTGGCGCTGATCGACGGCAGCCGCGGTCTGGAAGTCGGCATGGTCGGTCGCGAAGGCATGGTGGGGGCGCAGACCGCGCTGGGTGAGGCCACGGCGCCGTTGCGCGCGCTGGTGCAGGGCCCGGGGTTGGCGTGGCGCATTGGTGCCGCGGATTTTCAGGCCGAACTGGCGCGCAGCCCGGCGCTGCAAGCCGGATTGAACCGCTACGTCCACGTGCTGATGTCGCAACTGGCGAGTTCCGCCGGGTGTCTGCGTTTCCACCTCATCGGCGCACGCCTGGCGCGCTGGCTGCTGATGAGCCAGGATCGCGTTCACGCCGACAACTTCCACGTCACCCACGAGTTCCTCGCCTCCATGTTGGGCGTGCGACGCGTGGGCGTCACGATGGCGGCGAACAAGCTGCAGAAGCAGGGGCTGATCGAATACCACCGCGGCGAGCTCAAGGTGCTCGATCGCCCCGGGCTCGAAGCGGCGGCGTGCGGCTGCTACGCCGCTGAACGGCGCACCTACGCGGCACTGTTGCACTGAGCAGTCCGGCGATTGATCGCCATGCGTGCGGCAACGTACAGATGCTTCGATTCGCAAGCGATACAACCACGCATTGCGATTCAAAAGCGGGGTGTCATCATGGGCCGGATTCAGAGTGGATCTGCCACGCGCGGCAGGGTGAGTCGTTCAGCTCAGGCGATCGTCGAGTCGTTGCTTCGGCAACCGCTGCGTGTCCTGGTGGTCGACGACTCCCCGGTGAATCAGATGATCGCGGTGGCCCAGCTCGAACACCTCGACGTCACGCCGGTTCTGGCCAGCGACGGCACCGAAGCCGTGGCGCTGGCGTGCGGCGCAACATTCGACCTGATCCTGATGGATCTGCAGATGCCGGTCCTCGATGGCCTGGGGGCGACAGCGCAGATTCGACGCTTCGAGCGGGACCACGCGTGGCCGCGTGTTCCGGTGGTGGCATATACCTCCTGCGCGGTGGGGAGCGACTCGGCATTCGTGCGCTCCTTCGGTCTCGATGCAGTCCTCGAAAAGCCATCCAGCTTGACGCAACTTGAGGAGTGCTTGCTGACCTGGTG
Source organism: Rhizobacter sp. (assembly GCA_031396305.1). Lineage (GTDB taxonomy): Bacteria > Pseudomonadota > Gammaproteobacteria > Burkholderiales > Burkholderiaceae_C > JAEMQF01. The sequence continues at coordinate 1,629 of JANNKM010000014.1, forward strand.
CCCGGCCCATGCGGCGAACCTGCGAGGCTCGCAGCCAGCCCAGGCGCCACGGCGCCTGCGCGTGGCTTCGGCACGCTGAGGGAGAGACTGAGAGTTTTTCGGCTTGACTCCCGTGTATGTCATCCCGGCGAAAGCCGGGATCCAGGGCGATGCAGCGCGGCAAAGGGTGGATCCCGGCGTTCGCCGGGATGACAGTTGCTCTCCCCGAAGGGGCAAGGGAGCAATAACTGCCGCGGCAGAAGGATCGGGCCTTCAGCAGCGTGAACTCCTGGCTTCGCAGGGCAGGGGGGGCTCCACCGCAGCCTTGATGAAATCGGCGAGCGCTTCGACGCTCGGAATGCCGATGTCGCGCCGGCCTTTCTCGTTGAAGCAAACCACGCCCGCGCGTGCCATGCGTGTCAACGCGCGGCTCACCGTCTCGAGCGTCATGCCCAGCGTATTGCCGATCTCGGCGCGAGACATGCGAAGCAGGATCTGGTCCGCTCTCAGGTCACGCTCGCGCAGCGATTCGGCCCAGAACTTCAGGAAGCCCGCCACCCGCGCGTCGGCCGGCAGCGTGCCCAGCGAAAGCAACGCGTCGCCGTCGCGGATGATTCTCCGGCTCATCGCCGAAAGCATCGCCGCCATCAGTGCGGGCACCGTCGTGCACATGCCCAGCAGCAGGTCGTAGCGGAAGGTCCAGACCTCGCCGATGTCCATGGCGATGGCGTCGCAGCCGTAGTGCCCGGTGGCGATACCGTCGAAACCCAGCCAGTCGCCTTTGAAGTGCAGGCCCACCACCTGCGAACGGCCGTCTGGCGCCGACTTGACGACGCGCACCATCCCGGAATTGACGATGTGCAGCGCCTTGCAGAGTTCGCCCTCGGCGTGCACGAGGTCCCCGCTGTGCACGATGCGGCGCGTGAGCGGCAGGTGCTCGCTCAGCAGCGCCAGCGACTCGCACCACGGCCGTGCAGTGGGCGGCACTTCGCGATGTGCCGCAGCAGGACGCACGTCCAACTCCGACAGGCGCAGGCGCACTTCGCTGGTGAGCCACGCCTGGGGTAGTGCTCGAATCTGATCCGCAGCGATCGTTGCATGCATGCCTGTGCTCCTGTTGTTTTGAGTTTGATTCAGATCAATCAAAGAAGCAGGCTAGGCGCGGCGATGATTCGTGTCTGTGCGCTCGCGTACGGTGCGTTGCGGGTGCGGCGACAGGGCGTTCGAGACTCAGGGCAAGGAGTGTTTGTGCAAGAAGGCACGCTGGCGCGGCCAGCCGCTCAAGGCCCGCCGCGGTGCGACGAAGACAGGCCCACGAAGGGTCGTCTCAAGGGGTCGTCTCGTGTGGCATTGCATCCTCGGGTTCATTGCGGCGGCACTGGCGTCGTGCACCACTTTCGCGGCGGAGCTGAACCGCACCGAAACGCGCTGGCTGCAGGGCATGTGGCCGGTGGTGCACTTTGCCAGGCAGGCCAGGTTGCCGCTGGACATCATCGTGCAGCCGCAAAGCGCGCCGGGCGCGGCGCCGCTCGCGCTGGGCTTTGTCGACGGCCGCTGCAAGCTGGTGTTGACGATGCGCGGCAACGAGCAAGCGCAGGCGACGCTCGACCGCATCGAGCCGGATCTGCTCGACGCTGCTCTTGAATTGATGGCGGCGCATGAACTGGGCCACTGCCGGCGCTACCTTGACGGCGCCTGGCACGGTTTGCCCGCGGGGTTCAGCGCCAACCTACCTGTTGACCTCGACGCGCCAACGCGCACCGCCTACGCGCGCATGCAGGCGACGCGCCGCGAGGAAGGCTATGGTGACCTCGTCGGTCTGGCGTGGACGCAGCTGCACCATCCACAGCTGTACGCAAGAGTGCACGCCTGGTTGCTGAAAGAACGAGCCGGCGATCTCATCCCGGGCAGTCACCACGACACGCTGGCCTGGTTGCGGCTCGCCGAACGCGGCGTCGCGCGGGCGAGCCGCCGGGCATCAATTTTCGCCGCCGCGGCGGACCTGTGGACCGCTGGGCTGGGCGCTGACGACTGAGTAACTGGTATCCCGGCGAAAGTGCCACCCCGTGCTCGACACGGGGCCGGGATCCAGGGCGGTGGAGATCGGCAAAGGGTGGATCCCGGCCCCCGTGTCGGGGCACGGGGCAACGGTTCGCCGGGATGACATACAAGGGCCACATCGCCCACTCAGCGGCCGCGATCCTGGCCCCGCTTGTCGCGCTCCTCGCCGCGCTCGCGGTTGTTGCCACCTTGCTCGCGCGGGTCTCTGCGGTCTCTGCCGTCTCTGCCCTCGCGCTGCGGCGCTGCGGCTCGGTGCTCCTGGTCTTGGCGGCGAACGTCACGGTCGCGCGGCTGGTAGCGGTAGTTCTGGCTGCGGATTTCGTGCTGCTGCTGGGCTTCCGGATAGCGGCTGTGCGGAAACTTGCGCTGGTACACCGGCAGCGGCGCGGGCGGCGGCGTCGCCGCGCGATTCCAGTGGTCCCAGCCGCGCCGGCGTTCGTGCCAGTCGCGGCCCCAGTGGTCGCCCCAGCGCGGCGGCGCGTCGGCGCGCCAGCCGCGAAAGTAGGCCGGCGAGTCGCGGTAGTAACGCACCGGAACGCGCAGCACATACAGCGGCACCGCGTGTGGGCTGACGAAGCCCCACGGCCCGTTGTACCAGCTGCTGGAGTACCAGTTGTCGCTCTGGTAGACCCAGTACAGGCCGTCGTAGAAGAAGTAGTTCGAGTCCTGCTGCGGCGCGTAGTAGACCGGCGTGTTGGGCACCTGCACGAGCGTCGGGTAGACCGGCACGTTGATGCCGATGCTCACGCCGGGAACGGCAATGCCGACGCTCAGTTGAGCGCTGGCCGAGAACGCCGCGCATAGCAGCAGGGTGGGCAGGATCAATCGGTATCGCATGGGTTGTGCTCCGGGGGCGCCGCTGGCGCGGTTCATGCACCAGGGCCCATTGTGGAGACTGGCAACGAGTTGATTCGCTTCGCGGCACAGAACAGAGTAGTTGCCCCGGCGCTGGCGGTCTGTACGCTGGCGTACGCAGGATGCACGCCCGGCTGACAGGTTCGCACCGAGTCGGGAGTCGGCCGCGCACCGACAAGGCGTTGTCCGACGCAACGTTGCGGCGCGCCCCGACGCGCTCGTGTCGGGCGCGCCCCTACGCTTGAGCCTGATCGACGCCGGCCGCGCAGAGAGTTTCAGGCGTGGCGGGTACCCGCCCTTGCGGATGGGCCGCATTGCTTCAGGAGACACCATGAACCACCGCTTCAGTCGTCACGCGGCACTCGTCACCGCAGGTATCGCTGCTGTCGCCGCCCTCTCGCTGGGCGCCTGCAACAAACCTGGCGAACCGACGCCGGGCCAGCGTGTCGACAGCGCCGTGGCCAAGGTGGAACGCGAGGCTGAAAAGTTGCGCACCCAGGCGGGCGACGCGGCGGCCCAGGCCAGACAGACTGCCGCCGAAGCGGCTCAAGACGCAAGACAAGGCGCCGCGGACCTCGCGGCGAAGGCCAGTCTGGCCAGCGCCGACGCGGCCATCGTCATTTCGGTGAATGTGGGGCTGGCGCGCGACGGCAAGCTCGACCCGGCGCAGATCGACGTCGAGTCATCGCGCGGGCGTGTGGCCTTGCGCGGCACCGCGCCCGATGCCGACTCGGTGCTGCGGGCCCGGCAGATCGTTCTCGCCGTCAAAGGCGTGACGGGTGTGGACAACTTCCTGACCGTCCACAAGTCCTGAGCACTGCAGGCGGACACGCTGCGCGCGGCCCGCGCGGCGCGTCTTCCTGCCAATTCACAGCGGGCCGCACCGAGAAGCACATCATGCACAGCGTCGTCGAACCCTCTGATCGCATCGTCCCGTCGTCGCTGGTGTCCTGGAGGGGTTCCTCGATGGACGCTTCCGGGCGCGGGAGGCCTGGCATGTCTGGTATGCCCGGCATGCCGATCGGCACCGGCCTGGCCGGGCTGCCCGCGCGCCTGCAGTGGTGGTGGAGCGCCCTGCCGGAAACGGCGCGTCTGGCGGCACTTGCCGGACTGGCCACGATCGCCATCCTGCTGCTCCTTCTTGCATTCTTCAGCGAAGTGCGCGAGGCCGGCCGGCAAGGCGGCATGCGCCGCGAAGCCACCGCCGCGCTCACCGCGCTGACATGGCGCTGCAACGCCATGCCAGACGCCGGCGCACGCCAGGACTGCTTGTCGCGCCTGCCGCCGGTACCGAGCCGCGGCGTGCTGCGAACCGCGACGACCGACAGCGCCGTGGTCGGCGCCACCTTGGTGAGCGACGCGAGAAAGGCGCCGTGAACGGCGTATCGCAACGCAACGTGCGGCGCGTCGCGGCGCTGCCGCACATGGGCCGTTTGTGACGGCGCGACCCGACGCCGCGACAGACATCCCGCGCGCAGTTGCGGGCCCGAGCACTGCAACGAACGTCGCGGACGATGTGGCACCGGTCACGCGATTTCGCGCGCCGGTCAATGTGCGCAGTGCGTCGCTCGTGGCGATCGCGACGCTGGCCAGCCTGTACATGTTGCACTGGGCCAGCGCGGTGTTCGTGCCACTGCTGCTGGGCCTGATGTTCAGCTATGCGTTGACGCCACTCGTCAATCGCATGGTCGCGCTGCGTATCCCGCGCAGCCTCGCTGCGGCGGCGTTGCTGAGCGGCGTGCTTGGCGTCGTCGGCTCGATCGGCTATGCACTCGCCGACGACGCGGCATCGATGATCCAGACCCTGCCCGAAACCGCGCAGAAACTGCGCCGTGGCATCGACGGCCTGCGCGGCAAGGGCGGGCCGGCGAGCAGCATCGACACGGTGCAGAAGGCGGCCGCCGAACTGGAGCGCGCCGCCGACGGGGCGGCCGCCGGCACGCCCGGTCGCAACGTCACCAAGGTGCAGATCGAGTCGCCCCGATTCAACGTGAAGGACTACCTCTGGAGCGGCACGCTGGGCCTGGTGGCCGCTGTCGGGCAGGCGACGGTGGTGCTGTTCATCACCTTCTTTCTGCTCGCCTCGGGGGATCTGTTTCGCCGCAAGGTGGTCAGGATCGCCGGCCCGACGTTCGGGCAGCGCAGGCTCACGCTGCAGGCGCTGGACGAGATCGATCACCAGATCCAGCGCTACCTGATGGTGCAGGTGTTCACCAGCGCGGTGGTCGGCGTCGCGACCTGGCTCGCCTTTTTGTGGCTCGGCGTCGAACACGCCGGGGTCTGGGGCGCGGTGACGTTCGTCCTCAACTTCATCCCGTACTTCGGCAGCATCGTGGTCACCGGTGCCTCAGCGCTGATGGGCTTCGTGCAGTTTGGCACCTTCGAGATGGCGCTGCTGGTCGGCGGCGTGGCAATGGCCATCAACAGCGTCGAGGGCTACCTGCTCACGCCATGGCTGACGGGTCGGGCGAGCCGGATGAACCCGGTGGCGGTGTTCGTCGGTGTGCTCGCGTGGGGTTGGCTGTGGGGCCTGTGGGGCCTGTTCCTGGGCGTGCCGATTCTGATGGCGATCAAGGCCGTGTGCGACCGCGTCGACGACCTCAGGCCGGTGGGTGAGCTGCTCGGCGATTGACGCGCTGTCATCCCGCGAAGCGGTCATCCCCCGAAGCGGTCATCCCGGCGAAGCGGTCATCCCGGCGAACGCCGGGATCCAGGACCGGCAGTTGCGGCAAATGGTGGATCCCGGCGGTCGCCGGGCTGACACAGGTCGGCTGCCG
>JANNKM010000021.1:0-4213 GCA_031396305.1 Rhizobacter sp.
CGGCAGCCCCTCGCCCGACTTGTTGCCGCCGATCAGCGAGAACTTGACCTTCGGGAATTTCTTGGCCACCTTCATCAGCGTGGTCTGCACCTGGCCCGCCGCACCGACGACCAGCTGGTTCTTCTGCGCCAGCGTGGTGAGCGCCTGTTCCCAGTCGGCGTTGCTGACGTTCTCGATCATCTGCACCTTGATCTTGTCGCCGTGCGTCTTCTGCGCTGCGACGATGCCGTCGTAGGCCGATTCCATCCAGCCCTTGTCGCTGCGCGACCCCGGTAACAGCACACCGACCGTCAGCGGATCAGCCGCCTGTGCGGTGCACAGAACGGACGGCGCCGCCACGACGGCCAGCAGGCTGCATGCGGAAATCAGACGCCGGCGGACGATGAAGTTGATTGACATGACTATTCCTTCAGAAGGTTGATCTCGTTGGGCCACTGCCATTTGGGCCGAGCAGTTAAGCAATAAAAGGGCCAATCAGATGCCTGGATTCAGAGGTTGTTTGCCTGACTCTCGTCTAGGACAGAACTGAGCAAGACCGCCCGCGCACAGGGCGCGAGACGGCACAACTCTCTGCGGAATGTGCCTTATTGTCAAGTGACTTGAATTGGTATTTACCCATTGTTCGCCCCGTCGCTCATGCCATACGATTCAGCTTGGCAGGCACAACATGAACGCTGGGAACGCAACATGAGCAGCGAGCAGGTAGCACCAGCAGGCAGCACCGCGGGGACCCTTGCGTCGCTGGTTCGTGCAGTTCGGGCAGGAAGCATGAGCGCGTCGTCTCTGATCGAGAAGGCGCTGCACCAAATTGCGACGTTGGACGGCGCGCTGAATGCCTTCTGCACAGTCACGGCAGACCGTGCGCGCGCCGACGCGCTGGACATCGACCGGCGCGTTGCGGCGGGAGAAGAGGTCGGCCCGCTGGCCGGCGTGCCGGTCGCGATCAAGGACCTCGTGTGTACTCGGGGAGTCCGCACGACCTTCGGTTCGTGCCTCTATGCCGACCACGTTCCCGCGGAGGACGACGTCGTTGTCGAACGCCTCAAGGCAGCGGGCGCGATAGTGGTCGGCAAGACGAATACCTCGGAGTTCGGCTACGGAGCCGTCGGCCACAACGCATTGTTTCCCACCACGCGCAACCCGTGGGACCAACGGCTGACATCGGGCGGCTCGAGTGCCGGTTCGGCGGTCGCGATCGCGACCCACATGGTGCCGCTGGCGATCGGCAGCGACGGCGGGGGCTCGGTACGTATCCCGGCTTCGCTGTGCGGCGTGTTCGGCATCAAACCGTCCTGGGGGCGCGTGCCCGTGTACCCGGGTTGCCGCGACGAACGCTTCCCCGGCATATCGAGCTGGGAGTCGCTGGAGCACATCGGGCCGCTGACGCGCACCGTGTCGGACTCCGCGCTTGCGCTGTCTGTGCTGGTCGGTCCGACTCCGCGCGACCGGTTCTCGATCCCCAACGAGATCTCTGACTGGAGCATCCGGCCGCTCGAGACGCTGCGCGGCGCGCGCATCGCTTTCAGCACCGATCTGGGGTACGCGACGGTCGACCCGGAGGTTCGGCAGGCGGTTGAGCAGGCAGCACAGCGGATCGAACGTGAGATCGGCTGCCGGGTTGAACGTGCCTGCCCGCAACTGCGCAATCCGACGACGGCCTTCGAAGCGCTCGTCGCGCTCGACACCGACCGGACCGGGCTGCAGCGCATGGCCCAGGAGCGAGGCATCGTCCTGCAAGGCTGGTTGGCCCGGCTCATTGCGCGTGACTGGAGCGCTGATGAATTCACCGACGCCCTGTTCGAACGCAAGCGTGCGGTGAATTCGACCTGGCGATTCATGAAGGACCATGATTTCCTGATCACTCCGACGACGGCGAGCGCCGCGTTCCCGATCGATCTGGACGGCCCCGCCGTCATCGATGGCTGCAACGTGGAGAGCACGGCCTGGCTGGCTTTCTCTGCCTTGGGCAATCTGACGGGTTTGCCGGCGGCATCCGTGCCGATCGGCTTCACGCGTGACGGGCGGCCGATCGGCCTGCAAATCATGGGCAGCCATCTGGATGATCTGGGTGTGCTCGCGCTTTCGGCGGCGGTTGAAGGCCTGTATGGAACGCCGTGCCCACCGATCGCCGGCGCAGCGGTGTGGGAGTGATGCACGCCGCCCGCCGAGCACTGAGGGTCGAACGCCTGACGGCCGAGGCTTTTCGGCCGTTCGGCGACGTGATCGAAGCGCGCGATGCGGGAAACCGCCTGACGATCAATCGAGGCCGTGCGGAGCGCTTCGATGACCTCACATTCGTCGACGCCAGCGAAGGCCGCGGCCGCCCCGTCATCAGCATCGTGCGATCGCAGCCGAGCCCCTTGCCGATACGATTGACGCTGCTGGAGCGCCACGTGCTGGGCAGCCAGGCCTTCATTGCGTTGCCTCCGGCGGCGTTTCTCGTGGTGGTTGCGGCAGCCGGCGCTGAACCGGTGATCGAAAGGATGCGCTGCTTCCTGCCGTCGCCGGGGCAAGGGGTCAACTACGCAAGAGGAACTTGGCATCATCCTCTGCTCGCATTGAACGGCGCAGCCGATTTCCTGGTGGTGGATCGGGCACCTCCAGATGGCGAAGTCGACTGCGAGGAGTGGAAGCTCGGTGAAACGCTCTGGGTCGACGACCTCTGCGTTTAGCCTTGCTCGTTGCGCTGCTGACCGACGCCAATGGCGCTGAGACATCGGCGGTGGTACAGCGCCTTCGGGAAACGCTGGCGGTGCGAAACCGCCAGTCGCTCGGCGATCTCGCTTCGCGGCGACGGCCGCAGAGGCCTTCTCATCCGCCGCTCAGGCGGCGCCGGCCGCCTGCTGTGCCCGCATCCGGGCGTGAACATACGCACCCTGCGGCACGTGCAGCAGGTCGGCGATGCGCCACAGCACGTGGCGCTCGTGTTCGCTGAGGTGCCCGTCGGCATAGGCGACGCGCCACATGTGCTCGACCATGCGAATCTTCTGCGGCATCGCGAAGCGCTCGTTGATCTGCGAGGTGAAGGTGAAGAGGTCGGTCGCGGCGTGCGCGGTGGCGTCGGCCAGCTCTGCCAGGCGCATCGCCTCGTCTTCCCCGAGCCCGAACTTGTCGCGCAGCGCGGCGAGCACGGCTTCGCGTTCGCCCGGGTGGAAGCTGGCATCGGCGCGCATCACCTCCGCCAGCATCACGGCGGTGGCCAACTGCAAAACATGTTCGGCGGCCTGCGGGTCGACTTCGGGCGCAGGTGGCAGCAGGCTGTCGAACAGATCCTTGAGCGTCTGCAGCATCCCTCATGATGACACGGACCGCGCCGCTTCGCGTACTCAGGAACCCGTGAATCGCGGCTTGCGCTTCTCCATGAACGCCGCTTGGCCTTCCTTGTAGTCGTGGCTGTTGAAGCACGCCTGCACGGCACGCTCGGTGGCGGCAACGTCGCGCTCACCGGCGTCTTTCAGCGCTTCGCCCACCACCAGCTTGGCACAGCGCACCGTCAGCGGCGCGTTTTCGGCAATCGCACGCGCGATCTCTTCCACGGCGGCCTCCAACTTGTCGTCGGCCACGACCCGGTTCACGAGGCCCATCCTCTCGGCCTCGCGCGCGTCGAAGTGGCGGCCGGTGAAGAACATCTCTTTGGCGAAGGCCGGGCCGACCAGGTCGACGAGCGGTATCGCGCGTTGCAGGCCGTAGCCCAGGCCGAGCTTGGCCGCGGGTATACCGAACTTGGCGTTCTCGGTGCAGATGCGGATGTCGCAGCACACTGCCACCGCGGTGCCGCCGCCGATGCAGTAGCCGCGGATCATCGCGATCGTCGGGATGCGCATGCCCTGGATCGCCGCATAGGCCTTTTGCGTCGTCGCCTGGTAATGCTCGACGGCTTGCGCCTCCTGGCGCTCGTCCTTGAACTTCGAGATGTCCGCACCTGACGCGAAGGCCTTGCCGCCCGCGCCGGTGATCACCATCACGCGCACCGCCGGGTCGGCCTGGAAGTCGGCCATGATCTCCAGCGCGGCGTCCCACATTTCCAGCGAAATTGCGTTGTGGCGTTCGGGGTTGTTCAGGATCATCCAGCCGACGCCGTTGTCCTTCCTCGAGAGCATTTTTTCGCTTGGCATCGTTGTTCCTCTGTCGTCTCTAGGAGCCTGTCGGGCTTTGGGTCGGGCCCGCGTTGGGCCAGGAAAGGGGCTCAGTCTAGGCGCAAAGCGCAGGCGTG
>JANNKM010000029.1:0-9796 GCA_031396305.1 Rhizobacter sp.
TGTTCGGCGTGGCGATCGCGGATGTGGAAGTGCGCATCTCGGCGTGTGGCGTGCCGCAGCGCGTTGCCGCCACCTTGGGCGTTCGCGCCAACAGCCCGGCACTGCTGCTGCAGCGCCGCTATCTCGCCGCCGACGGCCAGGTGCTTCAGGCCACGCGCACCATCCACCCGGAGAACCGCTACGTCTACGCGATGAAGTTCCACCGCGCGGCGGCGAGCAAGTACGCGCAAAGCTAGGCGGGCACTGCGCAGGCCTGCTGCGGCCACCGCGTGATCGCTCCGCTACCTGCGCATCAGCAGCAACGAGCCCGCCACGATCAGAGCCGCCGAGGCCAGGCTGTAGGCGGTGGGGACTTCGCCGAACAGCGCATAGCCCAGGCCCGCAGCCCAGACCAGGCCGGTGTATTCCATCGGTGCGGCGCGGCTCGCTTCGATGTGCGTGAAGGCCCAGGTGATGGCCATCAGGCCCCCGGTGGCGAGCAGACCGATCAACAGCACCGGGCCGATGTCGGCTGCGCTCATCGGCGCCCAGCGCAGCGCCATGGGCGCGGCCAGCAGCAGCACCGGCAGGGTGTTTTGTACGAGCAGGATGCTCCACAACGCATCGCGCTGCGCCTGGTGGCGCGCCAGCACCACCACACCCGAATAACACACCGCCGACAGCCCGGCTGACAGCATGCCCTGAACGCGCGCAGCGCTGCCTGGGTCGGCGCTGGACCGCAGCTCCGGCCACAGGCCGATGCCCACGCCCACGGCGCCCAGCAGCAGCGCGGCCCAGATCCAGCGCGACGGGCGCTCGCCCAGCCAAGCCATCGCCAGCAAGGAGATGAACAACGGCGCCGTGTAGCCCACGGCCACCGCCTGCACCAGCGGCAGCAGCGTGAGGCTGTGAAACCAGCCCAGCAGCGCCAGGAGCAGCAATACGCTGCGCAGTCCGTGCAGCCGCCAGCTCGGCCGCGCCGGCAGCGCGGTGCGAAACCAGAGCCACAAGGGCAGCGCGAACAAGCTGCCGCCGGCAAAGCGCAGGAAGGTGAGCTGCAGCGCATCGAAACGATTCGCCAGGGTCTTGACGGTGGCGTCCATGCCGATGAACAATGCCGCCGCCAGCGCAGCGGCGGCCAATGCCGCGGCGGCGCGCACCGGCGGGTCGGCTTGCGCCAGCACGCGCTTCAGTCTCGAGCGAGCGCCTGCGACAGCCGCGGCGCCTGTGGCCCGAACGCGTAGGCATCCATGCCCAGGCTGCCCAGCGTCGCGCCGTCGTGCAGGCGCACCGGCGCGGCATCGCGCCCACCGGCGCCCGCAGCGACGTACCAGGGCAGCAGGTGTTCGTCGGTCGGGTGCATGTCCACCGCGTGTGGCGCGCGCTTGCGATAGTCGAACAGCGCGTCCCAGTCGCGCTCCGTGCTGCGCGCATGCATCCAGTTTCGGAAAGCGCGGCTTTCCGGGATCTCGAGCTGGTCGGGGTCTGGATGCAGACCGCCGGCAAAGACGCGCCGCAGGTTGTGCGTGATGCTGCCGGTGCCGAACACGAGCACGCCTTGATCGGCCAGCGGCGCCAGCGCGGCGCCCAGGGCAAATTGCAACGCCGGGCCTTGGCTGGGTACGAAGGCCAGCGGCAGGATCGGCACATCGGCGTCCGGATAGAGGTAGCGCAGCGCAGTCCAGTTGCCATGGTCCAGGCCGCCTTGGGCCAGTATGTGAACGCTCAGTCCCGCGGCTTCGAGCAGCGCGGCGACCGTTGGCGCCAGCGTCGGCGCGCCCGGCGCGTCGTAGCGCAGCGTGGACAGCTTGGGGTCGAAACCGCCGAAGTCGTACACCGCCTCGTGCCTCGGCGCGGCGAGCAGCACATGGCTGCGCGCGGCAGTGTGCGCCGAAATCGCGACGATGGCTTTGGGCCTGCTGAACGCGGCGTCGATCGCCGGGCCCAGGCGCTGCATGAAGGCTCCTGCGGCGCCGGGTTCCAGCGCAATCATCGGCGAGCCGTGGGAGACGAAAATCGGGGGGAGGTTCTTGTCCATTGCGCAATTACAGCACTCCATGGGCGCTGCGCGGTTCGAAGCGTTTGCATGCTGCGTTGCGCAGCCGATAAGCCCCTGTTTGCGCACATCGTCCTTGAACTGAGGTAAGTTCGCAGCATGAACGAAGCCGTTGTCCCTTTACCCGCGTCGCACCCGTCATCCGCGGCGCGCCGCCCGCCCTCGATCTGGCGCCTCGCCGCGCGCCAGACCGCGCGCGACTTTCGTGCCGGCGAGTTGCGCCTGCTGATCGTGGCGGTAATGCTTGCGGTGGCTGCACTTTCGGCGGTGGGCTTCTTCGCCGACCGAATCAACAATGGCCTGTCGCGCGACGCGCGGCAGATGCTCGGCGGCGATGCCATCGTCGCGAGCGACCAGCCGGCGCCGCCGACGTTCGCAGCGAAGGCGCGCGAACTCGGTCTGGTGACGGCAACGACGACGTCGTTTCCAAGCATGGGCCGCGCGCTGGAGGCGCAAGGCGGCGCCTCGCGCCTGGTCGCGGTGAAGGCGGTGAGCGACGCGTATCCGCTGCGCGGCCGACTGAGCGTGACCTCAGGGGCGGGAACGCCGCCGCAGAGCCTGGCGCGCGCACCCGAAGTCGGCAGCGTGTGGGTCGATCCGGCCTTGCTCGACGCGTTGAGCCTGAAGATCGGAGACCCGCTGCTGCTGGGCGACGCGAGCCTGAAGATCGCCAAGATCATCGTCATCGAACCCGATCGCGGCGCGGGTTTCATGAGTTTCGCACCGCGCGTGATGCTCAATGTGGCCGACCTGGAAGCCACCGGCCTCGTGCAGCCGGCGAGCCGCATCACGTATCGCCTGGCGGTGGCGGCACCGGGCACCGACGACGCGCCGGTGCGTGCCTTCGTCGATTGGGCCGAGAACCAGGTCAAGGTTGAGGCGCTGCGCGGCCTGCGCGTCGAGTCGCTCGCGAACGGCCGGCCGGAAATGCGCCAGTCGCTGGACCGTGCCGAGAAGTTTCTCAACCTCGTCGCGCTGCTCGCCGCGTTGCTCGCTGCGGTTGCCGTGGGCATTGCGGCGCGTGATTTCGCTGGCCGGCACCTCGACGACTGCGCGATGCAGCGCGTGCTCGGCGCGTCGCAGCGCAGCATCGCGCTGCAGTACCTCGTGCAGTTCGCGGCCATAGGCGTCGCGGCCAGCATCGGCGGCGTGCTGCTGGGGTTTGGCGTGCACTATGTCTTCGTCTGGTTGCTCGCCGGACTCGTCGATTCACAACTGCCTGCGGCGAGTATCTGGCCCGCGCTGTTCGGACTGGGCGTGGGAATGACGCTGCTGATGGGCTTCGGCCTGCCGCCTGTCCTGCAGCTTGCGCGTGTGCCGCCGCTGCGCGTGATCCGGCGCGACGTGGGCGGCCTGAAACCCGCGTCGATCGCCGTGCTCGGTGCGGGCATCGTCGGCTTTGTCGCGCTGCTCATGGCGGTGTCGAGCGACCTCAAGCTCGGCCTGATCGCGGTGGGCGGTTTCGCCGGGGCGGTCGCCTTGTTCGCCCTGCTGAGTTGGGGGGCGGTGCTGCTGCTGCGCCGCATCGTTCCCGACGCTGGGGCACCGCGCTGGTTGATCCTGGCCACACGCCAGATCGCCGCGCGGCCGGCCTTTGCCGTGGTGCAGGTGTCGGCGCTGAGCGTGGGACTGCTCGCGCTGGTGCTGCTCGTGCTGCTGCGCACCGACCTGATCGCGAGCTGGCGCCAAGCCACGCCGCCGGATGCACCGAACCGATTCGTCATCAACATCCAGCCCGACCAGGGCGACGCATTTCAGCAGCAGTTGCGCGACGCCGGGGTGGCGAAGTTCGACTGGTTCCCGATGATCCGCGGCCGGCTGATCGCGATCAACGACAAGTCGGTGGTGCCCGACGACATGCTGGATGCGCGCGCGAAGCGCCTGCTCGACCGCGAGTTCAACCTCAGCCACGGCGCCACCTTGCCCGCGCACAACGAGGTGAGCGCCGGGCGCTGGACGGCAGACGAAGCCGGGGCGGTGAGCGTTGAAGAAGGCCTGGCGCAGACGTTGCAGCTCAAGTTGGGTGACACGCTCAGGTTCGACGTCGCCGGGTCGACCACGCAAGGGCGCATCACGAACCTGCGCAAGGTCGATTGGGGTTCGATGCGCGTCAACTTCTTCGTCATCATCCCGCGCGCCAAGCTGCCCGAACTGCCGGCCACCTACATCGCCGCGTTTCGCGCGCCCGCGACGCCGGGCTTCGACAACGCGTTGGCGCGCAATTTCCCGAACATCACGAATGTCGACGTGTCGGCGTCGATCGCCCAGGTGCAACGTGTGCTCGACCAGGTGGTGCGCGCGGTGGAGTTCCTGTTCGGCTTCACGCTTGCGGCCGGGCTGGTGGTGCTGTTCGCCGCCGTGACGGCGACCCGCGAGGCGCGCGCACGCGAATTCGCGGTGATGCGTGCGCTAGGGGCCAGTAGCAAGTTGCTGGCGCAAGTGCAGCGCGCCGAGCTGCTGGGCGTTGGCGCGTTGGCGGGAGTGCTGGCGTCGCTGGCGGCGATCGCGGTCGGTTGGGCGCTGGCGCGCTTTGTTTTCGAATTCAGCTGGAACGCGTCGCCGTGGGTGCCGCTGGCGGGAGGCGTGACCGGCGCCTTGCTTGCACTGGCGGCGGGTTGGTGGGGCCTGCGCGAAGTGTTGCGCCGGCCGGTGATCGAGACGCTGCGGCGCGCGGCGCAGGAGTAGGCGCCAGGGAATTCGTCATCCCCAGCCAATGTCATCCCGACGAAAGCGCCGCCCCGTACGCGATACGGGGTCGGGATCCACCGTCGGTAGGGGCTGTCGGTCAGCCGGTGGATCCCGGCGTGCGCCGGGATGACGTGGCAGTAGCCCGGCGCCGCACGCAGTCGATGTAGCGCTCGCCGTCGGGGGGCATGCCGCTGCGTTGCGATTGCCAGATCATCTCACCCAGGCATTCCATCACTTCATGCTGCGCGTCGTGCGCCGAGCCCAGGCGGTGGCGCAGCAGTTCGTAGGCCTGTTTGATGCCGCTCGGCTGGTCGATGCCGAGTTGTTCGCTGATCGACAGGTGCATCGACAGGTGCAGGAACGGGTTGGTGCGGCCCGAGTCCACATCGAATTGCATGGCCAATGCGACATCGACGTCGGCGAGGTCGACGTGGTACTCGGGATGCAGTGCGATCCAGTCCGACGCCACGCTTTCCATCGGCGTCAGCGGCGCGCCCTCGCGCTGCTTGCGGTAGGTCTCGCAAAAGAACCGCCGCACATCGGCTTGAGAGGGTGCAAACATCGCACAATTGTCGCCGCGTGGGTTCCAGTCGCGCCCTTCGCCGCAAGCGTCCCTGGCGTGGAACCGACGAGGATAAGGTCGACTCGACGTTGCACAAGCTCCGCTGCCAGTGCGGACAGTCGATTCACCAGGTCGACGCGAGCACCCCGGACATGCTCGCCGCGGCGTTTGCGCAGATGCAGGGGGAACGCGTTGAAGCGCTCTCTGTGCTAACAGATCCAACGTTCATCACGCACCGCCGAGCGATCGTTGAGCTGGCCGCGAGCAAGCGCCTGCCTGCGATATACGGCGATCGCGAGTTCGTTGAAGCGGGCGGACTGATGTTTTACGGGGCCAGTCTCATCGACATGTACCGGCGTGCCGCCGATGTTGGGTGACTGTTACTTCGGCTTGTCGACATACGCCTCGACGATCACCGCATCCAGCCGATAACCGCTCGCGCCCATCGCCGTGTCTGACTTCGCTGCCTTCAGCGTGCCGCTCACCCACACCGTGTCCATCGAGCGAAACTTCGCCGCGCTGCGCGGCACGACGTGCACGATCTGATTCGCCGGCGGTGGCGGGGTGTGGATGCACGCGCCGAAGTAGGGCACGAGCAGGAACTCCTTCAAGCCGGTCGTCGCGTCGTCCAGAGGCACCACGTAGCCCGGAATGCGCACGGCCTGATCCTCCAGTTTGGGGTTCACCGGTGCGTTGTCCCAGAGTTCGCGCATGCGCTTGAGCGCTGCGGTGGCGCGTGGGTCGCTGTCGGACAGGCCGGCAAGGTTGAGGTCCTTCATCTCCTTGAACGGATCCCAGTCCTTGGGCACGAGTTCGTCCCAGTTGATTTCGCGATACACGGCTTTGGGCGTGGCCTTGCCCGGGTTTGTCGGGTTTGTGGCGGCCTTGGCAGGCGCTGCCGCGTTGCCTTGGGCCAGCACGACCCCGGCGTTGAAGAGCAGCGCGATTGCGAACATCAGCAGGCGGGTCATGTTCAGCATTTCATTTCGGTGACAGGCCGTCGGCGAGCGACAAGCGGTAGGCGCGCCAGCCCGGCACCAGGCTGGCAAGCAGGCCGCAGGCGACGATTGCCACGAGCAAGAACCATTGCGACAGGGTCGGCGCGTCAAGTTGCAGCGCGATGCCAAAGCGCGACTGTACCCAAGGCCCGGCGGCGGCGATGAATCCGATTGTCAGCAGCAGCCCGAGCGCCACGCCGACCAGCGTGATCAGGCTGCCCTCCACCGCCAGCAGACCGGCCACGTGGCGCGGCCCGGCGCCGACGGCGCGCAACACGGCGAGTTCGCGGCGCCGCTCGTTCAGGCCGGCGAGCACGACGGCGATCAACCCGGCTAGGCTGACCACGGCGACCAGGATCGACATGCCGAGCAGCGCTTTCTCGCCCACGCCGACCACGTCCCACAACTCGTCGAGCGCGACGCCGGGCAGCACCGCCATGAGTGGCTCTTCCGCGAATTCGGCGATGTGGCGCTGCACGGCGAACACGGCGGCGCGGGTCTTCAGGCCGATCAGTGCCGCGGTGACTTGTTTGGGTGCCAGGTCGAACTTGCGCGCCTGTTCCGCGGGAATCTTCAGGCCCGGGATCGGCGCGCCGCCACCCCACTCCAAATGCAGGGCTTCGATCGCCTCCAGGCTGACGTGCACGGTTCGGTCCACCGGCGTTCCGGTGCGCGAGAGGATGCCCACCACCTGGAACGGCTTGTCGGCGTGTTCAGTCGAAAGGCCGGGGCCTGCCGTGGCGCCCGAACCGTGGCTCAGGATGAGGCGCGAATCGAGCGCGTAGCCGAGTCGGGCCGCGACCTCGGCGCCGATCACGGCTTCATACACACCGTCCAACGTGCCGGTGAAGGCACGGCCTTGCCTCAGCACGAGCGGTGCGCGGTCTGCGTAGCGAAAGCGCGTGAAGTACTCCGGCGTCGTGCCGAGCACGGGCATGCCGCGGTGCGAATCGCCGAGCGAGATCGGCACGACCCAATCGACGGCGCGATGCGCCGCGACCCTGCGCACACTGTCCATGCGGATATTGTTCGTCGCGCCGCCGATGCGAAACACCGCGTAGAGCATCAACTGCACCGAGCCGGTTCGTGCGCCCAGCACCAGGTCGGTGCCGCTCACGGATTGAGAGAAGCTGCTGCGAACGTCGGTGCGCATGCGCTCCAGGCTGAGCAACAACAGTGTGGCCAGCGCCATCGACAGCACGACGAGCGCAAGCGTCGTGCGCCGGTTCCAGGCACTGTGTGCGGCCAGGTGCAGCAGCGCCTTCACGAAGCCGCCTCGCGCTGCGGCGCCCGGTTCACGTCGGGCAGCGACACGTTGATGTCGAAGTGCGCGGCGAGTTGCCGGTCGTGGCTGACGAACACGAGCGCGCTTCCCGTGGCGCGGCATTCGGCGATCAGCAGCGCCATGAACGCGTCGCGCAATTCAGTGTCCAGGGCCGACGTGGGCTCGTCGGCGATCACGACTTCGGGCGAGCCGATCAAGGCACGCGCCGCGGCGACGCGTTGCTGCTGGCCCACCGACAGCTGCGACGCCGGCTTACCCCAGGTGCCGTGGTTCAGTCCCACGCGCTGCAACAGCGACTGTGCGCTCGCCACCGCCGAGCCCGCTTGCGCCACCGCCCGCGCGCGGCGCAAGTGCGAGAACCGGCATGGCAGCAGCACGTTATCCAACGCGGTGAGGTAGGGCAGCAGGTTGAACTGCTGGAAGATGTAGCCCACATGATCGGCACGCCGCGCGTCGCGCCGGCTTGGCCGCAGCGCCGTCCAGTCCAGGCCCAACAGCTCCACCGTGCCCTGGCGCGCCAGCAACACGCCGGCGAGCAAGCCGAGCAGCGTGCTCTTTCCCGAACCGCTGGGGCCGTGAAGGAAGAGCAGCTTGCCGGCCGGCACGTCAAGATGATCCAGCGCCAGACAGTCCGCGTCGTCGTTCGGCCAGGCGAAGCGAAGTTTGTCGATGCGGATCATGGACGTTGGCTGGGCAGCGTGATCCGGTTTGCCGGGCGCTTCAGGCTGCGTCTGGACTGGCCTTTGTCAGTGGCCACCTGAACGTCGATGCGCTGCATCTTCGGGAACGCCTCGAACAGGGCGACTTCAATGAAGCTCAGCTTGGTCGGATCCTTGCAATCGAATTCGATGATGGCGTCAAGGTCGGCGTGGCCGGCGCCCACCGGTTTGCCATGCGCGCCGCCCGCCCCGGCACCGAGCTTGAGCACAGGCGAGGTCAGCTCGACGCGCCTGAGCGCGCAGGCGCCCGCCGCATCGGGCATGAACAGCCGATCCGAGGCCTTGAGTCGCGCGACTGCCACATCGACAAGCCTGCGTTCGGCGTCGTTGCGCGGCGCGCGCTCGAATCCGAGCAAGGCTTCGAGCGGCGCTTCAAGTTGCAGGCTGAGCAATGTGCCCTGCACGGCGATGTCGAGCCGCGCCGCACCGTGTTCGTGCGCCTGGCCGTGGGCGGCCAGGGGCAGGGTGCAGGCGAAAGCGAGGACGAAGAGTGCGGTACGAAGATTCATCGGCGTCACCACTGTCATCCCGGCGACAGCCGGGATGACAGTGCAGGCGAAGGCGCGATATTGAAGCCGTGGATCCCGGCTTTCGCCGGGATGACGATTGCGAGGGGAGAGTGTCATTGTGGCGCGAAGCCTGGCGCGTCATCGGGCGCTCGACTTGCCGGCGCTTCGCCGCTCCAGCCCGCACGTGCACCGTGGCGCTTCGCGGCTTCGCGTTCCTGGGCGAACAGTTCCTCCAGCTGCTGCCGGCCCTGCTTGGCCGCGGCGATGAGCTTGGCCTGGTCTTTCCAGTGCGGCAGCGCGGCCTCGAGTTGCTCGACGTTGTGGCGCCGAAAGCGCAGCGCCAGGTTGCGCGCTTCATGCGGCTGCCAGCCGAGCAATTCGAGCGCCGAGCGTGCGCTCATCAGGGCCGAGTCGAGCGTCTCGCGCTCGATCAGCGTCACGCCCAGTTCGCGCAGGCGGAAATAGTGCTGCACGTTGCGCGCCCGCGCGACGACTTTCAGGTTGGGGAAGTGCTCGCGCACCATTTGCGCCACGGCCACGCTCTGGTCCACGTCGTCGATCGCGAGCACGAGCACGCGCGCCCGCGCCGCGCCGGCCACGCGCATTAGGTCCAGGCGCGAGGCGTCGCCGTAGTGCGCGGTCCAGCCGAAGCGGCGCAGCGCGTCGATCTGCTCGGCGTCATGGTCCAGGACCGTCGGCACGATGCCGTTCGCGTAGAGCAGGCGGCCGACGATCTGGCCATAGCGCCCAAGGCCCGCGATGATGACGGGCGCGCTTTGCGGCTCGCTGAGTTCGGCGTGCGTGGCCTTGTCGGCGGAAAAGTTTCCACACGTAGCCGTCCTCCGTCTCCTCGTGCACGAGGGTGAGTTCACCGCCGGACGGATCGACGAGATTGAATTCATTCCAATAGTACGTCTCGCCATCGAGCTCCATGCCCAGCACGACCCGGCCCTTCACGGTGAATTGCCGGCCGTCCAAGGTGCCTTGGGCACCATGTCGC
>JANNKM010000038.1:0-39767 GCA_031396305.1 Rhizobacter sp.
GCGTGAGGCGTCCTTCGACCCGTTGCGGCAGTTCGCCGCGATGTGCCTGCGAGCGTGGAGCAAGGGCAGGAGGCCCGGGGTACGTTCTGCGGCCCCACGCTCGCGGGGCACCGTATCGAGGGTATTGCGCAGCGCATGAAACACTGAAATGAGCTTTCGTCACACCACCGAGTTCTTGCTCTACGACTGGCTCGACGTCGAGTCGCTGAACCGTCGCGAGCGGTTTGCCGAGCATTCGCGCGAAACGTTCACGGCGGTGCTCGACATGTGCGAGAAGCTCGCTGCCGAGAAGTTTGCCCCCTTCAACCGGCTCGTCGATACCGAAGAGCCGCGCTTTGACGGCGAGAAGGTTCACTTGCCACGAGCGAGTCACGCTGCAGCTCAGGCCTACGCGGCCACCGGCATGCTCGCCGCTGCGCAGGACTACGCGCTGGGCGGGATGCAGCTGCCGTGTGTCGTGGAGATGGCGGCGAACAGCTTTTTCTCGAAGGCCGGCATCGGCATCGGCGGCGGGGGCATGTTGACCAGCGGCAATGCCAACCTGTTGATGGCGCATGGCAGCGCTGCGCAGAAGGAAGCTTTTGCCCGGCACGAATTCGCTGGCCGCTTCACCGGCACGATGTGCCTGAGCGAACCTCAGGCCGGCTCGAGCTTGTCCGACATCACGACGCGCGCTCTGCCCGACGGCCAGGACTTCGAGGCCGAGCCGCTCGGCCCACGCTACCGGCTGCGCGGCAACAAGATGTGGATCTCCAACGGCGAGCACGAACTCGCCGAGAACATCATCCATCTGGTGCTGGCAAAGATTCCCAGTCCGGATGGCACGCTGATCCCCGGCACGCGCGGCATCTCGCTGTTCATCGTGCCGAAGAATCTCGTCGATGCGCACGGCCAGCTCACCGGTGAGCGCAACGACGTCGCGCTGGCTGGCTTGAACCACAAGCTTGGCTACCGCGGCATCCCGAACACCCTGCTCAACTTTGGCGAAGGCAGGCACCTGGTTCGCGGCGCTTCAGGGGCGCTGGGTTACCTCGTGGGCCGACCCGGCGAAGGCCTGCGCTGCATGTTCCACATGATGAACGAAGCGCGCATCGCCGTCGGCCTGGGCGCGACGATGCTGGGTTACGCCGGCCTTGAAGCCAGCCTCGACTATGCCAAGACCCGGTTGCAGGGCCGGCCCATCGGCGTGGGCGGCAAAGACCCGGCGCAGCCGCAGGTGCCGATCATCGAACACGCCGACGTGAAGCGCATGTTGCTCGCGCAGAAGAGCTACTGCGAAGGTGCACTCGCGCTCGAGCTGTACTGCGCTCGCCTGGTCGATGAGTTGCACACCGGTGCTCCCGAGGCGTCGGCGCAGGCGCAACTGATGCTCGAGATGCTCACGCCGATCGCGAAGAGCTGGCCGAGCGAATGGTGCCTGGAGGCGAACAGCCTGGCGATTCAGGTGCACGGCGGCTACGGCTACACGCGCGATTTTCCGGTCGAACAATACTGGCGCGACAACCGCCTGAACATGATCCACGAAGGCACGCACGGCATTCAGGCGCTGGACCTGCTGGGGCGCAAGGTGGTGATGCAGCAGGGCCGTGGCTTGAAGCTGCTGACGCAGCGTATCGAGGCCACGCTGGCGAAAGCCGCGGAGGATGTACTTCTGACCGAATACGCCCGCGCGCTGTCCGCGGCGATCGAGCGCGTGGCCGTCGTCACCCGCGCCGCCTGGGCCACCAACGATCCGCAGGCGGCGCTGGCCAACGCGACACCCTATATGCAAGCCTTCGGCCATGTGGTTCTGGCGTGGATCTGGCTCGACGTTGCGCTGTGCGCGCGGCGGCTTCTGGCCGGCGCGGCGTCCGATCCCGCGGCGCTGCAGGGCAGGCTTAGCGCCTGCCGCTACTTCTTCCGCTATGAATTGCCGCGCATCGATGCCTGGCTGGGTGTGGTCGAATCCTGCGATGACACTTGTCGCATGATGCACGTGAACGAGTTCTGAGCCATGTCTGCTTCCGCAATTTCCGCGTGGACATGGACCTTGATCTTTGGCGGCATGCTCGGCATGGCGCTGGGCCTGACGGTGCACAAAACCGAGCCGGCACTGGGCTGGGTGCTGATCGCCGGCAGTGCCCTGGCTATCGTGGTGGGCGCGGTCCTGGTCTGGATACGCTCCACAATCAAAGACAGTCAATAGGAGAGCAGAAATGAGCACCGACGTGAACAAACTCTTCGACCTGACGGGCAAGACCGCCCTGGTCACTGGCGGCTCGCGCGGCCTGGGACTTCAAGTCGCCGAAGCGCTGGGCCAGGCTGGCGCCAAGATCATGCTCACGTCGCGCAAGGCGGGCGACCTGGAAGAAGCCTCGGCGCATTTGCAGGCGCAGGGCATCGATACGCGCTGGATCGCCGCCGACTTGATCCAGCCCCTTGAGGTGGAGCGCGTGGCGAGTGAGACGCTGCAGCGAATGGGCCACATCGACATCCTCGTCAACAACGCCGGTGCCACCTGGGGTGCGCCGTGCGAAGACTATCCGCTCGAAGCCTGGGACAAGGTGATGGACCTGAACATCCGCAGCATCTTCCTGATGAGCCGGCAAATCGGCAAGCACAGCATGATTCCGCGGCGCAGCGGGCGCATCATCAACATCGCGTCGATCGCGGGTCTGTCGGGCTCGACCGAAATGGCGTTCATTGCCTATGGCACGAGCAAGGGCGCGGTCGTCAACTTCACGCGCACGTTGGCTGGGGAGTGGGGGCGCCACGGCATCACCGTCAACGCACTCGCGCCGGGAATGTTCCCGAGCAAGATGACGCGCAGCACGTTCCAGAAGGTGGGCGAAGCGGCACTGGCGAAAAGCGCGCCGCTGAACCGCGTGGGCGACGACGACGACCTGAAAGGCGCGGCGCTGCTGTTCGCCAGCGCTGCGGGAAAACACATCACCGGGCAAATCTTGGCGGTGGATGGTGGCGTCAGCGCCGTGCACGGCGGCGCTTGAGCAATCGACGATGAGCCTCGAATTCAGAACCAGGATCCCGTTCGTCGAAGCACTCGGCCTGGAGTTGCTGCGCTTCGAAAATGGCGAAGCCGAACTCGCATTGAGCCCGCGCGAGGAACACATGAACGGCCTGAAGATGGCGCATGGCGGTGTGGTGATGACGCTGCTCGACGTGGCGATGGCGCACGCCGCGCGCAGCCCGCGCGACGGGCTCATGACGCAGGCGCGCGGCGTCGTGACCGTCGAGATGAAAACCAGCTTCATGCGCCCCGGAATCGGACGCCTGCACGCCCACGGCAAGGTGCTGACGCAAACCCAGACGCTGTCGTTTTGCGAGGCATCGCTGTTCGACACCGACAAAAAACTCGTGGCCCATGCCACGGGAACATTCAAACTCCTGCGGGCAGTGCCTGCCGGGAGCCGACCTGCCGCGCCGATCGACGGCTCAGATTGACCTCGAGGGAAACACCGTGACCACCATGAACAAGCAGATTGTCCTGATCTCGCGCCCGGACGGCGCCGCGACAACGCAGAACTTCAAGTTGCGCGAGGTGCCCTTGCCCGAACTGCAAGACGGCCAGGTGCTGGTGCGCCACCATTACCTGTCGCTCGACCCCTATATGCGCGGCCGAATGAACGACGCGAAAAACTATGCGCAACCGCAGGCGCTGAATGAGGTCATGATCGGCGGCACGGTGGGTGAGGTCACCGCGTCGCGCAATCCACGATTCAAGAGTGGCGACACGGTCGTCGGCATGGGCGGCTGGCAGCAGTTCAGCGTGGTCGATGCGGTTGCGGCCGGCATGCTGCGCAAGGTGGACGCGCAGCGCATTCCCTTGTCGGCGTACCTCGGCGCCGTCGGCATGCCCGGCGTCACGGCGTGGTATGGCCTGACGCGGATCTGCGCACCCAAGGCCGGATCGACCGTCGCGGTCAGCGCCGCCAGCGGTGCCGTGGGCAGCGCGGTGGGGCAGCTGGCCAAGGCGCGTGGCTGTCGCGCCGTGGGAATCGCAGGCGGGGCCGACAAGTGTCGCTACGTCGTCGACGAACTCGGTTTCGACGCCTGCATCGACTACAAGGCGCACGCCGATTCGAAGTCACTCTATCGGGCGTTGAAGGAAGTCACGCCCGAAGGCGTGGACGGCTACTTCGAAAACGTCGGCGGGCGCGTGCTCGACGCCGTGCTGCCGCGCATGAACGCCTTCGGCCGCATCGCCGTGTGCGGCATGATCAGCGGCTACAACGGTGCGCCGATTCCGCTGGCGCAGCCGCAGTTGATCCTGCAATCGCGCCTGCGCGTCGAAGGTTTCATCGTCAGCGAGCACATGGAAGACTGGCCCGAAGCGCTGAAGGAACTCGGCGACCTCGTCGCAAGCCGCAAGCTGAAGTACCGCGAGAGCGTTGCCCAGGGCATCGAGGCCGCACCGCAGGCGTTTCTCGGCCTGCTGGAGGGGCGCAACTTCGGCAAGCAATTGGTCAAGCTGATCTGACGCACGCGATCAGTGTGCAAGGGGGCACGATGTCCAGCACCCACGAAGTGACGAACCAGGCCTTGCCGCTGGCGGGGCACAACCTGTTTGCCGTCAATCACGCCATGCGCGATGCGCTGGGTTTCAACGCGCCGGGGCTGGACACCTCGGCATTGAACGATCTTGGCGAAAAGTTGGGCCGCGCCGACATGCAGGAGCATGCGCGGCTCGCGAACCAGCACAAGCCGCAACTGCACAGCCACGACCGCTTCGGGCGGCGCCTCGACGAAGTGGAGTTTCATCCCAGCTATCACGTGCTGATGGGGCAGGCCACAGCGGCGGGCCTGCACGGTACGCCGTGGGTGGGTGGCGCGCAGGCGCACATTGGGCGCGCCGCGGCGTTCATGCTGTTCACCGAGCTCGAGCCTTCCGTGCTGTGCCCGATCTCGATGACCTACGCGGTGACGCCGGCATTGCGCGCCAATGCCGCGATCCACGCGGCGTGGCTGCCCAAGCTCGCGAGCACTGCGTATGACTCTCGCCTCGTCCCGTTCGACCAGAAGTCCGGCGTGACGATGGGCATGGGCATGACGGAAAAGCAAGGCGGCTCCGACGTGCGCATGAACACGACGCAGGCGACGTTCGACGAGCATACGCCCTGGGGCGCACGCTACCGGCTGATCGGCCACAAGTGGTTCATGTCGGCGCCGATGTGCGACGCCTTTCTCGTGCTTGCGCAAACCGAAGCGGGCCTGAGCTGCTTCTTCCTGCCGCGTACCCTGCCCGACGGCACGCGCAACGGCGTGTTCATCCAGCGCCTGAAAGACAAACTCGGCAACCGGGCGAACGCGAGTTCCGAGGTTGAGTTCGACGGCGCTTCAGCCTGGCTGGTGGGCGAAGCGGGCCGGGGCGTACCGCAGATCCTGGAGATGGGAACGCGCACTCGGTTGGACTGCGCACTTGGAACGAGCGGCCTGATGCGTCAGGCCTTGTCGCTCGCGCTCCATCACACGGCGCAACGCAAGGCCTTTGGCCGGTTGCTCATCGACCAGCCGTTGATGCGCAACGTGCTCGCCGATCTGGCGCTGGAGAGTGAAGCCGCGACGGCGCTCAGCCTGCGTCTGGCGCGCGCGTTCGCGAATGAGCGCCCCCAGGCCGACGACATACGTCGTCCGCCCCAAGGGCCACGAAGGGGCCCCTTCGTGGCCCTTGGGGTCAAGGAAACTTCGGGCGGCCGTGCGTTTCCTTGTGACGGCGAGCACGACTCGCAGATGCGGCGCCTGCTCACGCCCATCGCCAAGTTCTGGGTCTGTAAGCGCGGCAGTCACTTCGCCCAAGAAGCGATGGAGTGCCTGGGTGGCAACGGCTATGTCGAAGACGACGGTGCGGGCGCGATGGCGCGCATCTACCGCGAAATGCCGCTCAACTCCATCTGGGAAGGCGCCGGCAACATCATGGCGCTCGACCTGCTGCGCGCGCTGCGCAAGGGCGGCAAGGAGGGCGATTGCGTGGGCGCCTTGCAGAAGGAGCTGGCCCCGGCGCGCGGCAACCACGCCGCGCTCGACGCCTTTGCCGCGCGCCTGTTCGCGCGCATCGACGCCGCGAGCAATGAAATCGAAGCCCGGCGTCTGGCGCAGGACATTGCGCTGGCCGTGCAGGCCGCGCTGCTCGCCCAGCACGCGCCGAACTTCGTGTTCGACGCGTTTTGTCGCACGCGCCTCAGCGCTGACTGGGGCCACGCATTCGGAACCCTGCCCGCGGGCGTCGAGTTCGACGCCTTGATCGCCCGTGCCATGCCCCATTGAAAAGGACCCCATGACTGAACTGATCCTGCACCATTACGACACGTCGCCGTTCTCGGAGAAGTTCCGCCTCGTGCTCGGCTACAAGGGGTTGGCGTGGGCATCAGTGAAAGTGCCGCGCATCATGCCCAAGCCGGATGTGATCGCGCTCACCGGCGGTTACCGGCGCACACCGTTCATGCAGATCGGCGCCGACATCTACTGCGATACGGCACTGATGTGCCGGGTCGTTGACGCGCTGCACCCCAATCCGCCACTCTATCCCGCCGCCGCCACTCCAGTGCAGCATGTGCTCGCGCAGTGGGCAGACTCGGCGTTGTTCTGGACGGCGGTGCCGTACACGATGCAGCCTGCGGGCCTGGCGGTGATGTTCGAAGGCGCTGCACCCGAGGCGATCAAGGCCTTCGGTGTCGACCGCGCGGCGATGACGCAGGGAATGCGCCGTCCCACGCCTGTGGACGCACGCGCTCAGTTGATCACCTACCTCGGCTGGCTCGAGGGCATGCTGGGCGACGGGCGAGCCTACCTGCTGGGCGCGCAGCCGTGCATCGCTGACTTTTCAGTCGTGCAATCGCTGTGGTTCGTGTTGCGCGCGCCGCCGCTGGCGAGCGTTCTGGGGCCGTTTTCGCGCCTCGAGGCTTGGCGCAAACGCATCGCCGCGATGGGCCACGGCACCCCAGAAAAGATGACCAGCATCGATGCGATCGCGCTGGCCGCGAAGACATCGACGTACGCCGCCTGCGCCGTGGCACCGGGCGCGGGGCTTGACGCCGGAAGCGCCGTCACGGTGTGCGCGACCGACTACGCAGCCGATCTGATCGCAGGGCGCCTGGTGGGGCTGAGCGACGCCGAGGTCGTGATCGAACGCCACGATGAGCGCGCCGGCACGTTGCACGTGCACTTCCCGCGCATCGGGTTCCAGGTGAAACAGGTTCAACAGGAACAAGCGACATGAAGAGCTTCAAGGGCCGCACTGCGGTGATCACCGGCGCGGGCTCGGGCTTCGGCCTGGAGGCCTCGCGCATCGCCGCGCGCGAGGGCATGAATGTCGTGATGGCCGATGTGCAGCAAGACGCGCTGGACGGGGCCGCCGCGGAAATCGAAGCGATGGGCGCCAGCGTGCTGCGGTTCAGGCTCGACGTATCCAAGGGCGACGAAGTTCAGGCGCTGGCCACGGCGACTCGAGCGCGTTACGGCGCGCCGCATATCGTCTTCAACAACGCGGGCGTTGGTGCCGGCGGCCTGATCTGGGAGAACTCGCTGAAAGACTGGGAGTGGGTGCTCGGCGTGAACCTGATGGGCATCGTGCACGGCGTTCGTTGCTTCACGCCGATGATGCTGGAAGCGGCCCGGGCTCACCCCACGTACGAGGGCCACATCGTCAACACGGCGTCGATGGCCGGGCTGCTGAATCCACCCAACATGGGCATCTACAACGTGTCCAAACACGCCGTCGTGTCGTTGACCGAAACGCTGTACCAGGACCTGCACCTCGTCACCGACCAGGTGAGCGCCTCGGTGCTGTGCCCGTACTTCGTGCCCACCGGAATCAACCAGAGCCATCGCAACCGGCCTGCCGAGATGAAGGACGCGGGCACGAAACCCACGCGCAGCCAATTGATCGGCCAGGCGATGAGCGACAAGGCGGTGGGCAGCGGCAAGGTCAGCGCGGCGATGGTCGCGCAGTTCGTGTTCGACGCCGTGCGCGACAACCGCTTCTACATCTACAGCCACCCGAGGGCACTGGGCAACGTGCAGACGCGATTGGAAGACGTGGTCCAGTCGCGCAACCCGAGCGACCCGTTCGCCAGCCGGCCCGAGATCGGCGCTGAACTGCGCGCCGCGCTACGCGCGCTCGGCTGACCGAGTTGTGAGTGCCGCGCCCGCACCCGGCCGCGCCGCCGAGATCGAACCCTTCTGGCTCGAGTACCAGCACGCCTGCACGGTCAAGGTTCCGGGCTTCTCGGCCGCCGCACTGGGCGACACCCGGGTGCTCGCCGATGAGCTTGCCGGGCTTGTGGTGCGAGGCGTCAAGCGTGCCCAGGCGACGCTGAAGCGCGACTTCGAGAAAGACCTCGACCCCTTGCCACAGATCGGCGACCACCTTGTCGTGCTCGACGGCGCGGGAACGCCACGCGCCATCGTGCGCACCACGCACGTCGAGCTGCGCCACTTCAATGAGATCGACGATGAATTCGCGTTCGACGCAGGCGAGGGCGACCTGACGCTGCGCTGGTGGCTGACGGCGCACCGCCAGGACTTTGCCGAACGCGCCGAAGCGGAAGGCTTCGAGGTCCATGAACACATCGAACTCGTGCTGGAGTGGTTCGAGGTGGTGTGGCCACCGGCCGCAACCGCATCAACCCCGGGTTGAGCGTCTGAGTCAGCAGCCGAGCTTCACGGCCTGCACAGGTTTGCGCGTCGTCGTCGTGCCGATGTCTGCCACTGATTCCGCGCCCTGCGACGTGCAGGTTGCCATCGTCGGCGGCGGCCCGGCAGGGTTGATGTCCGCGCAAACGCTGGCGCAGGCGGGGGTGCGGGTGGACTTGTTCGACGCCATGCCCTCGGTCGGTCGCAAGTTCCTGCACGCGGGCAAGGGTGGTTTGAATCTCACTCACAGCGAGCCACTCGGATGCTTCGTTTCTCGATTCGGCTCGCGACGCGATTCGATAGGACCGCTGCTGAAAAGTCTTCCGCCTGAGGCGCTGCGCGACTGGGCGCGCGGCCTGGAAATCGAAACCTTTGTCGGCAGTTCGGGGCGCGTGTTCCCGCGGGACATGAAGGCCGCGCCGTTGCTGCGCGCCTGGCTGCATCGATTGCGCTCGATGGGTGTGCGGCTGCACATGCGACATCGCTGCCAAGGCGTGCGGGCCGGGTCTGGCGGTGAACTGATTGTGTCGATGCACCGCCCTGCAGGTTCAATCGAAGTTCGCGCGGAAGTGGTGCTGCTGGCTCTGGGCGGCGCCAGCTGGCCGCAGCTGGGCTCCGATGGCGCCTGGGTTGGCTGGCTGCAAGGCCTGGGCGCCGACGTGGCGCCGCTTGAGCCATCGAACTGCGGCTTCGATGTTGCGCGTGAGGGTACGGATGGTGCGCTCAACCCCGGGTGGAGCGAACACTTTCGCAGCCGCTTCGCTGGCCAACCGCTGAAGACGGTGGCGCTGTCGGTGCACAGCGCTGACGGATCGCGCTTCGTGCAGCGCGGCGAGTTCGTCGTCACGCAAGGCGGTGTCGAGGGCAGCCTTGTGTACGCCGCATCGTCGGCGTTGCGCTCGTTGATCACTGCGCAGGGCAGGGCCGTGGCGCACCTGGACTTGCTTGCCGATCGCGATGCCGCGTCGGTGGTTACCGACGTGGCGCGCCCGCGCCGCTCGCGATCGATGGCGACGCATTTGAAGAGCCGCTTGCGTCTTGATGGCGTGAAGGCCGCGCTGTTGCATGAACTGCTGCCGCGTGAAACTTTCAGCGACGCGGCTGCATTGGCTGCCGCCATCAAATCCTTGCCCTTGACTTTGCTCGCACCGCGTCCTGTGGCGGAGTCGATCAGCACCGCGGGTGGCGTGCGCTTCGAGTCGCTTGACGAACACCTGATGCTGCGCGCACTGCCCGGCGTGTTTTGTGCGGGCGAGATGCTCGACTGGGAGGCGCCCACCGGGGGCTACCTGCTCAGCGCGTGCTTTGCGACGGGCGTGGCCGCGGCGCGCGGCGCGCTGACCTACCTGGAGTCGCGGGGTTCGAAGTCAGCCGGAGTCAGTTCAATCGGCGCGCCATGCGGGGTGCGGTCAGCGGCGTGATCCCACGCCGAGCGATAGCGATCCAGTTCGTCGCTTGAACTTGCGCCCTTTACGGCAACGAGCGTTTCGAGTGCGGCGACCCAGTGGCGGTAGTAGGTGTCGCCCAGGTCGGGGTCGCCGCTGGCCTGGGCCGCGGCGATCTGTCTGGCCAGCGCCTGCGCCCACTCGTTCCAGGTGAACAGGCCGCGCTGATGCAGCGCCAGCACGAGGGCGAAGCCTTTGGCCTGCCACGGCTCAGCGAACACGGGCGCATTGCCGTCCAGCGGCTGGCCGGGCAGGGGCGGGGCAGTGTTCATGGCAGATCCTCGCAGGGTTCGAGGTAGGGCTCCCAGGCGTCGACCGACACCCGGTGCCGCGAGCCCGCGCACTCGGCCCACAATTGCGCGGCGTCGAAGACCACGGTGTAGAGCCACTGGGGGTGCTCGCCCAGACCTCGCGCATTCGTATCCGCAAAAACATGCGCACCGTGAATGCGTTCGATGCTGCCCACCTTGCCACGTGCGTAGGCCGGCAGGCGCGTGTGATGGTCGGGCCTGCGGCGTACGGTCTGAACCCGTTGCCCGAGTGAGAACTTCGCCGGCGCCACTGCCGCACGCAGCGTGGGTGAACCGAGCGCCATTCTCGCGGGCACGTCGGCCGCGCGCAGCACATTCGGCATCGGCAGCGGCGCGTCAATGCTCGTGCCGCCTTGCAGCTCGGCGCGCCGCAGCAAGCGCCTTTCGAGCAGCAGCTTGCGCAGCGCCGTGAACCAGATTTCGTAGTAGCTCAGCGCCGCGTAGTTGGGCAAGGTTTCGCGCGCGCTGCGGCTCATGTCGATGTTCCATGATCCCGTGGCGCCCATCGCGACGGTGAGCGCCATCACCCTGGGCTCCCACGGCGCGTGCCACAGCTCGCCTTCGACTTCTGGCGTCACCGCGCCGTGGCCGCGCTGGCCGCCCAGATCGGCGTAACTCTTGTAGCTCATGTCGATCGGCCGCGCGGCAGGCCGGTGCCGATCATCGAATCGCGTGTCACCAGTTCGGCGAGCTCGGCCTCGCCCATGGCCTCGGTGCCGGCTGGGCGTTGCGGAATCACCAGGTAGCGCACTTCGGCGGTCGAGTCCCAAACCCTGACCTCGGTGGCTTCGGGCAGCGTGACGCCAAACTCGGCGAGAACGGCGCGTGGTTCGCGCACGGCGCGTGAACGGTACGGCGCGCTCTTGTACCAGGTGGGCGGCAGACCGAGCACCGGCCAGGGGTAGCAGCTGCACAGTGTGCACACGACCATGTTGTGGCGCTGCGCCGTGTTCTGCACCGCGATCATGTGTTCGCCCTGGCGCCCGCTGTAGCCCAGCGAGGCGATTGCCGCACTCGCGTCGCGCAGCAGCCAGGCGTGGAACTCGGGGTCGACCCAGGCGCGCGCGACGACACGTGCGCCATTGCGCGGGCCGGTTCGCGTCTGGTAGGTGTCTATCAGTGCATCGAGCGCGCCGGGATCGATGTAGCCCTTTGCGCCGAGCACGGTCTCCAACGCGCGCACGCGCAGCTCCATCTCGCCGAGATCGCTGTGCTCGTGGGCGTGACCGTGATGCGTCGTGGAAGGGGCGCTCATCGCGCAATGCTAATGGTCCGCAGGCAGGCAGGCGCGCCCTCAAGCAGGAATTTCATGCTGCAGTGCGGCACCAGGAAATGACGCACTGTGTCACGAATGGAACTTCCGGCCGCTTCAGGCCTTAACACTCTGCGCGCGGGTTGTCACTTAGGGGTAGACCTTCCTGCCGGAGATTCTTCTGTGAAGTGTCCAGTGAATTGAAGCCATCGAGTCGCATTGGGGCAGCGCAGTCCCGGAATGAAACTTGCGGTTACGTTTCGCGCATCCGCGTATGTGGGCGTGCTGCGCTGGGGGCAGCGTCCCTTCAATCACCAGTACAAGGAGACTTCAGATGACGATGCTATTGGCACTTACCGTGTCTATCGGCCTGTTGGCCGTCGTAGCGACGTGGCTGTTTTTCGGTCCACTGGCCGCGTTGAATTTCCAGATCTGGCAGGCCTTCATAGCCTGGGCAAGTTTTTATCACTGCGGGGGCAAGGTCGACGGCGCGCAGAAGACCGCGATCTGCATGAGCTTCGGCGCGGTCGTGGGCATGCTGTCGGTGATGCTCGCCGGTCAATTGGGCGTCTTGGGGGCATTCGCCGCACCCGTGGCAGTGGGCATCGGCGCTGCAGCCATCGTGCTCGCAGCGCACCTGCCCATCCTGTCGACAATACCGTCGTGCGTCTATGGTTTCGCCTCTGTTGCCGGGCTGATTCTGCTGGGCAAGGACATGACGCCGATGAATGCCATCGTGCCCACGATCGGTTCCATCCTCATCGGCACCGCCTTCGGCTGGCTGTCCGAAACGATAGGCGGCAAGCTCGCGAAAGCCTGACCTGAGCTGTTCCATGTGAACGCGCCGGCCGCTGGGGCGGCCCAGGACGCTGTGGCACACTGCGCCGCTTCATCTTTCGGACCCTTATCCGGCGCGTCGCTTTGGACAAAATTTCGCTGCAGATCGCGACCGAGCTCGGTGTTCGGCCGGCCCAAGTAGCCGCCACCGTCGAGCTGCTCGACGCCGGTTCCACGGTGCCCTTCATCGCACGCTACCGCAAGGAATTGACGCAAGGGCTGGATGATGCACAGCTGCGCGAACTCGAGGCGCGCCTGGCCTACCTGCGCGAACTCGAAGAGCGTCGCTCAGCGGTGCTGAAAAGCATCGACGAACAGGGCAAGCTCACGCCTGCGCTGCGCGCGGCCATTGACGGCGCGGCGAGCAAACAAGAACTCGAAGACCTGTATCTGCCGTTCAAACCGAGGCGTCGCACCAAGGCGATGATTGCGCGCGAAGCCGGGATTGAGCCCCTGGCCGACGCGCTGTTTGCTGACCCCACGCTGCACCCGCTGCAACAGGCGGCGACCTACATCAACGGTGACGCCGGATTTGCCGATGCCGGCGCCGTTCTCGACGGCGTGCGCGACATCCTGGCCGAGCGCTGGGCCGAAGATGCGGGCCTGGTGGGCGAGTTGCGTGAATGGCTGTGGGCCGAAGCGCTGTTGCAGAGCAAGGTCAGCGTCGGCAAGGATGAAAACAACGCCGACGTGGCCAAGTTCCGCGACTACTTCGACTACGCCGAGCCGATCCGAAAGGTGCCGTCGCACCGCGCGCTGGCCGTGTTTCGCGGCCGCAGCCTGGAGTTTCTGAATGCCAAGCTCGTATTGGATGAGGCCGGCGGACTGGGCCAGGCCACGCCCACCGCAGGTGCTGGCGTGCCACCAGCGGTGTCAATGGCCGAGGGCCGCATCGCCGTGCATCTGGGCTGGAGCCACCGGCAGCGCGCGGCAGACGACCTGATCCGCAAATGCATCGGCTGGGCCTGGAAGGTGAAACTCAGCCTGAGCCTGGAGCGCGACCTCTTCACCAAGCTGCGCGAAGGCGCCGAGCGCGTGGCGATCAAGGTGTTCGCCGACAACCTGCGTGACCTGCTGCTCGCCGCGCCCGCCGGGCCGCGCGTCGTGATGGGGCTGGACCCCGGCATACGCAGCGGCTGCAAGGCGGCTGTGGTTGACGCCACCGGCAAGGTGCTTGCCGCCGAAACAATCTACCCGCACGAGCCGCGCCGCGATTGGGAAGGATCGCTCCACACCCTGGCGCGCCTGTGCTCGCAGCACGGCGTGAACCTGATCGCGGTGGGCAACGGCACGGCGAGCCGCGAGACGGACAAGCTCGCGGCTGAGCTGATTGCGCGCATCTCGAAGATCGCGCCTGACATCACGCTGCAAAGACTGGTCGTGAGCGAAGCCGGCGCATCGGTGTATTCGGCAAGTGAACTGGCGACTCAGGAACTGCCCGATCTGGATGTGACGCTGCGCGGCGCGGTGAGCATTGCGAGACGCGTGCAGGACCCCTTGGCCGAACTCGTGAAGATCGACCCGAAGAGCATCGGCGTGGGCCAGTACCAGCACGACGTGAACCAGGCGGCGATGGCGCGGAACCTGAACGCCGTCGTCGAGGACTGCGTCAACGCCGTCGGTGTCGATCTGAACACCGCCTCAAAGCCGCTGCTGGCGCGTGTCTCAGGCCTGTCGGCCACGGTGGCGGCGAACATCGTGCGCTGGCGCGACGCGAATGGCGCGTTCACGAACCGCAAACAACTGCTGGGGGTGAGTGGCCTGGGCGCCAAGACGTTCGAACAAAGCGCCGGTTTCCTGCGCATCCGCGGCGGCGACAACCCGCTCGACAGCTGCGGCGTGCACCCGGAAACCTACCCTCTGGTGGAGCGCCTGCTCGCCGCGCTTGCCAAGCCCGCAACCGAGGTGATGGGCCGCAGTGACGTGATTCGCACCCTCGAGCCCGAGGCCTTTGCCGACGCGAGGTTTGGTGCGATCACGGTGAAAGACGTGCTCGCCGAGCTGGAAAAACCGGGCCGCGACCCGCGACCCGATTTCAAGGCGGCACGCTGCAACGACAACCTGGAAGACATCACCGATCTGAAACCCGGCATGCTGCTCGAAGGCACGGTGAGCAACGTCGCCCAGTTCGGCGCCTTTGTCGATCTGGGTGTGCACCAGGACGGCCTGGTCCACGTGAGCCAGCTCGCGGCGAAGTTCGTGGGCGACGCGCGCGACGTTGTCAAGACAGGCGACATCGTCAAGGTGAAAGTGCTCGAAGTCGACTTGCAACGCAAGCGTATCGCGCTGACGATGAAGCTCGACGCGGCCTTGCCTGCCGGCGGCGCGCGCGAAGGCAACGCTTATCGTGCACCGCAGCGTGGTGAGCGTGCCAGCGCGCCGAAGCCGGTTGCTGCGCAAGAGGCTTCGGCGATGGCGCAGGCGTTTGCGAAGTTGAGGCCGCCTCCCTGATGCTGTGCGCCGCGCTGCGCGCAGAGAAGCGCAAGTCTTTCGAGGTCGCTACAGTCCGGCGATGAAAGCCCTCGCCATCCACGCCGGCCCGCGCGCACTGCTTGCGCTGCGCAAGCACGGCCTGCGTCCGCAAGACATTCGCATCATCCCGGCTGCAGCCGGGGGCCCGAAAGGCCTGATCCTGAACGCGCTGGACCGCTTCATCTTCGGCGACTGGCTGGTGCGAAGCGGGCAGACGGTGCACCTGGTCGGCGGCTCGATCGGCGCGTGGCGCATGGCCACGGCATGCCTGCCGGATGCCGATGCGGGATTTGCCGCGCTGGCGCGGGACTACATCGCGCAGGACTATCCTCACGAGCCGGGCAGGCTCGCGGCGCCGGCAGTGGTGAGCGAGCTGTTCCGTGGGCAGATCGAACGCAGCTTCGGTGGCCGTGAAGCCCTGGTGCTGGGCCATTCGCGCTTTCGCCTGCACATCTTCACGAGCCGGGGCAGGCACCTGCTGCGCCGGGAGGGGCGACTGCGCACGCCGTTGGGTTATCTCGGCGCCTTCGCCGCGAACGCGCTGAGCCGGCGCGCGATGGGCGCCTGGCTCGAGCGCGTGATGTTTTCCGACCCGCGCGAGGCCTTGCCGCTGCATTTGCCGCGCTACCGCACGCAGCGCGTGGCACTCACCGCGGCGAACCTGCAGCAGAGCATGCTCGCGAGCTGCTCGATACCGTTCGCCTTGAAAGCCGTGCACGACATTCCCGGTGCGCCGAGCGGCGCCTACTGGGACGGCGGCATCACCGACTATCACCTGCACCTCGACTACGCGACGCTGAATGACGGCGCCGACCCGGCGCTCGTGCTGTACCCGCATTTCCAGGACACGGTCGTTCCGGGCTGGCTCGACAAGCCGCTTAAACGGCGCCACCGCGCGACGAGCGACCTGGACAACGTGATCCTGCTGTCGCCGACACCCGAGTTCGTGCGCTCGTTGCCGAACGGAAGGTTGCCGGACCGAACCGATTTCAAGCGCTATCTGGACGACCCGCCGGCTCGCATGGCGGTATGGCAGCGCGCAGTCAACGAGAGCGAACGGCTTCGCGATGAGTTCGCGAGCTGGGTTGGGCGCGGCGACGCCGGCTTGGTGCTGGCCATGCGCTGAGCGTGGACGGTGAGTTCGGGGCGGTAGAATCTTCGCACCATGACGAACAAGAGCGAGAAAGGCATGCGGGTTCTGACACCGCGAACTACGACCTTCACCTTGAAGGTCTGAGCGGCACGCGCACGCACGGTCATCACCACCACTTGTTCTTCTCAGGTTCCCAACAAGGCGCGGCACGTTCCGCGCCTTTTTGCTTTCAGTGGAGTCACGCATGATCACGATCGCCTTGCCCGACGGTTCACGCCGGGAGTTTGCTGAGCCGCCCACGGTGGCCGATGTTGCGGCGTCCATAGGCCCGGGATTGGCCAAGGCTGCGCTGGCCGGGCGCATCGGCACAGGAGCTGAAGCGCGCATCGTCGACCTCAGCCATCGCATCGAGGCCGATACGCCGCTGTCCATCGTCACCGACAAAGACGCTGACGGCCTGGAGGTGATCCGCCACTCGACGGCGCATTTGCTCGCCTATGCCGTGAAGGAGCTGTTCGCCGACGCGCAAGTGACGATCGGCCCGGTCATCGAGAACGGCTTTTTCTACGACTTCTCCTACAAGCGCCCGTTCACGCCGGAGGACCTGGTGGCGATCGAGGCCAAGATGACGGAGCTGGCGTGCAAGGACGAAAAGGTCGAGCGCCGCGTCTTGCCGCGCGACGAGGCGGTGGCGTACTTCAAGAGCCTGGGCGAGGCGTACAAGGCCGAGATCATCGCGAGCATTCCAGCCGGCGAAGACGTGTCGCTGTACCGCGAGGGCAAGTTCGAAGACCTGTGCCGCGGCCCGCATGTGCCCAGCACCGGGCGCCTCAAGCATTTCAAGCTGATGAAAGTGGCGGGCGCCTATTGGCGCGGCGACCACCGCAACGAGATGCTGCAGCGCATCTACGGCACGGCGTGGGCCAGCAAGGAGGCGTTGGCGCAGTACCTTTTGATGATCGAGGAGGCGGAGAAGCGCGACCATCGCAAACTCGGGCGTGAACTCGATCTATTCCATGTGGACGAGCACGCGCCGGGCCTCGTGTTCTGG
Organism: Rhizobacter sp.; assembly: GCA_031396305.1. Taxonomy (GTDB): domain Bacteria; phylum Pseudomonadota; class Gammaproteobacteria; order Burkholderiales; family Burkholderiaceae_C; genus JAEMQF01. The sequence goes on from JANNKM010000038.1 coordinate 17,090, forward strand.
CACCCGAAGGGCTGGACGGTGTGGCAGAACGTCGAGCAATACATGCGCGCGGTGTACCGCGACAACGGCTATCAGGAGGTGAAAGGCCCGCAGATCCTCGACCGGGGCCTGTGGGAGAAAACCGGCCATTGGGACAACTACCGCGACAACATGTTCGTCACGGAGTCGGAAAAGCGCGACTACGCGCTCAAACCGATGAACTGTCCAGGGCATGTGCTGATCTTCAAGTCGCAGCTGCGCAGCTACCGGGATTTGCCGCTGCGTTACGGCGAATTCGGCCAGTGCCATCGCAACGAGCCGAGCGGCGCGCTCCACGGCATCATGCGCGTGCGCGGCTTCACGCAAGACGACGGGCACATTTTCTGCACCGAAGACCACATCCTGGACGAATGCGTGACCTACACGGCGCTGCTGCAGAAGGTCTACGCCGACTTCGGGTTCAGCGACATCATCTACAAGGTCGCCACGCGGCCGCCGGCCCGCATCGGATCGGACGCGCAATGGGACAAGGCCGAGCAGGCACTGATGGAGGCGCTGCGCCGATCAGGCTGCGAATTCTCGGTGTCGCCGGGCGATGGGGCGTTCTACGGGCCGAAAATCGAATACACGCTAAAAGACGCGCTTCGGCGCCAATGGCAATGCGGCACGATGCAGGTCGACTTCAACATGGCCGAGCGCCTGGGCGGCGAATACGTGACTGAAACCAGTGGCAGGGCAAGCCCGGTGATGCTGCACCGGGCCATCATCGGCAGCTTCGCGCGCATCATCGGCATCCTCCGGGAGCAGCACGCCGGCGCGCTGCCGGCATGGCTGGCGCCGGTGCTGGTGAGCGTGCTGACGATCACCGAAGGCCAGGCCGATTACGCTTCCAGCGTGGTCAAGGCACTGCAAAAACAAGGACTTAGGGGGGAAGCAGACTTACGAAACGAGAAAATTGCCTATAAAATCCGGCAGCATTCATTGCAGAAGGTTCCGTACATCCTCGTCGTAGGCGACAAGGAGAAGGCAGATGGAACCGTTGCCGTGCGCGCCCGGGGCAACAAAGACCTCGGGATTTTGCCTCTGGCCGACTTCACTTCGATGCTCGCCAGAGACATCCTCCAGCGGACTTGACTCAAGTATCCGGGCGCGTTGTGTTTGGTATTGGATTGCCCTCTGCCTGGCGGTCCGCTGAAAGGGCTTGAACATCGCTACATCTTTTGCTGACCGCCGTACTCCGAACGCAGAGCGCAAACACCGCCTGAACCGGGAGATCATGGCACCGGAAGTCCGCCTCAACGGGCCTGAGAATGAACCCCTGGGAATCGTAAGCATCACCGAGGCGCTGCGCCTGGCAGGTGAGAAAGACGTCGATCTGGTGGAGATCGTCGCGCAGGCCGACCCGCCGGTGTGCCGCCTGATGGACTACGGCAAGTTCAAGTACCAGGAGCAAAAGAAGGCTGCGGAAGCGAAGTCGAAGCAAAAGATCGTCGAGGTCAAGGAAGTCAAGTTCCGCCCGGGCACCGATGAAGGCGACTACGCGATCAAGATGCGCAACTTGCGTCGTTTCATCGATGAAGACGGAGACAAAGGCAAGGTGACGTTGCGCTACCGGGGCCGCGAAATCGCCCACCAGGATATCGGCATGCGCCTGCTGGAGCGGATACGCGATGAGTTGGCCGATGTGTCGGTGGTGGAGCACATGCCCAAACTGGAAGGGCGGCAGATGATCATGGTGCTGGCGCCGAAGCGAAAGCAATAGGCCAGCAGTGAGATAGACAGAGTTCCGGAGCCGCCGTTTGGTCGCCGCGGCTTCGATACAAGCGACTTCAGGCCTACAAGACGGCAAAGAGTTTGCCGGCGCCTGCTGGAGCAACATAGAAGGAGGCTTTCATGCCCAAGATGAAGACCAAGAAGAGCGCAGCCAAGCGGTTTCGCGTTCGCCCGGGAGGCACCGTCAAGCGCGGTCAGGCGTTCAAGCGCCACATCCTCACCAAGAAGACCACGAAGAACAAGCGCCATCTGCGTGGTGCCGTGAACGTGCATCCCTCGAACATGGGCCACATGGCGCAGATGCTGCCATTTGCCGGCCTCTGACCCCCATTTGACTGAAAGGAGAAAATCATGCCTCGCGTCAAACGTGGTGTCACAGCCCGTGCCCGTCACAAGAAGGTTCTTGCCCTCGCCAAAGGCTATCGCGGCCGGCGCAAGAATGTGTTTCGCATCGCCAAGGAAGCGGTCATGCGCGCCGGGCAATACGCCTATCGCGACCGCCGCACCAAAAAGCGTGTGTTCCGCAATCTGTGGATCGCCCGCATCAACGCCGCCAGTCGCGGCTTGGGCGTCACCTACAGCAAGCTGATGGCCGGTTTGAAGAAGGCCTCGATCGAGATCGATCGCAAGATGCTCGCCGACCTCGCCGTGCGCGACCCGGCAGCGTTTGGCAGCATCGTCGAGAAGGCCAAGGCACATCTGGCTTGATTGCACTGCGACGCCCGGGTGGGTAATCGCCCGGGCAAGCTCGAATCTTCAGGCCGGCCTTTTGGACGGCCTTTTTTCTGACTCTGTACGTTGCCAAATTCCATGGACGACCTCGAACCCTTGGTGCAGCAGGCGCGAGACGAATTCGCGCGCGCGCTGGCGAGCGCCGAGCTCGAGGACGCGAAGGCGCGCTTCCTGGGCAAGGCGGGGCTGGTGACGCAGCAGCTCAAGGCCTTGGCGGCGCTGGGTGCGGAGCAGAAGAAGGCGCGTGGCGCGCAAATCAACAGCGCGAAAGAGCGAATCGAAGCTGCACTGACGGCACGCCGTGAAGCGCTGGCGAACGCCCAGCTCGACGCCCAACTTCGCGCCGAAGCGCTCGATGTCACCTTGCCGGGCCGCAAGCGTGGCAGCGGCGGTGTGCACCCGATCTCGCGTGCGCTGGAGCGAATCGAGGCGATCTTCGGCTCGATGGGTTTCGACATCGCCGACGGTCCCGAGATCGAAACCGACTGGTACAGCTTCACGGCGTTGAACAACCCGGAGAACCACCCGGCGCGTTCGATGCAGGACACGTTCTACGTCGACATGAAAGACGCCGAAGGGCGCTGGTTGAACCTGCGGCCGCACACCTCGCCGATGCAGATCCGTTACGCCCGGGCGCACGCGCGCAAATACGCGGGCGCGGCGCACATGCCCGACATCCGCGTCATCGCTCCAGGGCGAACCTACCGCGTCGACAGTGACGCCACGCATTCGCCGATGTTCCACCAGGTCGAAGGCCTGTGGGTCGGCAGGTGCGTGAGCTTTCGCGACCTGAAGGCGCTGTACTTGGGGTTCATGCAGGCGTTCTTCGAAACAACGGAGTTGAAGCTGCGCTTTCGCCCGAGCTACTTTCCGTTCACCGAACCGAGCGCCGAAATCGACGTGATGTTCGAGTCCGGCCCCCTGACCGGCAAGTGGCTTGAAGTTTCAGGCTCGGGCCAGGTGCACCCGCAGGTGATCCGCAACATGGGGCTGGACCCCGAACAATACATCGGCTTTGCCTTCGGCTCGGGCATCGACCGGCTCGCGATGCTGCGCTACGGCATCAGCGATCTGCGGCTGTTCTTCGACGGTGACATGCGATTCCTGTCGCAGTTCCGTTGACACGCCACGGCTGACGTAGACGAGACCCAAGATGCAATTCCCGGAATCCTGGTTGCGCGAATTCTGCAGCCCCATTCTCTCCAGCACCCAGCTGGCCGAACTGCTGACGATGTCTGGCATGGAGGTGGAAGAGTCGCGCCCGGCGGCGCCTCCTTTCACCGGAGTCGTCGTGGCGAAGGTGCTGGAGGTTGCGCGGCATCCGAACGCGGATCGGCTGAGCGTCTGCCAGGTCGATGCGGGAACGGGCGCGCGGCTCAACATCGTGTGCGGCGCGCCGAATGTGCGGCCCGGCATCAAGGTGCCGTGCGCGATCGTCGGTGCTTCACTGCCGCCGCAACAGGACGAGGAGCGCTTCGAGATCAGACTCGGCAAGCTGCGCGGCGTGGAAAGCCAGGGCATGCTGTGTTCGGCGCGCGAACTCAAACTGTCGGAAGACCATGGCGGCCTGCTGATCCTCGCTGATGACGCACCGGTGGGGCAGGACATACGCGCGCACCTGGCGCTCGATGACAACATCCTCACCCTCAAACTCACGCCGAATCTGGCGCATTGCCTGAGCGTGTTCGGCATCGCTCGTGAAGTCTCGGCATTGACCGGGACCGCGCTGAAGGCGCCGACGTTTGAGCCGGTTCACACCAGTCACAAGGACAAGCTGCCCGTCAGAATCGACGCGCCAGACCTTTGCGGGCGTTTCTCCGGACGCATCATCCGCAACGTAAATCCGCAGGCGGCCACGCCCCCCTGGATGGTCGACCGGCTGGCACGCTGCGGCCAGCGTTCTGTCAGCGCACTCGTCGATATCTCCAACTATGTGATGTTCGAGTACGGCCGGCCGACGCACATCTTCGACCTGGACAAGATCCACGGCGGCCTGAGCGTGCGCTGGGGGCGCAGCGGCGAGAAGCTCGAACTGCTCAACGGCAACACGATCGATCTGGACGCGCAAGTCGGCGTGATCGCCGACGACAGGTGCGTCGAGTCACTGGCCGGAATCATGGGCGGCAATGCCACTGCGGTGTCTGACGCCACGCGCAATGTGTACGTCGAAGCAGCCTTCTGGTGGCCGCAAGCCGTGGCGGGGCGCTCACGGCGATTCAACTTCAACACCGACGCCGGCTACCGGTTTGAGCGCGGCGTCGACCCGGCTCTGACGGTGGACCACATTGAACGGATCTCGCGCCTGATCCTCGACATCTGCGGCGGCGCAGCCGGCCCGGTCGATGACCAGACCACGACCCTGCCGAACGCGCAGCCCGTGACGCTGCGCGTTTCCAGGGCTGCCAAAGTCATCGGCCTGCCCATCACCCAGGCTCAATGCGAAGGCGTCATGCAGCGCCTGGGTCTGCAGTTCACGAGCCAAACTGGTCAACTCAGCGTCGTACCTCCCAGTTGGCGCTTCGACCTGAAGATCGAAGAAGATCTGATCGAAGAAGTGATCCGCGTGCTCGGCTACGACACGCTGGACAGCGCGCCGCCGAGGGCCACACTCGCGCCACTCGTCATCAGCGAAAGTCGGCGCGGCCCCTCGCGCTTGCGCCGCGACGTCGCCGCGCTGGGCTACCAGGAAACGATCAACTTCAGCTTCGTCGAGGAACGCTGGGAGCATGAACTCGCCGGCAATGCCGACCCAGTTCGGGTGCTGAACCCGATCGCCAGCCCCCTGGCGGTGATGCGCTCGAGCCTCATCGGCAGCTTGGTGAATGTGCTGCGCTACAACCTGGCGCGCAAGTGCGATCGATTGAGAATCTTCGAGCTCGGTCGAGCCTACCTGCGCGATTCAACGATCGGCGCCGACGATACCCATGTGGCCGGGCTCAGTCAGCCACTGCGCCTGGCCGGCCTGGTCTATGGTGCGGCGCATGAATTGCAATGGGGCAGCAAAGAGCGGGCGGCTGACTTCTTTGATGTGAAGGGCGACATCGAGGCGCTTTTTGCGCCACGCCAGTTGCACTTCGTTCCCAGTGAAAACCCGGCCCTGCACCCGGGGCGCAGTGCGACCATTGCGTTGGAGGGGCGCCAGATCGGCCGCGTGGGCGAGCTTCACCCCAAGTGGCGCCAAGCCTACGAATTGCCCACAGCGCCGCTCGTTTTCGAGCTGGATGCTTCGGCGCTCATGGACGCCGTGGTTCCGGTCGTTGCCCCGGTTCCGCGCCAGCAGCCGGTGTCACGCGACCTGTCTGTCATCGTTGCCGAGAAGGTCACGCACGATCAAGTGGTTCACACCGTTGCCTGCGCCGGTGCTCCACTGGTACGCTCAGCGCGCCTGTGGGACGTCTACAAGCCCCTCGGTGCGGCAACCGACATTGCCGCCGGGGAGCGCAGCCTGACGCTGCGGCTGGAATTGCTGGACGACGACGTGACGCTGACTGAAGATCGCATCGATGCCGTGATTGCCGGGGTGCTCGAGGCGCTCAGGCAGCGCCTTGGTGCGCGACTGCGGGCTTGAGGGAGGAGAAGGCAGCACATGACACCACCTGACAAGGGACGCTCCGATGGCGCAGCCGCGGAACCGGAGACGCCCACGCTGACCAAGGCCGACCTGGCCGAGTTGTTGTTCGAGCGGCTCGGCCTGAACAAGCGCGAGTCCAAAGACATGGTCGAGGGTTTCTTCGACATCATTCATGCGACGCTGGCAGCGGGAAAAGACGTCAAGCTGTCCAGTTTCGGCAACTTCATGATCCGCAGCAAAGCCCCTCGCCCCGGCCGTAACCCGCGCACCGGCGAGTCCATCCCGATTGCGGCAAGGCAGGTTGTTACATTTCACGCCAGCTCCAAACTCAAGGCAGTCGTGCAAGGTGACATACCTTTGGGAGAAGAGTTCGAGTAAAGTCTAGCTTTCTCTCCGGAACTTATTGATTCTTATGGAGAAAGCGCTTCCTGAAATCCCCGACAAACGCTACTTCACGATCGGTGAGGTGAGCGAACTTTGCGGCGTGAAGCCCTACGTTTTGCGCTACTGGGAGCAGGAATTCAGCCAGCTCAAGCCGATGAAACGACGCGGCAACCGGCGCTACTACCAACACCATGAGGTGCTGCTGATCCGGCGGATCCGCGATCTCCTGTACGACCAGGGCTTCACGATCAGCGGTGCGCGCAATCGCTTGACCGAACATCCAGTCCGGGAATCAGCCCCGTCCCCGGCTGTGTCGAACGTGCGGCCGACCCTGACCGAACGCGCCAACGAAGCATCAGTCGCATTGGCCCTCAATCAGACGGGCGCCAGCACCCGGTCAATTCCGGCCCGGCCTGCGGCAAACGCAAACGACATGACGCTCGAGCAGGTCAGGAGCGAGTTGCAATCGATTCGCGGAATGCTCGCGCCGTGAAGCGGTTCATTGCGAGTCGTGCCTCTATAATCGCGCATGTTTTCGGGGCGTAGCGCAGCCTGGTAGCGCACTTGCATGGGGTGCAAGGGGTCGCGAGTTCGAATCCCGCCGTCCCGACCAATTGAATCAACGGGTCAGCTCCCAGAAGGGGCTGACCCGTTTGGCTTTTTGCGCGACCTCGGGGTCAGCACGTTTCAGCGGAAGCTCACGACCATTTGCGTGAACAGCACCGAAGGCGTCGCTTCGCTTCCACCGAGCTTGGGAACGTAGATGAAGTTGAAGCCAATGCTGTGGTCGATCGAATTGATTGACGCCGAAGGCAGCACCGCGGGCACGAGTGCCATGTCGCCGCGCCAATTCTTCGAGCGGTAGATCGCATAGGCGCCCACGCCCAGGCCTGTGTCTGCAACTCCGGTCCAGCGCCAGCGCTTCATGTACGCGGCGCCCGCGTAGCCGCCCCAGTAGCTGCGCGAGTCCTGCATCACGCCACCCGTCCAGCGCATCTCCATGCCATCGCCGTCGTCCCTGCGGCGCTCGAAGCCCAGACCGGCGTGCTGGTCCCGCCATTTGCGATCTGGCGCGCGTGTGTCCTGGAAGTGGTAAGACAGCCCGCCAGTGTGAACGTACCACACCGGTTGTACGGCGTCAGCCGCGGTTGGAAACGCGATCAGCGTGGCACACACCGCAACCAGGCCCGTGCTTCGGCGGCAGACGCAGAAAACCGGGTGCTGTGCCGCACACATGGGTCCTCCATCGTCAATGGAGGAAGATCGGCTGTACATGGGAGATCGCACCCGTAGGTCTAAGCGTCGAAATGGCTCCCCAGGAGTCCCCTTATCTGAAAACGAGGCAGGCGCGCGTTGTCTACGATCGTGGCATGAACTTCTTGGCCGGTTCTTACCCTGGGTCGCGCTCGTTCCGCAACCGCATTCAAACCGGTATCCAGCCTTCACTCAATCCCTAGTTTGACAACTTCCCGCCCTGTTCTACTGGCTTGCCGATGACCCTTTGTTCCATCGCACGCGCGAGTCGCACTTTGTGGCTCGCACTCTTGCTTGGCGGATGCAGCCAGATGCCCACCAACGGCCCGGCACTCGCCGAACTGGACCGCGGCGCGGGCCGGCCGGGCATGGCCGCAGTGCAGTTCGTCGACATCGACGAAAGCGTGACGCGCCGTCTTCTTGCACAGCGGGTGCAAAGGTTGTTTTCCGAGGATCTGGCCGATGACGGCCGCGGTGGCCTGGTCATCGGCCAGGGCGACGGTCTGGAGGTTCTGATCTGGGAGTCGCCGCCGGCTGCGCTGTTTGCCGCCAGCGCCGCCGATCCACGTGTCCTGGCTACGGCCGGCGCTTTCACCCTGCCGGAACAGATCGTCGACGCGGAGGGTTTCGTCAGCGTGCCGTTTGCCGGGCGCATCCGCGCCGCAGGCGAAACGCCGCAGAGTGTGGCGGCCGAAGTGGTGCGGCGCCTCAAGGGGCGTGCCAACAAGCCCGAGGTTCTGGTGCGCCAGACGCGCAATGTCTCGGCCACCGTGACGGTGGTCGGCGAAGTGACGCAAAGCGTGCGGATGCCGCTGACCGCGGGCCGCGAGCGCCTGCTCGACGCTTTGGCCGCAGCCAGCGGAGTGCGCCAGCCGGTGCACAAGACGACGGTGCAGATCACGCGCGGCAATCAGTTCCATACCCTGCCGCTGGACACCGTGATTCGCGACCCGCGCCAGAACGTGCCGCTGCGCTCCGGCGACGTGGTCACGGCCCTTTTTCAGACCGGGAGTTTTACCGCGCTTGGCGCCACCGGACGCCAGGAAGAGATCAGCTTTGAAGCGCAGGGCATTTCGCTGGCACAGGGACTGGCGCGCGCCGGTGGTCTGCTCGACTCCCGCGCCAGCCCGCAGGGCGTGTTCATCTTCCGCTTCGAACGCAAGGACGCCCTGGATTGGCCGAGTTCGCCAGTGGCCGTGACGCCCGAAGGCATGGTGCCGGTGGTGTATCGACTCGACATGCGCGACCCTTCGAGTTTCTTCGCGATGCGCAGTTTTGCGATCAATGACCGCGACATCGTCTACGTCAGCAATGCGCCTGCTGCCGAGCTGCAGAAGTTCCTGAATATGGTGTTCTCGATCACCTATCCGGTCCTGAACCTGATCAACACGACGAAGTGAATTGCCGATGGCCGCCTGCTTGACAACCGATCACGCTTGGCGCCTGTGGGGCGAACGCGACCCGTATTTCGCCGTCATCACCGACCCGCAGTACCGGGCGACCCATCTCGACGCAGCCGCCAAGGCGCAGTTCTTCGAATCCGGTCGAGACCACGCGCACTATGTGCTCGACACCTGCAAACGCCATCTCGACGCGAAATTTGCGCCCAGAAGTGCACTGGACTTCGGCTGCGGCGTCGGCCGCGTGCTGGTGGGCCTGGCCGAGCGCGTGGAGCAAGTCGTCGGCGTCGATATCGCACCGGGCATGCTGGTCGAAGCGCGCCGCGTTTGCGGCGAGCGCGGCCTGGCCAATGTGACGCTGCTGCCGTCGGATGACACCTTGTCCGGCGTGACGCAGCGTTTCGATCTCGTGCACTCGTGCATCGTGTTGCAGCACATCGACATCGTGCGTGGGCGGCAACTGTTCCGTCGCCTCGTTGACCTCGTCGCCGAGGGGGGCTGCGGCGCGTTGCAGGTGACCTACGGCAAGCGCTATCACCCTGGCAGCTTCGGTCAGCCGCCACCACCCCCTGTGCCGCCACCTGCGCCACGCTGGGGTTGGCGCAGTTGGATCAGCAATCACGCAACTGAACCGCGGCCAGCTGAGCTACCCAGTGAAATCCACGGCGACCCCGCAATGCAGATGAACGCCTACAACCTGAGCGAACTGATGTTCGTGCTGCAGAGTGCGGGTGTGCTCAGCCTTCACCTCGAGTTCACCGACCACGGTGGCGAACTCGGCGTTTTCCTGTTCTTCAGCAAGCCAGCGGCAGCAGCCGAAGCCCGAGCAGCCTGAACGCCAGGCGGCGCCGGTCGGTCGACCCCGGCTCGTGTTCGGCCGGAACGAAGCCACCCGCGCTCGCCACGCGAAAGATCGAACGTGACAGCGGGCGGCGGTCGGGAACATCGAGCACCAGTTCGAACGGGCCGTTGCCTTCGACCTGCACCGTTTCGACACGGCCGTCGGGTGCCACGATGTTCAGCGCCAGGCGCCCGCCGTCCGGTGCGGCGTGCTCGCACTCGAGCACGACGGCGCGTGCCGGCGCGGCTGGTTGCCACAAGCGCACGTCGAGCGCCGGGCCGACCCAGCCGTCGGCATACACCGTTGCGCCGAGCGCCGCGCTGGCCAGCGACAGCCGGCGATCGTCTTGCGCGCGCCGTTCCAGCATGGCCCGCGCGTCGGGTGGCAGCCAGCCGCGAGCCTGCTGCACCAGCGCAGACCAGGCCTGACCCAGCGCCTTGGGTTGCGTGTGAAACGGGTGCTGCGCGAGCAACTCATCCAGGTGCGTGAGCAACCAGTGCGGCGGCGCGCTGCCGAGATGGCGGTGCAATACCTCCATGCCCTCCAGAGCCACCTTTTCGCGCAGGCGCAGCGTGATCGCGCCCGCGTGCAGCCGCGTTTGCGCCTGCACGGCATCCACGAAGCCGATGCCGCCGGGGTGTGCCTTGAACAAGCGCAGCCAGAGTTCGAAATCGAACGCAGTGCGCAGCGTGCTGTCGAGCCCGCCGCTCGCCAGATAGGCGTCGCGGCGGAAGAACACCGTGGGCTGGCAGATGAAGCAACCATCGGCAAAGGCCGCAAGCGGCGTGTCGGGAGGCCGGGTTGGGTAGGGCGCGAGCAGGGTGCCCGCAGCGTCGACATGCTCGCCGTGGCCGTACACCATCACTTGATAAGGGTGACGCGCCATGTGTTCGACTGCCCGCTGCAAAGCGCCCGCAGTGAAGAGATCGTCGGAATTGAGCCAACCGATGAGCGGCGCGCGTGCTGCGCGAATCGCGCTGTGAATCGCCTGCGCCGGGCCGTCGTCCGGCGCGGAGAACCAACGCAGGTGCCCCGCGAATTCCGCCGTGAGCTCGGTTAATAGTTCAAGGGTGCCGTCGGCAGAGCCACCGTCCATCACCACCAGTTCGAGATTTTCGATGCCCTGCGACATGACGCTGCGCACTGCGGCTTCGAGGAAGGTGCACTGGTTCAGCGACGGCATCACCACGCTGACAGCTGGGCGTGCGAACTGCATCATGGGTGCGCATTCATTGGATTGGCGGCCGCGCCGCGCCATGCTCCCGCGGTCATTCTGCTGCGTCGGGCGGCAGTATCTAAATCCACTGCGCCGTCAGTGGCGCGCTGTCGCCTTGTGTTGAACGAACCAGCGGTAGGCATCGCGCAGACCGTCTTCAAGCCCGATGCTCGCCTGCCAGCCCAATGCGCGCAGCCGCGACACGTCCATCAGCTTGCGCGGCGTGCCGTCGGGCTTGCTGGCATCGAACACCAGGCGGCCGGTGAACCCGGTGACCTTTGCGATCGTCTGGGCGAGTTCGCGAATCGTGCAGTCGACGCCGGTGCCGACATTGATGTGCGACAGCATCGGCTGCGTGTGCGCGCGGTACAGCACGTCGGCGAGTTCCATCACATGCACGCTCGCGGCGGCCATGTCGTCCACGTGCAGGAACTCGCGCATCGGCGTGCCGCTGCCCCAGATCACCACCTCCTCCTGGGCGCTGCTCCGCACCGCCTCATGAAAGCGCCGCAGCAGCGCCGGAATGACGTGCGAATTTTCGGGGTGGTAGTTGTCACCCGGGCCGTACAGGTTGGTCGGCATGACGCTGCGGTAATCGCGCCCGTATTGCCGGTTGTAGCTCTCGCACAATTTGATGCCGGCGATCTTGGCGATCGCGTAAGGCTCGTTCGTCGCCTCCAGGGTGCCGGTGAGCAACGCGTCTTCGCGCATCGGTTGTTCCGCCAGTTTCGGGTAGATGCACGATGAGCCGAGGAACAGCAACCGTTGCACGCCTGCGGTGTGCGCGGCGTGAATCACGTTCGCCTCGATGATCAGGTTTTCGTAGATGAACTCGGCCGGGTAGGTATTGTTCGCGTGGATGCCCCCCACCTTGGCGGCAGCGAGGACAACCGCGTCAATGCGCTGCGACGCGAAGAACGCCCGCACCGCTGCCTGCGAGGTGAGGTCGAGCTCCGCGTGCATGGCCGTGACGATGCGGCGATACCCCAGCGATTGCAGGCGGCGTGCGACAGCCGAACCCACCATGCCGCGGTGGCCGGCGATGAACAGCGTGTCGTCGAGCTGCCGGCTCATGCACCTGCCTCCCGCGCCACAGGCACATCATGACCATGCGCCTTCAACAACGCATGGCGCTGCGCAACCACGAGATCGTTGGCCACCATCTCGGCGCACATTTCCTGCGCGGTGATCTCGGGCACCCAGCCCAGCTTCTGACGCGCCTTGCTCGGGTCGCCGAGCAAAGTCTGCACTTCAGCAGGCCGGAAGTAGCGCGAATCGACCGCGACGACGCAATCTCCAACCTTTAGCGCCGGTGCCTTCTTGCCGACGATCTTCGCAACGTATGCCTTTTCATCGACCCCCTTGCCCTCAAAGCGCAGCGTCACACCCAGTTCGCTGGCGGACCAGGTGATGAAGTCGCGCACCGAATACTGCTTGCCAGTGGCGATGACGAAGTCTTCCGGCGCATCCTGCTGCAGCATCATCCACTGCATGCGAACGAAGTCCTTCGCATGGCCCCAATCGCGAAGCGCGTCGATGTTGCCCATGTACAGACACTTCTCCAGGCCCTGCGCGATGTTCGCCAGCCCGCGCGTGATCTTGCGCGTCACGAAGGTCTCACCACGGCGCGGCGACTCGTGGTTGAACAAAACGCCGTTGCAGGCGTACATGCCGTAGGCCTCACGGTAGTTCACCGTGATCCAGTATGCGTACAGCTTGGCCACCGCGTACGGGCTGCGCGGGTAGAACGGCGTGGTCTCCTTCTGCGGCGTTTCCTGCACCAGGCCGTAAAGCTCGCTGGTGGAGGCCTGATAGAAGCGGGTCTTTTTCTCCATGCCGAGGAAGCGGATCGCCTCCAACAGGCGCAGCGTGCCCAGCGCGTCGACGTCGGCGGTGTACTCCGGCGCCTCGAAGCTCACCGCCACATGGCTCTGTGCGCCGAGGTTGTATACCTCGTCGGGCTGCACTTGCGCCAGGATGCGCGTGAGGTTGGAGCTGTCGGCGAGATCGCCGTAATGCAGCACGAAACGCTGGTTGTCCAGGTGCGGATCTTCGTAGATGTGATCCACGCGCTGGGTGTTGAACAGCGAGGCGCGGCGCTTGATGCCATGCACGACGTAGCCCTTGTCGAGCAGGAATTCGGCGAGGTACGAGCCGTCTTGGCCGGTGATGCCGGTGATCAGGGCTTTCTTCATTCCAAAGATGCCTTTTCGTTGTTGTCGCAGTGTTGCCACGGCCGCCAGAAGCTGTTGACTATCGTACGCGCAGCCACAACGATTCGATCGAACGATATTCTGTCATTCGGGTGCCGATTCACACTGCCCAATTGTGTTCAGCACGGACAGTACAAAACACAAGCAATGTCGTGGGTTCGCATGTCAAATCGGCCTTTAGAAGCCCGTACCGTGGGCTTAGCGAGACGTAGAAAACGAGTTGCAGGCTTCCAAGTGAGGGGTATAGCAGCTATAGCCCTCACCTTTGGTGGAGCATTCTTTGATCAGCGCGCGCGAACAGGAGTTCTGGACGCCCTTGTTGAAGATGCGCCAACCGTAAGGTTGATAGTCCCCCGTGATCCGGTTGTCGGCAATGTCGTAGCCGCCGGCTCGATGATCCAGATAGACCGCTCCGAGCATTCGGACGAACGCGCCATTCTTGGCGTTTGAGAATTCACCCCCTTCAGCTCGCCCCGGTGCGCCGTCCATGTTGCCGATCGGCGACTTGATCTCGTTGCCGATGATTCGCTTGACACTTCGCTCCGCCGCCGAAGGGACGTCGCCTGTCTTCTGGCGTCCGTTGATATAGATTGCGCCGCAGTCGTTGAGCATCTTGCAAAACGCGGAAATCTTGTTCCCGGATACATCGATCCCGACGCTGTAGGCCAAAGCATCACCCGCTGCCGGTTCACTCAGCATGACACCTGCATAGCCGGACCCGACAATCTCGTTTCTGGCAATGCTGATTCTCGCAAAGCTTCCGGCGCGAACGCCGTTCATGTCCATTCCGAATTGCTCCTGATTCGCCAATTGGCCTGAATCGAAAATCTTGTTGTCGTGCAGAACGACTTCGCTGGAAAGCGAAACGAAGATGCCGTTGGAAGCGGAGTTCAAGATCGTAGATCGGAGCACCTCCGCTCTACCACCGATCTCGCCCACCGCGATTCCACTCTGACCCGATTGATTGACGCGCACATCGGTCACGCTCACGTTGGGCGCGCGATACGTGCGGATGGCATGCCCGGCCGAGCGCACGATGGTCAAGTTCGAGATGGAGAGCTTGTATCGATCGGCCTTTTCCGCTGCATTGCCCCAAAACGATAGTCCAGCATCCGCGTGCGTAAAGTACTCCCCCCCTTTTGCCGACGCAAACACCAGGCTCGCGCTGTCCGCAGATGGAGACCCGGCCATTGCCGCATCCCACGCCAGATACAGAATGCGCGAACCGCGATCGAAATACCACTCCCCATGCGAGTCCAGAAATGACAAGGAATTGACCAGGAGAAACCCAAATCCTGGGATCGGCAGCGATGACGCCGGCATTCCAACCCCTGCAATGGCTTTGGCTAAGCGGATCTCGCCGGTCGATCTGTCGAGGTCAACCACGAGACTTGCGGCGAGCGACCAAGGGCTGCTGCGGACGACTGCATAAACCTCGCCAATCCCTGCAGGAGTGCTTGCCGTTTGCTTGATCAATTCGATGGCAGCCGGATCGCTTGTCCGCAGGCAAGCCACCGATGGGCAGCCTCGCTCGCCACCCGTGATTTGACTCGATCGGAAGAATCGACCGCGGTCGCCCCTCAATGGTTCTGACGGTGCTCGCGCCAATAGCAAGCGGGTCATACCCATGAACACCTCGGCGACGTTTTCGTCTCCTTTGAGCGGGCCAAGTCGGTAGATTGCTAACGAACCGATTGGGCGCGGGATAGTCTTGGGCAGCTGCTCAAAGCCTACCTGCACCCAATCGAGTCCAAGGGATCCCACCGGCACCGCGCTATCGATGCGGGCGTTGCTATGGACGACCATCGCATCGTGCGGTGCTCTCGGATTGAATGATCGGACCTCGATCGATCGATCCGATGTGCCGGGATCTGAGCAAGCACGTAGACGCAGGACACCGACAAACGTGCGCCCCTCCTGGAGAAGAACTTTGTCGCCCGGAAGAACGCACCGAACCTTCCGGTTAAAGTCACCCAGGGTCTCGAATCTCTGTGCACCTTGCACTTCCGCGCTGCCAATGACAAAGGTGCGATCACCGAAACTGGCAGCTTGCGCGAGCAGGATGAAGAAGCCACTAACAGCAGCAGCGAGCCCAGGAAGGATGGCTGCTTTCGTGCGCCGCTGAATTTTGCACAGTCCGCGCACATGAGCGACGCTGATAGCGATCGTTCCCGCAAGGAAACCCGAGGGCGATTCGAAGACTCGGTAGAACGGGCTGACCTTTAAGGGTTCTGGGGTTCGCATTGCCAATGCTTGCCTAGGCGGGCATGACGGTGGTTGCCGGGCTGCCCGCATGCGCGACACCCGCTGCTCCAAGAATGCCCTGGTACCTCTGGAGAAGTACGCCACGCCGCTCCGCATATCGTCTGAAGTCTGCACCAGAAGCAGCCTTCATCTCGGACACTGTCTCGAGCCGCAAGAAGTCTGCCAGAGAGAGGCTTGGCAGACACATGGTGTCGACCAATTCCTTCGTTCGTGCATCGTGATGGATCCAGATCGCAGGGCAGCCTGCTTGAAACGGGACCATGTTCCCGTGCAGGCGCAAGCCGATCGATAGGTCGAAACGAGAGGCATCTTCGAGCCACTGGTCGACGTCGAAATAGAGCCGAATCTGCGTGGTCATGAACTGCTTGAATGTCCGGAGCTCGACATCTGGAGCCAGAGCGCGACGCAGACTTTCCACTGTTTCCTGAGGGACGCTTGCAGCCTGGTATGGGTTGCTTGAACGCATGGCCAACACGAATGGCTCGACCGATTGCTGTACGTACACGCCGCCGTAGCTGCGCGTGAGCTCAATGAGCTTCCGCTCGGCATCACGCTTGAGTGGGTTGCGTGGCCACGGCTCGTCACCTGTGGTGGCCAGTGTGGTGGGCTCAACAAGCCACTTGGCCGCCAGTTTGTCAGGCAGGTCGACGTCAGAGTTCAGAAAATTACTCGGGCAGCCGATCACGGCAACGTTGTCGATACGGAATCGACTCAGCAGGTCGGCGGTATACGCGCCTCGCACACCCACAATTTTGCAGCGTTCGCGCAACAGGTCCATCAATCGCACGATGCTCGGATGAAAGCTGAACTCGGTCTTATCGAACGAATCTGCCTGTGCGCCGAGCCCCATGAAAACCAAGGGCAGTTCCGTCTTCTCGAGAAAGCTCACAAACCCGGTCAGATCGAAGTTCTCGCGCAAGAAGTTCGCCGATGGGATCACGAGCACACGACAAAGGCTACGCACAGCCACCGGGTCCCATGGCACATCCAATCCGATATAGACGCGATCCTCGGTGATGGACTTGCTCACTGCGTATTGGAAGACAAGGTTGCCGGAGTTGGCCCCCACGCTGCCAAGCAGCGGCGATGTGTCCATAAAGGCACTGCCCGGGATCTTTCCTGAGGTTCCTACCACGCCCACCTTGCGGATCATCAATTGGTTCTCTTTCCGTAGACGTTCGATTTTGTAGTGCCTAGAAGTCTTTGCCGCTCATTTCGATCTTCGAAAACCTCGTCGACATCCGCATTGCCAGTTCGCTAAACGAACTCCAGGTACTTCCAAGCATCATTTCGCAACGGCTCAGAAGCAGGGCATCGGCGAGCGCAAAGACAAGTTGCTCGCGCGAGCGGTCGAAGACCCGTCGCGGCAGGTACTTGAGGCGTTCGCCATAGTATCGACGGAAGACATCGTAGTTCTCTGGCAAGTCGGTCGCCAGGAACAGACAGCGCTTGGGGTCGTCGGCGAACAGCTGATCGATGCGTCTGATGAAGGCTGAATAGTTGCTCTTGGCGCGCCAGAACTGGATCTCTTTGTGGCTCTGTGGCGACCAGTTTTCCACCGAATCGTAGCTGTTATGGTCAAGCCCCTTGCCGGCCTCCATGCGAACGTGAGCCGCAATGCACCCGTCCACCCGCACTGATGCCACGAGTTCCGCCACCTGGGTTACGGGACGCAGTGCCCGCAGTTCGGCATTCTCGTCAGACCACACGGATGCTGCGTGCTTGAGCACGTAGGCTGACCGAACAAGCACATCGTCGTCCGTGTTCAGCTCGATCGGCTCATCCTTGCGGGCGCCCGGTTCGATTTCCATGTAGGAATAGCGGCGGATTCCCGATCGCGGCACTTGGTCCGGTGACTCAATCACAGCAATGTCCTGCTCGAAGAGGTCGGCAAAGCGGCAATCGCAATGGTGATCCGGAGTCCACAGCAAGACGATCTCGCGATCCGTCCGCCGTGCGATGGCAGCCGCAGATGCGAACGCGCGAAGCCGGTTGCCGAGCCCGTGTTGTGCGTCGATGTACAAGCGTCTGCGGCGCCTTGTGGAAGGCTGAATTGGCGGACCCGACTCAGTGAAGGATGTTGCCCTGTCGAGCGTGTCTTCGTCCGCCCGCAGGTTTGCCGCGATAGCGATGTCCGCTGTGCCGATTTCATCAAGCCGCTTGCTTTCGAGCAGCTTCATGAAGCGGTCCTTCGGCACGTGGTAGGCCTGTGGCCCGGCACGCCAGGACACCAGTTCCAACGCGGCATAGAACTCTGCGTCACGCCGGATGTCATCGCTGACTACGTGCGGCAGTTCCGAGAGGTCGCGCCGTACCGTGGCCACTCGTCCCTCATCTTGCAGGATCGAGAACGGCGCAAACTGGCGGTCCTTGTTCCAGGGTGGCATCACCATGGCGAGATAGCGGTTCGCGCGAATCTTGAACAGCGTGTCGTTGTGCAATTGCGCCAACGCGTTGACCGGGGCCTGCGCTGCACCGCCAAGCCTTTGCGCATCATCGTGCGGAATGTGGTAAATCGATTCGGTGTCGACGCAAACGCGGCGGATACCCGATTGCGTCAGCCGCGCATAGATATCGTCGTCGTCCCAGCCGTAGGTCGTGATGTACTCGTTGAAGCCCTTGATGCGGAGCAGATCCACGAGATGCACAAAGAAGAATCCGTTGATATGCTCTTGGCCCTTTGCGGCAGCCTGCCAGTCACCGGCGATGAACAGGCCTCCGGTCAACTTGTTGCGATCAAAGAAGTCTGGGCGCAAGGTGATATCGGCGTCGAGCTTCAGGATCAGCTCGTGACGGGCCATGCGAAAGCCCAGATTGAACGCAAACGAGAGGATCCACCGCGGCTCATTGTTGACGCGTACCACGCGAATCCGCGAGTCGCGTATCCCAGCAGCAGCGAGGCTTTCAGCCACGGGCACTGTGGATGCCCAGTCGACGACCACAACTTCGCTTACTCGCTTGTGCGCCAACCAGGTGGGCACGGCCTTGAGCAAGTTCTCGGTTCGGTTCATGCAACATGTCACTACCGACACGCCGTGAAGGGGGGCAGTGCTTCCGTCCGACACTTTGGTTCGCACCGGGGGGACCGTCGTCGTGGCGTTGACCAATCCGAAGCGCTTGCGCATGGCGTCGATCAATTTTGACTGAGCCACGCGCGAAGCGGACCCGCTCTTCGCGTCCGAGTTCACCACCTGATCTATCAAGCCCTCGGCAGTTCGCGTGTCGCCCGCGCGTGCCGCCTCAAGCGCTCGCGCTAGAACACGCGATACGGTCTGATCCCGAGTCGCGCTCGCTGCCATTGCGCTTGGCGGCATACGCTTGGCGCCATCAATTGGTTTTTTCGTAGTAGTCGTCATGTGAGGCTTCCGTGCAACAGTACCCATGACGCGCCAGCAGTTGCCGAATCTGCGCCCGAGCTGAGGTGAAGTTGTGCTCGACGGTGATTAGTCGGACGTTCCATGCGTCAAATGGAAAAGAGCGGAGGATGTCCAATTCACTGCCTTCCGTGTCGATGCTCAGGTAGTCGATTTCCCGAGGTGCGTGCTGCGACCGCAAGAAATCGTGCAACGAGACAGTCGTGAGGCGTGCGGTGTGGCCGCCAGCACGGTATGCGGCGCGCTTGTTGGCGTGGCTGTCCGACTGCGCGTGCGCTTGCATGCCACCATAGACATCGGCATAGATGAACTCCACTTCTTCGCCGCTGCGCGCACCAATACAGGCACTCGACGTGATGCATCTCCGATTGGCTTTCAGTGCACCGAAGAACGTCGGGTTTGGCTCTGCGCAGATACCGTTCCACCCGAACTCACGTTCAAGCAAGAGTGTGTTGCTCAGCACGACACCGTCAGTCGCCCCAAACTCTACGAAGAATCCGCCGCGTTTGTAGGCGCTCCTTTCCAGCACCCATAAGTCCTGGCCAAGTTGGGAGGGGGAACGGTGCCTTAGCTCCTGAACGAAGGCATCATGGGCCTGTTCAACATGGCGCGTTTCGGGTCCGCTCAGTTGGTTGCGCTGGTGTGCCAGCGAGAGCTCGTGGTGAAGCAATTCGATACTTGTCTGGAGGATGGTTAGTCGGGCATCCAACTCGGCAGGAGGTGTGCCGGCGAGATCGATCCGGTCGATCTCTGACTGGACCATGCCTGCCGCCTGTGGCAGAAGGCCGACCGCCGCGAGTTCGCGGGCCGCGCGGGTCACGCTCGCTGAAGGGAATTGCGCCTCTCCAACGATGCTGATGGCCCTGTCGAAATGCGAGGTGACCCCAGCGTTATCGTCGCGCAGAGCCGCAATTCGACCCATGGTGTTGTGCAGGCCGGAAAGCATCAATTTGGCGGCAAGCCGCTGAGGGCAGCCCCAAGCCAGGGCTCGCTGCACCCACGTTCTGGCCAACGCGTGATCGCTCGAGTGCTGATTTGCACACGCGACGATGAGCGCCAGTCTGTCGCGACAGGGGTTACGCTCAATTTCTTGCGGGTCAAGTTGTAGAAGCGCGCGCCAGTCGCCGACGTACCAGTCGTTGCGCGCACGGGTGAGCAGGCCCTGATCGCCCGATATTTGCTCGGATGCCACGAGACTTCGCAGTTCGTCCTCGCCAGCCAGGGCAACTGAGTCGCGCATCTGATGTGCGCCTTCAGGCGTCCGCTTCGATTTAGAAGTTCTTTTCACCGAGCAAGACCTCCTTGACAAGGTCGAGTTGCGCTTGGGCACGCAGAATCTCGGCGTCGAGCCGATGCTGCCGCGTGGCCTGTTCATCCAGGCGCGATTGCAGCTTCGAATGCCGCTCACGCGCCTCGTCGCGATCCCGCTTCAGCTTGTCGCACTCAACGCCGAGAAGGTCGCGCACTCCATTGAGCGACTCGTTCTCCGCTTTAAGTGTCTTGGCCCACTTTGCGTTTTCATGGTGCCAGTGTGTTTGCTCTTCGCATTCCTTGATGGACAGTGCGAGCCGGGCTT
The DNA here is from genome assembly GCA_031396305.1 of Rhizobacter sp. Taxonomy (GTDB): domain Bacteria; phylum Pseudomonadota; class Gammaproteobacteria; order Burkholderiales; family Burkholderiaceae_C; genus JAEMQF01. Next base: position 37,668 of record JANNKM010000038.1, read on the forward strand.
CACGATCTGCTGCCAGCCGATCGAGGTCGTCGCGAGCTCGTGCCACCTCGTCGAACCTGGCCTTCCACTGTGCCAGTTGAGAATTCAGGGATTCGACTTCCGATACTCGGTGCGCCAGTTGACGCGTAGCAGTGTCAGCTTCGAACTGCGCATGTTTGAACTGGGTTGCCTGTTCGTCGTGCGCTTTTCTCAACGTCTCCAATCGGGTTGAGAGTTCGTCAACCGTCTTGTCGACGGCGGCCTTCGCCTGGTTGATCGTGTCGAGTTGCGCTTGGCGCTCCTTCTCGCGCAGCTCATCGTTGACCCGCTGCAAGTCGGCCCGCCGCTTCCATTCGTCGCGCTCGGCCGTCACGTCGTGCAGTTGCGCTTGCAGCGCCTCCAGGCGTGTGGCCAACGCGGTACGCTCGGCAGCAGTGGCGTCATGGCGCAGTAGTGTGGTTGGCCAGAGCGGCTCGGTGTTGCCACTCTCGTGCATGCTGCGGTAGTGTTGTTGCAGCAGCGATAGCGCGGCGCCCGCTGCCACACCGCTTTGGTAAAGGCCTTGCCGCGCGCCGCGGACAACCACCCAGGCGAAGGAAGCCAGGACCTTAGCGGAAAGGCTTTCCAGTAGGACAGTCTCCGTTCCCGGCGCGTCGAGAACCAGCAGGTTCGGCCGCACGGCCGAGGTCGCGATTTGAAGCCGATCGAGCAGGGCCTGGAGCGAAACAGTATTCACCGATACGCGCTCCAGCAGTTGCAGGCGAGGGTAGAACTGCTTCAAGCCCGTGGGCTCGAGCAAGCCGTTCAGCGTGGGCACGTTGTAGCGCAGCCAGTGGGCCGGGCCCGGCGCTGCGGCGACTGCCGCCTCGCAGACTTCGAACCCGGCGTGCTCCGCCGCAGCTTGGTGCAACAGCGGCAGCATGTCGGGATCGATGCTGACGAACACCACGCGCTGTGAGCCGAGCGCGGCGTAGCGCTCGATCGCCTCGGGAAGCGAGGGGTTGATGTGAACCACCGTGCCCAGTGGCTCGCCGCTCAGGCGGTCCAGGCATTCGAGCAGAGCGCTCATGTGTCTTCTCCGTATCGCTGCGGGGTCATGCGCCGATGCGGCCGCGCAGGGCGCGCCAGGTGCGGCGCAGGCGTGTGCCGTGAATTGCGGCTCGGGCGACGCGCAGTGGCTGCTGTGCGGCCGCTACCAGCGCGGTGGGGGCGAGCCCCTCGACGTGGGGCTGGGCGCGCTCGGCGGCAGCCGGCAGTGCGTCGAGCAAGCCAAGCAGCATCTCGCGGTCGGTGGGGCCAAGTGCGCGCCAGGCCTGCGCACGTTGCGCGGCAGGTTCATCGCCCAGCGGCAATGGCCACGCCGATTGCGATACGCCTTTGTCGTCTACCGGCCAGGCAGCCAATGGCGGTGCTTCGGCGTCTGACTCCGGCGCGAGCAGTTCCAGCGCAGCACCGCCCGCGCGCTGCGGCCACCAGCGCACGCGTATCGCATCCGTGCGGCGGCGGCCGAAGCTCAGGTTGCCGAACTTGCAGTCGAGCGCGCCTTTCGCATCGGCGGCGGGAGCGACGTCGAGGCTGTCGTAGCGCAGGCGCGTGGGCAGTTCGGCGAGCTGCTGGCGTAGCCTCGCCGCCACTGCCTGCCAGCGCGCGGGTGCGGCGGTGGGTGACTCTTGCAGTGCGCGTTCGATGGTCGAGGCCACCGCCTCGGTAAAATCCCAATCGGCGCGGCCCATGTGCTGCAGCAACGGACGTGCCGCTTCGTCAGCGGGCACCAGCAGCATGTAGCCGTGTTCGCCTTCATGGCCGTTGGGTCGCCAGGCGGCGAGCGCCGGCCCGGTGCCGTCGGCCTCGAAGAAGGCGATGCCGGGGCGGCCGTGGTGTTCGACGAGGCGCACGTGTGCATGCGGCAGCTTTCGGCCGCCCGCCTGCACCTGGTGCAGCACGAAACACAGCTCACGGTGCGGCGGCGAATCTCGTTCCGCGCCGATTTCGACGCGTCCCACCTCGAAGCGTGCTGCGCCCACAGGGGCCACGACCTTTGTGCTGAGCTCGCGCCATGCCAGGTAGTATTGCTCCAGCTCCTCCTGCACCTGATGGAGTTGCAGCAGGAGCAGTTCGTTC
>JANNKM010000064.1:0-5412 GCA_031396305.1 Rhizobacter sp.
CCGGCCTTCGTGATGAGTGCGCAGGCGCCTTACTTCAGGGCCTTCACGGCCTTGAGCACCTCTTCCACATGGCCGGCCACCTTCAGGCCGCGCCACTCGCCGCGCAACACGCCGGCGCCATCGATCAGGAAGGTGCTGCGCTCGATGCCCTTGACCTTCTTGCCGTACATGATCTTGTTCTTGACCACGCCGAACATATGGCACAGCTTTTCTTCGGTGTCGGCGATCAGTTCGAAAGGAAGTTCGAGGCCCTGCTTGAACTTGTCGTGCGACGCCATGTTGTCACGCGACACCCCGAACACCACCGCGCCGGCCTTGGTGAATTCCTTGTGGTGGTCGCGAAACTGCATCGCTTCCGTGGTGCACCCGGGCGTGTTGTCCTTGGGGTAGAAGTACAGCACAACCATGCGCCCGAGAAATGCCGCCGGCGTGAACTTCACTCCTCCAGTGGCGAACGCTTCGAATTCCGGGAGGGCTTTGTTCAGGGCTGGCGTCATGGATTCTGGCGCGGGTGCGCGCACGGGCAGGCTCAGCGGCAAATTATAAGGGCTGCGCCGCCCGCGCCGATTCCGGTGCGGGATCAGGGCATGCGCGACAGCGCAGTCTCGAACAGCAAGGCCGCCACGACAGTGCGGCCTTCCGCAAGCAACACGTTGTAGGTGCGACATGCGGCGGCGGTGTCCATGGTTTCGACGCCGATGCCGCGCTCGATGAGTCGCCGCAGCTGCGCAGGCGCGGCGAAACGCAACCGCGCGCCGGTGCCGAATATCACGAGTTCGGGCGCCAGATCCGCCAGCGCGGCGAAGTGCGCTTCGCTCAGGTCTTCGAAGCGCTGCACCGGCCATGCTGTCACGTTGCCCTGCCAAGGAATGATGGAACTGCTGCGGTACTCGCATCCATTCACAAGCACGCCACCGGGCCCATGACGCGTGATGGCATTGGGCCCGTCGGGCCGGTCGGCTTGAAGTTTCATGCGGGCTCGAGAAAAACGCTGTGCGAAAATTCTATGCCCTGCGTCGCCACCAACTCTTCTGCGGAGCCCATTTGCTGAAACCCATCTCCAAGTCAAGCAAGCTCGCCAACGTGTGCTACGACATCCGCGGCCCGGTGCTGGAAAAGGCGCGTCAGATGGAAGACGAGGGCCACAAGATCATCAAGCTGAACATCGGCAACATCGCCGCGTTCGGCCTGGAGCCGCCCGAAGAGATCGTGCAGGACATGATCCGCAACATGCCGCACAGCGCGGGCTACACCGACAGCAAGGGCCTGTTCGCGCCGCGCCGCGCCGTGGTGCACTACACGCAGGAAAAGCACATCCGCGGCGTGACGGTGGACGACGTCTACCTCGGCAACGGCGCGTCGGAGCTGATCACGATGAGCCTGAACGCGATGCTCAACAATGGCGACGAGGTGCTGATCCCCGCGCCGGACTACCCGCTGTACACCGCGTCGGTGGCACTGTCGGGGGGGACTCCGGTGCACTACATGTGCGACGAAGAATCGGGCTGGCTGCCCGATGTGGCCGACATTCGCAAGAAGGTCACGCCGAACACCAAGGCGATCGTCGTCATCAACCCGAACAACCCGACCGGGGCGCTGTACCCCGACGCCGTGCTGCGCGACATCGTGGAAGTGGCGCGCCAGCACCAACTCGTCATCCTGGCCGACGAGATTTACGACAAGACCTTGTACGACGGCCATGTGCACACCAGCATCGCTGCGCTTGCCGACGACGTGGTGTGCCTCACGTACAACGGCTTGTCGAAGAACTACCGCTCGTGCGGCTACCGCGCCGGCTGGATGATCGTGTCGGGTGAAAAGCGCCACGCGCGCGACTACATCGAAGGCCTGAACATGTTGGCCTCGATGCGGCTGTGCTCGAACACACCCGGGCAATTGGCGATCCAGACGGCGCTGGGCGGCTACCAGAGCATCGACGACTTGGTGGCACCCACCGGGCGGCTGTGCCGGCAACGTGACCTGGCCTACAAGCTGCTGAGCGACATTCCCGGCGTGAGTGTCGTCAAGCCCAAGGCGGCGCTGTACATGTTCCCCAAGCTCGACGCCAAGCTGTACCCGATCGCCGACGACCAGCAATTCGCCTATGAACTGCTGGCCGAAGAGAAGGTATTGATCGTGCAGGGCACGGGATTCAATTGGGCCACGCCGGACCACTTCCGGCTCGTGTTCCTGCCCAACTCCGACGATCTGCACGAGGCGATCGGTCGCATCGCGCGATTCCTCGACCACTACAGCAAGCGCCACGCGCGCTGATCACACCATGGCCGAGAGCACACGACAGCGTCCCCAGGCTGACGACACACGTCGTCCGCCCCCCGAGGGGGATGGGGAAATTTCGGGCGACCGTGCATTTGCTCAAGAAATCCATGTGGGCCTGCTGGGCATCGGCACGGTCGGTGCCGGCACGTTCAACGTGTTGGCGCGCAACCAGGAAGAAATCCAGCGCCGCGCCGGCCGGCCGATCCGCATCACGATGGTCGCCGATCTGGACCAGGCGCGCGCCCGACAAATCGTCGGCGACGCGGCTCGCATCGTCGGCGACGCGCGCGCCGTGATCGCCGACCCACGGATCGACATCGTCATCGAACTCATCGGCGGCTACGGCATTGCGCGCCAGCTCGTGCTCGAAGCCATTGCCGCCGGCAAGCATGTGGTGACGGCGAACAAGGCTTTGCTCGCGGTGTACGGCACCGAAATCTTTGCTGCGGCGCGGGCCCAGGGTGTCGTCGTGGCCTTCGAGGCCGCGGTGGCGGGCGGCGTGCCCATCATCAAGGCGCTGCGCGAAGGGCTGACGGCGAACCGCATCGAGTGGATCGCCGGCATCATCAACGGCACGACGAATTTCATCCTGTCGGAGATGCGCTCCAAGGGGCTGGACTTTGCCACGGTGCTCAAGGAAGCGCAGCGCCTGGGTTACGCCGAGGCCGACCCGACGTTCGACATCGAAGGCGTGGACGCCGCGCACAAGGCCTCGATCATGAGCGCCATTGCCTTCGGCACGCCGGTGCAGTTCGCGAAGGCACACGTCGAGGGCATCTCAAGGCTGCAGGCGGCGGACATCGCCTATGCCGAGCAGCTCGGCTACCGGATCAAACTGCTGGGCATCACGAAGCGGCGCAACGATGTCGCCGGCGGCGGCATCGAGTTGCGTGTGCATCCCACGCTGATTCCGGCGCAGCGCCTGATTGCCAATGTCGAGGGCGCGATGAACGCCGTCGTCGTGCATGGCGACGCCGTGGGTTCGACGCTCTATTACGGCAAGGGCGCTGGTGCCGAACCCACCGCGTCGGCCGTGATCGCCGATCTGGTGGACATTGCGCGCCTGCACAGCGCCGACCCCGACCATCGCGTGCCGTCGCTGGCGTTTCAGCCGAGCAGCATGCACAACACGCCGGTCCTGCCGATGGCGCAGGTCATCACCTCGTTCTACCTGCGCCTGCAAGTGGCGGATCAGGCGGGCGTGCTGGCACGCATCACCGGCATCCTTGCGGACCACTGCATTTCGATCGACGCGCTGTTGCAGCGCCCGCACAGCGATCAGGGCACGCAGGGCGCGGCGCACACCAACGTCATCATCCTCACGCACGACACGCTGGAGGGCGAGATGGATCAGGCGATCGCGCAGATGCAGGTCTTGCCGACGGTGCTGGCGCCGATCGTTCGCATCCGCAAGGAAGACCTGAGTTGAGATACATCAGCACGCGCGGCGCCGGCCAGCCGCGCCCGTTCAGCGACATCCTGCTCGAAGGCCTGGCGCCCGATGGCGGCTTGTACCTGCCGCAAACCTATCCGAAGGTCGACGCGGCGCTGCTGGCGCAATGGCGCACGCTTTCCTATCCCGATCTGGCGTTCCAGGTGTTGTCGCTCTTCATTGACGACATCGGCGCGTCCGACCTGCACGCCCTGGTGCACAAGACATACACCGCGCAGGTGTTCGGCGACGCGCGCATCACGCCACTCAAGCCTTTGCCCGGCGGCGTGTTCTTGCTAGGCTTGTCGAACGGCCCGACGCTCGCCTTCAAGGACATCGCGATGCAGTTGCTGGGCAACCTGTTCGAGTTCGAACTGGCGCGCCGCTCGCAGCTGCTGAACATCCTGGGTGCGACGTCGGGCGACACGGGCAGCGCCGCCGAATGCGCGATGCGCGGCAAACGCGGCGTGCGGGTCTTCATGCTGTCGCCGCACGGTCGAATGAGCCCGTTCCAGCAAGCGCAGATGTTCAGCCTGCAGGATGCGAATATCTTCAACATCGCCATCGAGGGCGTGTTCGACGACTGCCAGGACATCGTCAAGTCGGTGTCCGCGGATCTGGCGTTCAAACAGCAGCACCACATCGGCACCGTCAACTCGATCAACTGGGCGCGCCTGCTCGCACAAGTGGTGTACTACTTCGCGGGCTACTTCCAGGCGACGCGCAACGCACAGGACGTTGTCGACTTCGCCGTGCCCTCGGGCAACTTCGGCAACATCTGCGCCGGCCACATTGCGCGCATGATGGGTCTGCCGATTCGCAAATTGGTGCTCGCGACGAACGAAAACAATGTGCTCGACGAATTCTTTCGCACCGGCACCTACCGCGTTCGCTCGCCAAGCGAAACGCACGAGACCTCGAGCCCGTCGATGGACATCTCCAAGGCGTCGAACTTCGAGCGATTCATCTTCGATCTGGTCGGACGCGATGCGCAGAGAACGCGCGATCTGTTCGCTTCGCAATTGAGCAAGCAGGGCGCGTTCACGCTCAGCGCGAGTGAGTTTGCGCGCTTGCCCGAGTTCGGCTTCGTCTCGGGATCGAGCACGCACGCCGACCGGCTGGCGACGATTGCCCAGACCTGGCAGCAGGCGCGGGTGATGATCGATACGCACACGGCAGACGGGTTGAAAGTCGGGCGCGAACACGCCCGAGACGCAGTGCCGATGATCGTGCTGGAGACCGCGCTACCCGCGAAGTTCGCCGAGGCGATTCGCGAGGCGATCGGAATTGACCCCGAGCGGCCGACGCACCTGCGAGGCATCGAACAACTCCCCAAGCGTTTTAAGGTCATGCCGGTGAATGCGCAGGCCGTGAAGGACTACATCGCCGAGAATTGCTCAACATGAGACTTGCCCCCACGTCGCTTCGCTCCTGCCCCCTGGGCCCAGTATGGGCCCCTTCGTGGCCCTTGGGGCGATCAGTGGCTTCGGGCGGCCAGGCGCCCCTGACATGAAGGTCATCGGCTTCTGCGGCTTTTCGGGCTCGGGCAAGACGACGCTCGTCGAACGGGTGATCGAACACCTGCGCCTGGCAGGCAAGCGCGTCTCCGTGGTGAAACACGCGCATCACGCGTTCGACATCGACCACGAAGGCAAAGACTCCTGGCGGCACCGCGAGGCGGGTGCGTTTGAAGTGGTCAT
>JANNKM010000081.1:0-10950 GCA_031396305.1 Rhizobacter sp.
TGGGCGCTGATGCGGCGCAGCGCTACCCGCACGAATTCTCGGGTGGACAGCGGCAGCGTATCGCCATCGCGCGTGCGCTCGCGATGCAGCCTGAGCTGCTGGTCGCCGACGAACCGGTCTCGGCGCTCGACGTCTCAGTCCAGGCGCAGGTGATCAACCTGCTGGAAGATCTTCAGGAGCAGTTCAACCTCACCTACATGTTCATCGCCCACGACCTCTCGGTGGTCGAGCACATCAGCGACCGGGTGGCGGTGATGTACCTCGGTCGCATCGTCGAGATCGCGCCCTCGCGCAACCTCTACACGCAGCCGCTGCACCCCTACACCGAGGCGCTGCTCTCGGCCGTGCCGATCCCCGACCCGAAGCTCAAGCGCAAGCGCATCATGTTGCAGGGCGACGTTCCCAGCCCCATCAAGCCGCCGCCGGGCTGCCACTTTCACACCCGCTGCCCGATCGCGCAAAAGCCGCTGTGCAACACCGAGGTGCCGCCGTTGAAGCGCAGCGCTGACGGCCACTGGGTGGCGTGTCACTTGCGCGGGTGATCCTGGGAGCGGTGGCGAAACGAAACGATACACAGCGAAACCGCAGCGAAAGGACGCCAGCGGTCCTGCCGGGCACGATGACTTCCGTGTGAAGAACACAGTCATCAACCCCTGAAAGGACCTTGGACATGAAGACCTGGCTGAAGAATTCGCTGATTGGCCTGTTTGGCGCAAGTGTCTTGCTCGGCGGCTTGTCCGCCTGCGGCCACCGCCACCGTAGTGATGCGGGTTGGCAGGCGAGCGCCGAAGACGCCGCCAAGTGGCGCGAGCGTGCGATGGATCGTGCCGCCAAGGAATTGCAGCTCGACGACGCGCAGAAACAGCGCCTGGGCGTGCTGTTCGACAAACTTCGCGAGCAGCGCTCGGCACTCGTCGGAAGCACGTCCAACCCGCGCCTGGAACTTGGCACGCTGATCAAGGGTGACAAGTTCGACGCCGCGCGTGCCCAGGCGCTCGTGGAAGAGAAGACCGGCGCCATCCGGCGCGGCAGCCCGGAAGTGATTGCCGCGCTGGCAGGTTTCTTTGACGGGCTCAAGCCCGAGCAGCAGCAGAAGCTGCGCGCCTACCTCGAAAAGCGCCACGGCCACGGCGCGTGGCGCGGCTGACACCCAGTGCGGAGCGCCCCCAGGCCGGCCGAGCCGGCCGCCCTCCGCGGGGGAATGAGCAAAGTGGCAAAGCCACATTTGCTCATGAGCAGTCTGATGCCTGGCGCGAACACGCGCCGCGCCAGGCGTTGCCTCGGACCGCACGCCGTGGGAGCATCGCGGCCATGCACCGCATATTGCTGATTGACGACGACGAGCATCTGGCGCCGCCGCTGGCGACTTACCTGCGGCGCTTCGATTTCGAACTCGCGAGCGCGCTGCGCCCGAGCGTTGCGCTCGAGCGGCTGCGCACGGAAACGTTTGACGCGGCGATCCTTGACGTGATGCTGCCCGAGATGGACGGCTTCGCGCTGTGCCGGACGATCCGCAAGGAGAGCGACATTCCCATCATCATGCTCACTGCGCGCGGCGATGTGATGGACCGCGTCGTCGGCCTGGAACTCGGCGCTGACGACTACTTGCCCAAACCGTTCGAGCCGCGCGAACTCGCGGCGCGACTGCAAACCATCCTGCGGCGCCAGCGTGGTGCGGCCGAGCCCTCGGAAGGCGGGTCACAGCGCCTCGTGTTCGACGGGCTGGTCATCGACCTGGACCGGCGCCAGGTGCAACGTCTGGGTGAGCCGGTCGGACTGACAGGCACCGAATTCGAGTTGCTGGCGCTGCTCGCGCGCGAGCCGCAGAAAGTGTTCACGCGCGATCAAATCCTGAACCGCCTGCGCGGCCACGACGCCGAGCTGTATACGCGCGCCGTGGACATTCTGGTGAGCCGGCTGCGCAAGAAGCTCGAACCGCTGCCGTGCATCAAGACGCTGCGCAACGCCGGCTACGCGTTTGCCGGTGCGCGCGCATGACGCCGCCGCATCCGGTGGGCGCAGCCGCTTCGCCCCCAGCGCAGCCGAAGCGCACCGGGCGCAGCTGGCATCGGCGCGTGCGGCACTCGCTGGGAATGCGCCTCGTCGCGCTGTTCGTGGTGTTCGCGTTGGCGCTGGCGATCGTCTTTGTCGGCGGCATGCAGCGTGCGCTGTCGGGGGGCTGGCGCGACGTGGTGCGCCCGCTGGTGGCCGACTACGTCGATCGGCTCGCCACCGAGCTGGGCACGCCGCCCGATCTGCTGCGCGCGCGCGCGATGGTTCGCGACCTGCCGCTGTCGATTCGCATCGACGGGCCCGTCGTGCAATGGGATTCGCACCCGCGGGCGTCGCGAACCAACGAGCGCCGCCATGACTGGCACCGCGACGATGGCGCCATGCAAGGCGCGGGCTGGTGGCTGCTGCGCCGCACCACAGCCGACGGCCACCGCATCGTCTTCGGCCTGGGCGATTCGGGATGGTCAGGTCAGCCGCGTGCGATCGGCTGGGTCACGCTGGCGCTGTTGCTGCTGATGACGGCGCTCGCGTACGCGTATGTGCGCCACCTGTTGCGCCCGCTGCACGACATCGGCCAAGGAGCACAACGCTTTGGCGACGGCAATTTCGACGCGCCGATCGTCGTGCGCCGGCGCGACGAACTCGGTGACCTGGCAGGCCAGGTCAACGCGATGGCGGCGAGCCTGCACCACATGCTTGACGCGAAACGAGCGCTGCTGCTGGCCATCAGCCATGAATTGCGCTCGCCGCTGACGCGGGCGCGCCTGAACGCCGAGCTGGTGGAGGGCACCGGTGCGAACCAGACACCGCGCGAAGCCCTGCTGCGAGATCTGGCGCAGATGGGCGAGCTGATCGCCGATTTGCTGGAGAGCGAGCGCCTGGCGAACGGCCACGCCGCGCTGCACCTCGAAGTCATCGACCTGAATGCGCTGGTCGCCGAGGTGCTGGCAGAGAATTTCAACGGCCAGCCGGTGCAGACGCAATTCGCGGCGCTGGCGCCGATGCCGCTGGATCGAGTGCGCATCAAGCTCCTGTTGCGCAACCTGATCGACAACGCGCTGCGGCACAACGGCGGCGCGAGCCAGCCGGTCAGCGTGACGACCCTGCGCGAAGGCACTGCCGTGCGCCTGAGCGTGCGCGACTTCGGCCCGGGGGTGGCCGAGGAACATCTGGCGCAGCTGGCCGAGCCGTTTTATCGCGCCGACGCGGCGCGCCAGCGCGCCACCGGTGGCGTGGGCCTGGGCCTGCACCTGTGCCGGTTGGTGGCGCGCGCCCATGGTGGCGAGCTGCACATTGCCAACGCCTCGCCCGGGCTGGTCGTGGAGCTTGTGCTAACGGCGTGAGCGCCGCGATTCCCGGCGTGGCGCGAGCAGCTCCGGTGCCTTGTCGATCCCTCAGACCCGCCGTGAATGCCCGACCCAATAGGGGTCACGCAGCCTGCGCTTGAAGATCTTGCCGGTGTCCTCGCGCGGCAACTGCGCGTGCAGCGCCACCACCTTCGGTACCTTGTAGCCCGAGATGCGTTCGCGCAGCCACGCGCGCACGCTGTCGGCGCTGAGCGTCGCCCCCGGCGCGGGCTGCACCGCGGCGGCCAGGGCTTCGCCGAACTCGGCGTCGGGAATGCCGAAGACGGCGCAGTCGGCCACGCCCGGCATGCCCTGCAGCACATGCTCGATCTCCACCGGGTAGATGTTGACGCCACCGCTGATCACCATATCGGCCTGGCGGTCGACGATGAAGAGGAAGCCTTCTTCGTCCAGGTAGCCCACGTCACCCATCGTCTTCAGGCCGTCGCGCTCCATGCGCACGCGGGCTTGCGCGTCGCCCACGTAGCTGAAGTCGGGCGTGGCGGGCTGGTCGATGTAGATCAGGCCGGGTGTGCCCCGCGGCTGTTCACGCCCTTGCTCGTCCAGGATCAGCATGCGCACCCCGGGCAGGGCCAGACCCGCCGAACCCGGCTTGCGCAGCGCCTGCTCGCTCGTCAGCAGCGTCATGTAACCCAGTTCGCTGGCGCCGTAGCACTCGTGGATGATCGGGCCCCACCAGTCAATCATGGCGCGCTTGATCTCGGGCGCGCACGGGCTGCCGGTGGAACAGACAAAGCGCATCGAGCTCATGTCGTGGCGCGCACGCACGGCAGCGGGCAGCGCCAGCAGGCGCACATACATCGTCGGCACCAGATAGGCGTGGGTCAGGCGCTGTTCGTGAATCAGCTGCAGCGTGCGCTCGGCGTCGAAGCGCTCTTCCATGTAAAGCGTGCCGTCGTCTTGTGCAATGCCCAGCGCATAGCCGTTCGGTGCGCTGTGGTACCAGGGAGCACCCAGCAGCGCGCGCATGCCGGGCTCGGTGCCGTAGGCCATGCGCCGCATCTGCGCGCTGGCCACGGCCTGCTGGGGCGTCATCGGGTGGCGCAGGATGCCCTTCGGCCGGCCGGTCGTGCCGGAGGTGTAGAACATCGCGCCGCGCGCCGGCGCGGGCGGCGTGGCCAGCGGCGGCGTGCTGTCGCGCAGCGGCTCCCATCGCGGCAGGCCCGGTGCGTCGCCGCGCACGCTCCAGACCCGTGCGTCGCCGGTGCGCAAACCCGGCAGCGCGGTGATCAGGTCCGCGTCGGCGATGAAGACCCTGGCGCCGCTGTTGGCGAGGATGTACTGCACCTCGTCGGTCTTGAAGTGCCAGTTCACCGGGCACCACATCGCGCCCAGGTGGCGCGTGGCGAGCATCAGCTCCAGCGCCTGCGGGCAGTTGCGCAACAGCAGCGGGACGACGTCGCCGTCACGCACACCAGCGGTTTGCAGCGCCGCGGCCGAGCGCAGGAAGGATTGCTCGAAGGCATCGGGCGCCTGGACCTGACCCTGGAAGACGATGGTGGGGCGCATGGCGTCTGGACCCTGGCTGTGGTTTCAAGCGGACATGCGCGCGAACATCATCATCGCGGGCTTTCGAGCTTGTCCTGCGTCTTGGTGTCGAAGTCGCCCGCCTCATGCCGCTCGTGCAACTGGCTCGACGGCTGACCCCAGGTGCGGTTCACCATGCGGCCGCGTTGCACCGCAGGGCGCTGCGCGATGCTGTCGGTCCAGCGCTGCACGCATCTGTACTCCTGAACCTGCAGGAACTCGCCGGCTTCATAGAGCAGGCCCTTGGCGAGCGCGCCGTACCAGGGCCAGACCGCGATGTCGGCGATTGTGTAGTCGTCACCCGCGAGATACGCGCTCTGCGCGAGGCGCCTGTCCAGCACGTCGAGCTGGCGCTTCGCCTCCATCGTGAAGCGATCGATCGCGTACTCGATCTTGCTCGGCGCATAGGCATAGAAGTGGCCGAAGCCGCCGCCGAGATACGGCGCACTGCCCATCTGCCAGAACAGCCACGACAGGCATTCGGCACGCCGCGCATCGCCCAGCGGCGGAAGATACGCGCCGCCGAACTTCTCGGCCAGATAGAGCAGGATCGCGCCCGATTCGAACACCCGCACCGGCGTTGGCCCGCTGCGGTCCAGCAGCGCCGGGATCTTGGAGTTCGGGTTCACCGCGACAAAGCCGCTGCCGAACTGATCGCCATCGTTGATCCGGATCAGCCACGCGTCGTACTCCGCGCCGCGATGGCCCAGCGCCAGCAGCTCCTCCAGCATCACCGTGACCTTGACGCCGTTCGGCGTGGCGAGCGAATAGAGCTGCAGCGGATGGCGGCCGACCGGCAGGTCCTTGTCGTGGGTCGCGCCCGCGATCGGGCGGTTGATCTTCGCGAAGCGGCCGCCGGACTCTTTGTTCCAGGTCCAGATGTTTGGCGGGATGTAGGGGGACGGATCGTCCATGCAGGGCTCTCCAAGCGAGGGCGGGTGCACGCAGTATCCATGCAACCCGGATCATCGCCGCCAGCGCGAAGTGCGGCGCGAGCGGCTGCAACATGGAAGCCCTCGAAGGAAGACATTTCGGCGGACATCAGGCCAGATCAAAGCGATCAAGATTCATCACCTTGTTCCAGGCTGCCACAAAGTCATGCACGAAGGCCTGCTGCGAGTCGCTGCATGCATAGACCTCTGCAAGGGCTCGGAGCTGGGAGTTCGAACCAAAGACGAGATCGACAACGGTGCCCGTCCACTTGATCTCGCCGGTGGACCGGTCGCGACCCTCCAGCACACCCTCGGACGTGGCGGACTTCTGCCACTTCGTGCCCATGTCGAGGAGATTCACGAAGAAGTCGTTGCTCAGTGCCTCGGGGCGCTGGGTGAAGACGCCATGTGTGGCCCGGCCGACGTTCGCGTTCAGGGCGCGAAGGCCACCGATCAACACCGTCATCTCGGGAGCGGTCAGGGTCAGCAGGTTCGCGCGGTCCAACAGCAGCTCGGCCGCCGATCCCTCCTGTCCCTTGCGGAGGTAGTTGCGAAACCCGTCGGCACTCGGCTCCAGCACGGCGAAGGAGTCGACATCGGTCTGCGCCTGCGACGCGTCCATGCGCCCCGGCGAGAAGGGCACACCCACCTCAACGCCAGCCTTCTTCGCCGCGGCCTCGACGGCTGCGCATCCGCCGAGCACGATCAGGTCGGCCAGCGAGACCTTCTTGCCGCCGGACTGCGCGCCATTGAACGCCTTCTGGATCGCCTCCAGCGCCGGCAGGGCCTTGGCCAACTCGGCAGGCTGATTCACCTCCCAGTCCTTCTGGGGTGCGAGGCGGATGCGTGCGCCATTGGCGCCGCCGCGTTTGTCGCTGCCGCGGAAGCTCGCCGCCGACGCCCAGGCGGTGCTGACCAACTGGGAGATGGACAGGCCGCAGGCGAGGAGCTTGACCTTCAGGGCCGCGATGTCCTGCGCATCCACCAGCGCATGGTCGACGGCGGGGATCGGGTCCTGCCAGATCAGCACCTCCTTGGGCACGAGCTTGCCGAGGTAGCGGGCACGCGGACCCATGTCGCGGTGCGTCAGCTTGAACCACGCGCGGGCGAAGGCGTCGTGCAACTGCTGCGGGTTCTGCATGAAACGGCGCGAGATCTTCTCGTAGGCCGGGTCCATGCGCAGGGCCATGTCGGCCGTGGTCATCATCGGGGCGTGGCGCCGGGTGGGATCATGGGCATCCGGCACGGTGGTCGCCGCGGCAGGATCCTTGGGCTTCCACTGGTGAGCGCCGGCCTGGCTCTTGGTCAGCTCCCACTCGTAGCCGAACAGGGTCTCGAAGTAGCCGTTGTCCCACCGGATCGGGTTGGGCGTCCAGGCGCCTTCGATGCCGCTGGTGATCGTGTGCACGCCCTTGCCACTGCCGAAGCTGTTCTTCCAGCCGAGGCCCTGCTCCTCGATGCCTGCGCCCTCCGGCTCGCGGCCGACATGGACAGGGTCGCCGGCGCCGTGGGCCTTGCCGAAAGTGTGGCCGCCAGCGACCAGGGCTACGGTCTCTTCGTCGTTCATCGCCATGCGGGCGAAGGTTTCGCGGATGTCACGCGCCGACGCGATCGGGTCCGGCTTGCCGTTCGGACCTTCCGGGTTCACGTAGATCAGGCCCATCTGGACGGCCCCGAGCGGGTTGGCGAGTTCACGCTCGCCGCTGTAGCGTGCGTCACCCAGCCAGGTGGTTTCGGGGCCCCAGTAGATCTCGTCCTGCGGCTCCCAGATGTCCGGGCGGCCGCCGCCGAAACCGAGCGTCTTGAAGCCCATCGAATCCATCGCGACGTTGCCGGCGAGGACCATCAGGTCGGCCCAGGAAAGCTTGCGGCCGTACTTGCGCTTGATCGGCCAGAGCAGCCGGCGCGCCTTGTCGAGGTTGCCGTTGTCCGGCCAGCTGTTGAGCGGGGCGAAACGCTGCGCGCCCGTGCCAGCGCCGCCGCGACCATCGGCGATGCGGTACGTACCCGCGGCGTGCCAGGTCATGCGGACGAAGAACGGACCGTAGTGGCCGTAGTCCGCCGGCCACCAGTCCTGCGAGTCCGTCATCAGGGCAGTGAGGTCCCTGACCACGCCATCCAGGTCGAGAGTCTTGAACTCCTCGGCGTAATCGAACGCCTCGCCCATCGGATTGGACTTGGAGGACTGCTGGTGCAGCATTTTCAGATTCAACTGCTCGGGCCACCAGCCTGCGTTGGTCGGGGCGCCGGACACGGTGTGGCTGCCAGTGCCGCCCGCGAACGGGCATTTTGTTTCGGCGGTCATGGTTCTTTCCTTGGTTGTTTGGAATTGAGTGACCGAGTGACTTTAGAGTTTTCGGACCGCTCGATCAACGAATCATTGCCTATGGCATCCATAGCGCGGTCTGCGCGGCGCGGTGGGCGCCGTCATGTGGGCACCACGACTGCGGGTTGCCCGCGCGTTTTCACAGCGACACCCGCACGCCGCCGGCGATCAGACCGAAGGTCACGCCGAGCGAGATCACCGCCGGAATCTTGCCGATGATGCCGACCCGGAAGATCTTCGAGCCGATGAACACCAGCACCAGGGCCAGCGCGTACTTCTGATACTTGAACCGATGGATCATCGCAGCGCAGGTCCGCGCCGTGCGCATTTAGGCCAAGCCAACGGCGAACCTCCCGCGAGCTATCGCGACAACCAGATGGACGTTGGCGATCCGAGAAGTTTTAGGTCAGCCATATCGCGACGAAGTCAAAACGCCGGATACTCAAACGCAGAGGCAAAGCGGATGAAGATGACCCCTGGGACAAGCGGCGATAGGCGAACTCGCCGCGTCGGGGGCGGTGCGTCAACTTCTGGTTAGGTTGCATGAGCACGCCCTTGCATCCCGAGCTACGTGAGTTTCAGCCATCGCAGCTGTCTGAGCTCGTGGTCATGTGGCGCGCCTGCTTCGAATCAGGTGTTGGCGTTACCGATCCGCACCCACTGGCGGAGCAAGAACAGTACTTTCTGCTCGACATCGTCCCCAGCAATACAGTGCGCGTCGCCATGAGCGGTACCCAACTTATCGGCTTCATCGCCGCCTCGGCCGAGTCGGTCACGCAGCTACACGTGCGTACGGGCTTTCAGCGCCGAGGCGTGGGCACGGCACTTCTGAGTTGGGCGAAGCGGCAGTCCAGAGGCAGCTTGTGGCTTTACACTTTCGCTCGCAATAGAGTTGCCCGCGCGTTCTATGAGCATCACGGCTTCGTAGCGGTGGCGCATGGCTTCGAACCGGTGTGGCGACTCGAGGACGTAAAGTACCACTGGTCTGCTCATCCCCGAAATGCAACCTAACCATTCCATCAAGCGGACCCGCTCCGGCCTGCGGCCTCCGCGGGCCGCTTATGTCAAACGTTGATATGGCTTCTCTCTGTCAATAGGGCGCACCCGATTCTCTGCAAAGAAAGGCAGGACGCATTCAGTCAACGATGCCGGACGGGGAACGCGACGGAGCACTTGGTTGCCACCCGTGATGGGATGTGCGACGGTTGTTCATGCTGATATGCGAGTGTTGGTTAACTCAACACAAATTTACGTCGCGGGGCTGCCTTCGCTCTAGGGTCTGAGATTGCGTGACGCGCGTTGCCGCACGCCAGGCCCACCAATAACGTTTTCGAGGGTTCCCCAGTGGCCGCGGCTGCGCCGCGTTCCCCCTCCGGCCTGATTGATGCGCTGTGGCTGGGTCGTTCACCTCCCGTGTCTTGTCTTCTTTCCTGTCAAGCGGTATCGTCTTTTGTCTTTCCCCGCTCATGCGCAAGGGGTGGCGCCGCTCGGGTCGTGCTGGACCTTCACACCCGGCCAGCGCGAAGTCTGGACCTCGCGCCCGATGGCCCAGACGAACCCGGCGAGTTCGCGCGCCACCGCCACCACGGCCTTGTTCTTCAACACCCGGCGTCCCAGCATGCGTTTGAACTTGGCGTGGAGCCGCAACTGCGCGGCCCAGGCGATGTCGGTCACGGCCTTGGGCAGTTGGTCCTGGCGCGCGGCGATGACGGGGCTCACGCGCGGGCTGTGCTGGTAGTGCCAGGCCACCTCCACGAGCATGCGCCGCGCGGCCGAGTTGCCCGCCTTGGTGATGCAGCCCTGGCGGCGCTTGGGTGCGCTCGAATACTCGCCGGGCACCAGGCCCAGGTAGGCCATCAACTTGCGCGGCGACTCGAAGCGCACGAAATCCTGCACCTCGGCCACCAGCGTCATCGCTGCAATCAGCTGTACGCCGCGCATCGCTTGCAGTGCCTGCACGAGCGGCGTCAGCCCCCAATCGGGCAGCGTGTCGCGCATGGCCTGCTCGAGTCGGGCGATGCGCGCCGTGGCCTCGGTGACGCAGTGCAGATACTCCTGAAACCCGATTCTCTGGGCCGCGTGCTCGAGCTTCAACTTGGCCAGCCAGCGCAGGTGCGCGCCCGTCCAACTGGTCTTGCCCGCGTAGGGGATGCCGTTGCGCAGCAGCAGGGCCTTGAGGCGATGGCGCGCGTTGCGGCATTCGCGCACGGCGTCCTCGCGGGCGCGCACAAGATCGCGCACGGCTTCGTCGCACGCATCGGGTA
The DNA here is from genome assembly GCA_031396305.1 of Rhizobacter sp. Classification (GTDB taxonomy): domain Bacteria; phylum Pseudomonadota; class Gammaproteobacteria; order Burkholderiales; family Burkholderiaceae_C; genus JAEMQF01. The sequence goes on from JANNKM010000081.1 coordinate 10,430, forward strand.
CGCGCACGGCGCTCAGGTCGCCGGAGCGGTCCAGCCGGGCCAGCGCCATGGCGTCGCGCCGGTCGGTCTTGACGCGCTCGCCCGGGCGCTTGGGGATCGATGACGGGGCGACGACATCGCACTCCAGACCTTGGCGCCGCAGGTGGCGCCAGATGACGAACCCGCAAGGACCGGCCTCGTAGACGACATGCAGCCCGTGGCCGCGGCTGATGAGTTTGCGCAGCGCTTTGTCCAGCGCCGCCAGATCCCCGCCGATGCGCCCCACGTGGCGCACTTCGCCCTCGCGCCCAGGGTCGGCGGTGGCGATGTCGATCGATTCTTTGTGCACGTCCAATCCGACGTGCAGTGCGGTTTGCACAGTGGTAGATTTATTCATGGCTCGGCTCCTCGCAAGTTGGCAACGACCGCACCGACCCTCGGCGCGGTGCGTTGGTGTAGCTCGGCACGCCCTGGGCGCGCAACCTACGTCGTTGCGGGAGTCGGGCCTCCTTTGCTTACGAAGCCATCTTGTCTAGCCACCG
>JANNKM010000096.1:0-16416 GCA_031396305.1 Rhizobacter sp.
CGTCCTGCCCAATGCGATCTCGCTGGCGGCATTGTTCGCCAGCTTCTATGCGATCGTGATGGCGATGAATGGCCGCTTCGAGCTGTCGGCCTATGGCATCTTCAGCGCCGCGGTGCTCGACAGCCTCGACGGTCGCGTCGCGCGCATGACCAACTCCCAGAGTGCGTTCGGCGAGCAGATGGACAGCCTGTGCGACATGGTCAGTTTCGGTGCGGCGCCCGCTCTCATCGTCTATGAATGGGCCTTGCGTGACCTTGGCAAGTGGGGCTGGTTTCCGGCCTTTGTCTATATCGCCGGCGCCGCGCTGCGGCTGGCGCGCTTCAACACCAACATCGGCGTCGTCGATAGACGCTACTTCCAGGGCTTGCCGAGCCCGGCGGCAGCGGCCTTGGTCATGGGCTTGATCTGGGTGATGGACGACGCCGGGCTGCGGGGCGTGAACAAGATCGACTGGTTGGCCTGGACGGCCTTCGCGGTCACGCTGTACGCCGGGCTGACGATGGTGACGAACGCGCCGTTTTACAGCTTCAAGGACGTGAGCTTCAAGCGCAGCGTTCCGTTCATCTTCATCGTGGCAATCGCGCTGGCCATTGCAGTGATCAACATTCACCCACCGATCGTGCTGTTCGCGCTGTTCTGCCTGTACGGCGTCTCCGGTTACGCCGTGTATGCGTGGAAACGCATGAAGGGACGCCCGGTGAGCGTGATCGCCACCTCGACCGACGAACCCGATGAAGAGGGGCTGCATCGATGAGCTCCTTGGCGTGCCATGCTATATTTCCGACCATGATTGACCTGCGCCCGATCGACGTTCTGCTACTAGGAGTTCCAGGGGCCCGTTGATCGACTGTGTTCGTTCTGTCGCTACGGCCCGTTTGCACACCGCAACGGGCCGTTTCTTTTTGGAGACTCAAGATGGCTGACAAGCTGATCATTTTCGATACGACATTGCGCGACGGCGAGCAATCGCCCGGCGCGTCGATGACCAAGGACGAAAAGCTGCGCATCGCGCGCCAGCTGGAGCGGCTCAAGGTCGATGTCATCGAAGCCGGTTTTGCCGCGTCGTCCAATGGCGACTTCGAATGCGTCAAGGCGATCGCGCACGCCATCAAGGACAGCGTCGTGTGTTCACTGGCACGCGCCAATGACCGCGATATCGCGCGCGCGGCGGAAGCCCTGCACGGCGGCGCCGCGACACGAATTCACCTGTTCATCGCGACGAGTGCGCTGCACATGGAGAAGAAACTGCGCATGTCGCCGGACCAGGTGTATGAGCAGGCCATGCTGTCGACGCGCTTCGCGCGCAAGCTCTCCGGGGACGTGGAGTTCTCGCCCGAAGACGGCTATCGCTCGGACCCGGACTTTCTGTGCCGAGTGCTCGAGACTGTCATCAAGGAGGGCGCGACGACGATCAACATTCCTGACACGGTGGGCTATGCGATTCCGGAGTTGTACGGGCAGTTCATCAAGTCGCTGCGCGAACGCATTCCGAACTCAGGCAAGGCTGTATGGTCGGTGCATTGCCACAACGATCTGGGAATGGCAGTGGCGAATTCCCTCGCGGGCGTCACGCTCGGTGGCGCGCGCCAGATCGAGTGCACGATCAATGGTCTGGGTGAGCGGGCCGGGAATTGTTCGCTCGAAGAAGTGGTGATGGCGCTGCGCACACGGCGTGACTATTTTGGGCTCGACTTGGGGATCGACGCGACGCAAATCGTTCCGGCGTCTCGCCTGGTATCTCAGACCACCGGCTTCGTCGTGCAACCGAACAAGGCCGTCGTCGGCGCGAATGCGTTTGCGCACGCATCGGGCATTCATCAGGACGGCGTGCTGAAGGCGCGCGACACCTACGAGATCATGCGCGCCGAGGACGTGGGTTGGTCTGCGAACAAGATCGTGCTCGGGAAGTTGTCCGGGCGCAATGCGTTCCGGCAGCGTCTGCAGGAACTGGGCATCGCGCTCGAGTCCGAAACCGAGGTCAATGCCGCGTTCGCAAAATTCAAGGAGCTGGCGGATCGCAAGAGTGACATCTTCGACGAGGACATCCTGGCGTTGGTCATGGATGAGTCGGTGACGTCGCAGCGCGAACACTATCGCCTGCTGTCGTTGGCGCAGCACTCCGAAACCGGCGAGCGTCCGCACGCCAGGGTGGCTTTCGTCTCGGGTGATGCCGAGCATCAAGCTGAGAGTGACGGCAACGGTCCGGTCGATGCGAGCCTGAAAGCCATCGAGTCAGTGGTTCATAGCGGCGCCGAAATGTTGCTTTACTCCGTCAATGCCATCACTTCGGGGAGCACTGAGTCACAGGGCGAGGTAACGGTCCGCCTTCAGTTGGGGGGGAGGGTCGTGAACGGTGTGGGAGCGGATCCGGACATAGTTGTCGCCTCGGCGAAGGCATATTTGAGCGCTTTGAACAAACTTGAGAGCAAAGTCGAGCGCGTTTCGGCTCAAGGGTGAACAGCGTCACGGTATCGCCGAATAATCAAGATTCGACTTCATGAAGATTGCGTAACTTTTTGATATTGCGCGACTTTTTTCCATCGCCTACACTCCCGGCATGGGAGAACAAACGATTGCCGTCAAGGCACTGAGGTTGAACGCTTGCGCCGCGTTGTTGGCTGCAGCCGTTTCAATGGCGATGCCGCCGCTTGCGGCAGCGTCGCAGCAAGACGAAGGCGCCGAGGTGTTCCTTGTCGCTGCAGCGCACACGACCGAGTCGCGCAGTTCGCGGCGTGTCGCGCTGCGCAAAAGCAGGAACGTGCAGGCGCGGCACGCCTCGGCAAAGTCGCGCTACGCATCGCCTCGCCCGTCGGCGGGGGAAGCTGCCGGCCTGCGCCGAACACGCGACTCGCTCGACCTGAAGTCCAGCGCTGCGTTTGTAATCGACCAGGAGACCAACGAAATATTGGTCAGCAAGAATGCCAATGCGGTGCTGCCGATTGCTTCGTTGACAAAACTGATGACGGCACTGGTCATCGCCGAAGCGAAGATTCCACTCGATGAACTGATCGCAGTCAGTCAGGACGACGTTGATACCGAGAAGGGAAGCCGATCGCGGCTGAAGGTCGGCACTCAACTGACTCGCGGTGAGATGTTGCATCTGGCGCTGATGGCGTCTGAAAATCGCGCTGCGCATACCCTGGGTCGAACCTATCCCGGCGGCAGCGAGGCGTTTGTCGAGGCGATGAATGCCAAGGCTGCGGAACTGGGCATGGCCGATACAAGTTTTGTTGAATCGACCGGCCTTTCGAGCCGCAACAAATCAAGTGCGCGCGATCTCGCAACGCTTGCACGCGCGGCTCACGAGCATCCGATCATTCGCGACTTGTCAGTGTCGCCAGGCGCCAAAGTCGAGGTGGGCCGGCGCAATCTCCAGTTCCACACCACAAACCGTTTGGTATTGAGCAACCACTGGGACATCGGATTGCAAAAGACGGGCTACATCTCTGAAGCCGGGCGCTGTCTTGTGATGCAGGCCAATCTGGCGGGTCGACCGCTGATCATGGTATTCCTGGACTCCGCAGGGAAGAATACCCGCCTGGGTGACGCCGAGCGGGTGCGCCGCTGGGTCACACAGAATTTGCCATCGGCCACCTCTGTGTCGATGGGGCCGAAGCTCACCTCCTGAACGCCGCCCCAGGGGCAAGGCGCTCAGGTTAAGCGATGGCCCAGCGAAGCGGAAATCTGCGCAGCAGTCGCCTTCAAGCGTTCCAGCCAGGCTTCGTCGAGCCTGTCGGCAGGCGCGGAAATCGACAAGCCGGCAATCAGCTTGCCCTGGTCGTCAACGATTCCGGCAGCCATGCAGCGCACCCCCATTTCGAGCTCTTCATCGTCGCGGGCCGTTCCGTCACGCTGCACGCGGGCAAGTTCTCGCTCCAGCGCACCCAGGTTCGTGATGCTGTTTCGGGTGTGGCCAGCAAGTCCGGTGCGGGTTGCGTAGCCACGCACGCGCGGCGCGTCGTCTTGCGCGAGGAACAGTTTGCCCACGGATGTCAGATGCAGCGGCGCGCGGCCACCAATCGCGCGCACGACCTGCATGCCCGATCTTTCGCTGTAGGCGCGCTCGATGTAGATGATTTCATCACCTTGGCGCATTGAAAGATTCACCGGCTGGTGCGTGACCCGGTGCAGCTCGCGCATGGGCACCAGTGCCGCGTCGCGCACATCCAGGCGTGCCTTGACCAGATTGCCGAGTTCCAGCAGGCGCATTCCCAGGCGGTAACTGCCGGCCTCGGGCCGATCGACGTAGCGGCCGATGGTCAGGTCGTTCAAGATCCGATGCGCCGTGGACGGATGCAAGCCCGTTTTCGCGCTGATCAGTTTCAACGAAATCGGCTCCTGATGCGCTGCAAGAACGTCCAAGAGCGCAAAGGTTCGCTCCAGAACCTGAATCGTCGGTGTTTTCTCCTGCACTGGTTCCATACCTGAGTTACTCGCTCCGCGTGGGTTGATTCCGGCAGTTCTTCTGCGTCAACTGTAATGCGCGCAGGCCCCGATCGCTTGCCCCTGGAGAATCGGACAGGCAACGCATCGCTGTGGACGAAGTCGCTTCAGGAAATCGCGTGAATTGCGTTCACGCCGCTGCGGACCGCCCCTTCCAAGGTTGCAGGATAAGGCCCGGCCACATAGTCACCGGCGGCGCATAGCCCTGCGGCAACGTGCATTGCCGGGCGCTCCAGGTCGGGGATGCAGCGAAACGTGGCGCGTCTTTCAGTCAACACTTGCACCGTCTGCAAGGGCCCGGGCAGCCACGGTCGCAAGGCCTTCGCAGCCTGGGCTAGGCAGGCCTGGGCGGCATTCGCAGCGCCGCGGTTGACCCAGTCGCCAGCGCCGCTAATCACAAACGCCAGCAACCCCTCGGGGCCACCGAGCTGACCGCGGTCAAAGACAAACTGTGCCGGATTGTCTGCATCGGATTCAAGCGCAAGCATCGGGCGCGGTAGCTTCGCCTGCGAGCACCGCGCATAGACTGTCACGATCGGCTCGAACGGCAGTTTGCGAGCGACTTGCGCCCAACTCCCCGCATGGGGCTCGGCCAGTCGCGCGGCTTCGTGCGCCGTGGCAGCGAGCACGACACGATCGAAACACTTTCCGTCCACCCGCCATGACACGCCGTCTGATTGAAGTTCGTCGACCCGCGTTGACGCATGGATCACTGCACCGCGACTGCGCAGCCACTGCAGCGCGGGCAGAGGGAAGACATCGCTGAGTCCTGTTCTTGGCAGCAGGAGGTCTGACGATCCCGGCGACGCGAACAGGGCGTCTTGAAGAACCCGAAGAAAGACGCGGGCGCTGGCCTGGCCCGATGGCGTGTTCAACGCAGCGACACAGAGGGGATCGATCAGTTCGCCTCGGATGTTGGACGGCAGTCTGCGCGTCAAGGTGGCAACGTCCAGGGCGGCGGGGCAGTCGAACCCTTGCAGCGCCCAGCGCGCCGCCTCGGCGATCAGGGCAAGCTTGTCGCGCCAGCGCCAGGTGTCATGCTTGGCGACGGCGAGTGTGAGTGCCATCAGGGGCGGCCCCGGCCGCAACGTCAGGCCCGCGCCCGCGGCATCGCGAATCTCCAGCGGGGTACGCAGCAGCAGCTGGTCGGCGTTCGCGCCGACGATCCCCATCAGGCGAAGAACCTCCGTGTAGGCCCCGATCATGATGTGCTGGCCGTTGTCGAATCGCATCCCGCCGGCATCGACGTCGCGCGCGCGTCCGCCGCAGTGTTTGGCCATCTCGAACAGCGTCACCGAATGGCCGACAAGCGTGGCCTGCACCGCAGCGGCAATGCCGGACCAACCGGCGCCGACGATCGCGACGCTTCGAGCTTGCGGCACGGGCGGTCGTGTCAGTGCGCCTGCCAATGGGTCCGCGCCGCGATCCAGAGCTTGCGAATCGGCGTGAGGGAAGTGCGCTGGTGCAGCACCTGAAAGCCGTCGGCTTCGATTTCGCGCAGCAGTGTGCGGTAGATGTTTGCCATCATCAGCCCGGGCTTTTGCGCCGTTCGGTCGGCCGGGGCGAGCAGCGACAACGCCTCTTCGTAGGTGTGGTGGGCGCGCTGCGCCTGAAACTTCATGAGCGCGACGAACCGTTCGCTGTATTCGCGCGCGATCACTTCGTGCGCCTTGACGTCGAATTGCTTGAGCTCCGCCATGGGCAGGTAGATGCGTCCGCGTCGAGCGTCGTCGCCCACGTCGCGAATGATGTTGGTCAGCTGCATCGCCAGGCCAAGTCTGTGCGCGTACTGCAGCGTGCTCGCCTGGGTTCGGCCGAAGATGCCGCAGGCGACTTCGCCTACGACTCCCGCCACCAGATGGCAATAGCGCTCCAGCGCCATGAAGTCGAGATAGCGCGACTGGTCAAGATCCATCTGGCAGCCATCGATGACCGAATTCAGGTGCGCGGGCTCGATGCCGTAGACGCCCGTGTGCGGCATCAAGGCGGCGGTGACGGGGTGGTTGGGTCGGCCGGCAAAGCTGGCAGCCACCTCGCCGCGCCACCACGCGAGTTTTGTGCGCGCGACACCGGGGTCTTCGACCTCATCGACCACGTCGTCGACCTCTCGGCAAAACGCATAGAAGGCCGTGATGGCCGCTCGGCGCGGCGGCGGCAAGAACAGAAACGCGTAATAGAAACTCGAGCCGCTCTTGGCCGCGCGTTGCTGCACGTAGTCTGCCGGTGTCATGGGCACGCCGCGGCGGTGATGGGGCGCGGCGCTCGCATCCGCAGTGCGCGCCACAGCATGATCGCAGCATCTGCGGCCTTCAGCGTCGGCCGGGTCTCGGTCGTTGCGCCCTGCAGTTGGTCGATTCGCTGCAGGATTCGCAACCCCCCTTGAACAACGAGGCGCAACTCCCATCCCGCCCGGCCCTGGACCTGATGCACCAGCGGCGCGCCGCTGTGCATGAGGGTTCGCGTCCAGTGCACGAGGTCGGTCACGACGGCGCGAGACGCGGCGGTGTCGCGCCCCTCCCAGAGAGGTTGCGCTGCAATTCCGTGGCGCTTGCAGTCTTCGTCTGGAACGTAGTAGCGGCCTCGAGCCGCGTCTACACCGAGGTCTTGCCAGAAGTTGGTGAGTTGCAGCGCCGTGCAGATGGCGTCGGAGCGTGACAGGGCCAGTTCGTCGCCGACGCGGTACAAGTGCAGCATTAGGCGCCCGACGGGGTTGGCGGAGCGACGGCAGTAGTCGAGCAGCTCGCCGCGATCCGCGTACCGGGCCTTGCTCACGTCCTGTTCGAAGGCGCTGAGCAAGTCGTTCAGCAGGTTCAACGGCAGTTGGTATTGCGCGAGCACGGGCCGCAATCGATCGAATACTTCGGGCCAACGTGACGATGCGCTCGCGCCGGTCGCCACGGCGAACAAGTCGTCGCGGAACGCGCCAAGGTCGCTCAAGCGCGTCGACGCGTCGGCTGGGCCTTCGTCTGCAATGTCGTCGGCGGTTCGGGCGAAGCGATAGATCGCCTCCACCGGAGGGCGCAGCCGTGCCGGGCAGAGCACCGAGGCGACAGGGAAGTTCTCGTAGTGATTCACGGCCACGTCGACATTGTCCACGCCGGAACATCGCCGCGCCCGGGATTGCGCGGGCCACCGGGTTCGCGAAAAGGTGATTGACATCGATCAATGGCGCTTCTATATTACTGACTGGTCAGTCAGTTGCGATGGCCGAGCAATCAAACATGCGGCGCGCGAGCCCGGCTCGCGATGCCCTCAAGACCTGGAAGAGACCTGCCATGAACTATCGACTCTTGTTCGCGCTGCTCTGCGTCGGCGTTCTCGGAGCATGCTCGAAGCCCGTACCGAAGCCGGACCCAGTCCGGTCCGTCAAGACCGTCCGGGTACAGCCCCAGACGGCGCAGGTTTCCCAGGAGTTCGCCGGCGAGGTGCGGGCCAGAACCGAGTCTCGCCTGGGCTTTCGCGTCGGCGGCAAGATCACCCGGCGCGACGCCGATGTTGGAAGCGCCGTCATGGCGGGTCAGGTTCTGGCGCAGATCGATCCCCAGGATTTGAAGCTGGGGCACGAGGCCGCGACAGCCGGCTTTGTGGCAGCCGGGGTCAACCTGGATCAGGCCCAAGCTGACTATCGCCGCTTCAAGGATTTGCTCGAAAAGGGTTTCATCAGCGCCGCGGAGTTGGAGCGCCGCGAATCCGTCGTGAAGTCAGCGCAGGCGCAATTCGACCAGGCCAGGGCGCAGGCGAGTGCCCAGGGCAATCAGGCCGGCTACGCCACGCTGGTGGCGGATGTGAGCGGCGTGATCACCGGAATTGAAGCCGAACCCGGCATGGTGGTCGCGGCCGGTACGCCGGTGCTCCGGCTTGCCCACAACGGGCCGAGGGACGTGGTGTTTTCCGTGCCTGAGGATCAGGTGGCAGCGATCAAGGCGCTGGGCGCGACACCGGGTGCATTCAAGATTCGCCTCTGGGGTGACACCGGGCCGGCGCATGCCGCAACGTTGCGCGAGATCGCCGCCGCAGCCGATGCGGTGACGCGCACCTTTCTCGTCAAGGCCGACATTGGCAACATTCGCGGCGTGCGTCTGGGCCAGACGGCGACGGTCTACGTCGAGCTGCCGCGCATTGCCGGTGTGACAAGGCTTCCCCTGTCGGCGCTGCGCGAAGAGCAGGGCAAGACCGCGGTGTGGGTCGTCGACGAAGCGACGATGACAGTGTCGCTGCGCCCGGTGCAGGTCACCGGCACGCAGGGCAACGAAGTGATCATCGGTGCAGGCTTGAACCCGCAGCAGGTTGTGGTGACGGCAGGTGTGCACGTGCTCGAACCCGGACAGAAAGTGAAGCTGTTTGCGCAGACGGGGGCGGTCGCGTTGACCGAAGCCGCGGGCGCTGCCCCGACTTTGCAAAGGGGCGCGAATTGAGCGCGACGGCAGATCCATTGCCCCAGGTTGGGAAGGCACCGGCGGGGCGCTTCAACATCTCGAAGTGGGCGCTGGACCACCCGGCGCTGACGCGCTATTTGTTGGTCGTCTTGCTTGTGCTCGGCGCCGCAGCCTACTTTCAGCTCGGACAAGACGAAGATCCGCCGTTCACGTTTCGCGCGATGGCGCTGCGTGTCTTCTGGCCGGGTGCCACGGCGCAGCAGGTCGCGGAACAGGTCACCGACAAGCTCGAGCGCACGCTGCAGGAGGTGCAGTACGCCGACAAGATCCGCAGCTACTCCAAACCCGGTGAAGCGCTCATCATCTTTCAGGTGCAGGACTCGTCGCCGCCGAACCAGATGGCGCAGACCTGGTACAGCGTGCGCAAGAAGATCGGCGACATTCGGGCGACGTTGCCCGCGGGAGTGATCGGGCCGTTTTTCAACGACGAGTTCGGCGACGTCTACGGCTCGATGTATGCTCTGTCGTCAGACGGTTTCAGCTATCAGGAACTGAAGGACCACGCGGACCGCGTTCGCCAGCGCCTGCTCAAGGTGCGCCACGTCAACAAGGTCGCGGTGTTCGGCGCCCAGGACGAGAAGATCTTTGTTGAATTCTCGCAAAAGCGTCTCGCCCAGCTCGGCCTGGACTTGAACCAGGTGCTCGCCCAGATCGGCCAACAAAATGCGGTGGAGTCCGCGGGTGTCATCAGCTCGCCGACGGACTTCGTGCAAGTGCGGGTTGCCGGGCAATTCAATTCAGTGGACGAGCTCAAGCTGTTCGCAATCCGTGCCGGCGGCAACAGCCTCAAGCTGGGCGACATCGCACAAGTGACACGTGCGTACGTCGACCCACCCCAGGTCAAGGTGCGGCATCAAGGCAAGGAGGTGATCGCGCTGGGCGTATCGATGGCCAAGGGCGGGGACATCATCGAAATGGGCCGTGCCCTCGATCTGACCGCCGCAGACGTTCGCGCCGAATTGCCGGCGGGAATTGAGCTGCACCAGTTTCAGAACCAGGCCCAGGTCGTTTCGCGCTCCGTGAATGAATTCCTTCGAGTTCTGATTGAGGCGGTTCTGGTCGTTCTGGCGGTGAGCTTCATCAGCCTGGGGCTGCACTTCAAGCCGCTGCGCCTGGACTGGCGGCCGGGCATGGTCGTTGGCATCACGATTCCGCTGGTGCTGGCCATCACCTTTGTCACGATGTACTACTGGGGCGTTGGCCTGCACAAGATTTCGCTGGGCTCCTTGATCATCGCGCTGGGCCTGCTCGTGGATGACGCCATCATCGCGGTCGAGATGATGGTGCGCAAGTTGGAGGAGGGCTACGACAAGGTGCGTGCCGCAACGTTCGCCTACGAGGCCACCGCGATGCCCATGCTCACAGGCACGCTGATCACCGCGGTGGGCTTTCTGCCCATCGGCATGGCGAAGTCCACGGTCGGGGAGTACACGTTTGCGATATTCGCGGTGACGGCGGCGGCGCTGTTGATCTCCTGGGTCGTATCGGTCTATTTCGTCCCCTACCTCGGAACGCTGCTGCTGCGCGCCAAGGCTCATTCGGTCGACGACCCGCAGCCGCACGAACTGTTCGACACACCTTTCTACGCGCGTTTTCGAAGGCTTGTGAACTGGTGCGTTGCGCACCGCTGGATCACGATTGCCCTGACCGTGGCGACGCTGTGCCTGGGTGTGGCCGGCATGGGCAAAGTGCAGAACCAGTTCTTTCCCGATTCGAGCCGCCTCGAGGTTCTGGTGGACCTCTGGTTCCCCGAGGGCACTTCGTTCGAGGCGAACGAAGAAGTCACCAAACGCGTCGAGGCGCGAATCGTGAAGTTCAAGGGCGTCGAGCATGTGACGACGTGGGTTGGCAGTGGTGCAGAACGCTTTGTGCTGGTGCTCGACCAGATCTTTCCGCAGAGCAATGTCAGCCAGATGATCGTGCAGGCCGGCAATCTGGCGGCGCGCGAGGAACTGCGGCTGCGGCTCCCGGAGATCCTCGCCACCGAGTTCCCGGAGGTGCGTGGCCGGGCGAAGCTGTTGCCCAATGGGCCGCCCGTGCCCTACCCGGTGCAGTTTCGCGTCGTCGGCCAGGACGCAGCCCAAGTGCGGCTCTACGCCGATGAAGTGAAGGCCGTGATGCGCGGCAATCCGAACCTGCGGGGTGTCAACGACAACTGGAACGAAGCCATCAAGGTGTTGCGCCTCGACATCGACCAGGACAAGGCTCGTGCGCTCGGCGTTTCCAGTTCGGGAATCGCGCAGGCGGCACGCACCATCAATTCCGGAACCACGATCGGTCAGTACCGCGACGGCGACAAGCTCATCGACATCGTGCTTCGCCAGCCGGTCCAGGAGCGCGACGCGCTCAGCGATCTGGCCAACGCTTACGTGCCCACGGCGTCCGGGCGCAGCATTCCGTTGGGTCAGATCGCGAAGGCGCGCCTCGCCTGGGAGCCCGGTGTGCTGTGGCGCGAAGGCCGCGACTACGCAGCGACGGTGCAAGGCGATATCGTTGAAGGATTGCAGGGCGCGACCGTCACGGCGCAGATCAACCCGCAACTTGACCCCATCCGGGCCCGCATGCTGCCGGGATATCGGATCGAGATCGCCGGGGCGGTGGAAGAAAGCAGCAAGGGCCAGGGTTCGATCGCCGCGGGCGCACCGTTGATGCTGTTCATCATGTTCACACTGCTGATGCTGCAATTGCACAGCTTCAACCGCTCCATCCTGGTCTTCCTCACGGCGCCGATGGGAATTGCCGGCGTCGCCGCGGCGTTGCTGCTGCTCGACCGGCCGTTCGGCTTCGTGGCCCTGCTCGGCGTGATCGCCCTGATGGGAATGATCATGCGCAATTCAGTCATTCTGATCGACCAGATCGAACAAGACCGGGCGCGCGGCGTCGCCACCTGGAACGCCATTGTGGAGGCGGCGGTGCGGCGCTTTCGGCCGATCATCCTGACCGCGGCCGCGGCAGTGCTTGCGATGATTCCGTTGACGCGCAGCGTGTTCTGGGGCCCGATGGCGGTGGCCATCATGGGCGGGTTGGTCGTCGCCACGGCGCTGACCCTGTTGGCCTTGCCCGCGCTCTATGCCGCGTGGTACCGCGTCAAGCCGGCGCCGATCGAAGCCGCGGTGGCCCGCTAGAATGCGCTGCTGACCGATGGCGATGCGCGCAGCGGGCCGCGCTGTTGCGCTTCAGGCTCGCGCGCGTGCCTGAAGCCGGCACGCCGCGCGGGTGGCGAAATTGGTAGACGCACCAGGTTTAGGTCCTGACGCCAGCGATGGTGTGGGGGTTCGAGTCCCCCCCCGCGCACCACAACAGAAAAAGGTTCAATCTCATCATGTCAGTTCACGTTGAAACCCTCGAAAAACTGGAGCGCCGCATCACCCTGACGTTGCCTTCGACTGAGATCGAAACGGAAGTCAATACGCGCCTGAAACGGCTCGCGCGCACCGTCAAGGCCGCCGGGTTTCGGCCGGGCAAAGTGCCGATGAGCGTGGTCGCGCAGCGTTACGGCTACTCGGTTCACTATGAAGTCATGAACGACAAAGTCGGCGCCGTGTTTTCCGAGGCCGTCACCCAAGCCAAGCTGCGCGTCGCCGGTGCGCCGCGAATCACGGAAAAGGAAGGCGCGCCGCAGGGGCAGTTGACGTTTGACGCAACCTTCGAGGTCTACCCGGAAATCAAGCTGGGTGACCTGACGCAGACCAGCGTCGAGCGCATCGCCACCGAGGTGACGGACGCGGCGATCGAAAAGACAATCGACATCTTGCGCAAGCAGCGGCGGGCTTTTGCGCAGCGCGGCGCAAGCGAACCGGCGCTGCTGGGCGATCGCGTGACGATCGACTTCGAAGGCAAGATCGACGGCGTCGCGTTCAATGGCGGCTCGGCGAAAGACTTTCAGTTCATGATCGGCGAAGGCCAGATGCTCGAACAGTTCGACGCCGCGGTGCGCGGCATGAAGACGGGCGATTCGAAGACCTTCCCGTTGCAGTTCCCGGCGGACTATCAAGGCAAGGATGTCGCGGGCAAGGAGGCTGATTTTCTGGTGACACTGAAGAAGATCGAGCAGCAGCAACTGCCCGAGGTGAATGAAGCGTTCGCCAAGGCCCTGGGCATCAAGGACGGCAGCGTCGAAGGCCTGCGCGCCGACGTGAAGCGCAATCTCGAGCGCGAAGTGAAGTTTCGGGTTGCGGCGCGCAACAAGGCCAGCGTGATGGACGCTTTGGTCACTGTGGCCGATCTGGACGTGCCGGTGGCGCTGGTCAAGGGCGAGGTCGAGCGCATGGTCGAGGGTGCACGAGCCGACCTGAAAAAGCGTGGCGTCAAAGACGCCGACACCGCGCCGATCCCTGCCGAAATGTTCGAGCCCCAGGCGCAGCGGCGGGTTCGCCTGGGTCTGGTGGTGGGTGAACTGGTGCGCAGCCACGGCCTGCAAGCCAAGCCCGAACAATTGCAGGCGCACATCGAGGAGATGTCGCAGAGCTACGAAAAGCCCGCCGAGGTGATGCGCTGGTACCTCAGCGATCGGCAGCGCATGGCGGAGATCGAGGCCGTCGTCGTCGAGAACAACGTCGCAGCATTCGTGCTCGGCAAGGCGAAAGTCACGGACAAGGCTGTGCCCTTCGACGAATTGATGGCCGCCTGACGCCACATAATCGCGACGCATACCTTCAGGTCCACTCCACCAAGGGCATCCATGAGCGCGTTGGAAACACAAAACCTGGGCCTCGTGCCCATGGTCATCGAAACCTCCGGTCGCGGCGAACGCGCCTATGACATCTTCAGCCGCCTGCTGCGCGAGCGCATCGTGTTCCTGGTCGGCCCGGTGAACGACCAGTCGGCCAATCTCGTCGTCGCGCAGATGTTGTTCCTGGAAAGCGAAAACCCGGACAAGGACATATTTTTCTACATCAACTCCCCGGGTGGCTCGGTGAGCGCCGGAATGTCGGTGTACGACACGATGCAGTTCATCAAGCCGGCGGTGTCCACGTTGTGCATGGGCATGGCGGCCAGCATGGGCGCCTTCTTGCTCGCCGCAGGCTCCAAGGGCAAGCGCCTGGCGCTGCCGAATTCGCGAATCATGATCCACCAGCCGTCCGGTGGCACGCAAGGCCAGGCGACGGACATTGAAATCCAGGCGCGCGAAATTCTCAAGCTGCGCGAGAGCCTCAATTCGATCCTCTCCGAGCGCACCGGCCAGCCGCTGGAGAAGATCCGCATGGACTCGGAGCGCGACTTCTTCATGTCCGCCGGCGAAGCCAAGGACTACGGCTTGATCGACCAGGTCATCGACAAGCGGCCCTGAGTGGGCCCCGGGCCGGCGCACACATCGCCTGCCCGAAGGCTGTCGGGCGCCACGAGGCGCTGCGGCGCACCCGTTTTTCCGCAGTGGGCAAGCGTCCATAAGTGCGCCAACGGCGGCCCATTTCCGCGCCAAGGCGGATCGGTCATATCCACTATGATCGGGCCCAGCACCACCAACGCCTCGCGCCCAGCACCACATGGCAGACAAAAGAGGCTCGCCCAGCGAGAAAGTCCTGTACTGCTCGTTTTGCGGCAAGAGCCAGCACGAAGTCAAGAAGCTGATCGCCGGGCCGTCGGTGTTCATCTGCGATGAGTGCATCGAGCTTTGCAACGACATCATTCGCGACGAGATCCCGGTCGACGGGGCTGACTCCAAAGTTGCGAAGTCGGACTTGCCGATTCCCAGCGAGATCAAAGGCAGCCTCGACCAATACGTGATCGGCCAGGAGGTCGCCAAGCGCACCCTCTCGGTGGCCGTCTACAACCACTACAAGCGGCTCAAGCACATGACCCGCTCGAAAGACGAGATCGAGCTCTCCAAGAGCAACATCCTGCTGATCGGGCCCACGGGCTCGGGCAAGACCTTGCTCGCGCAAACCCTGGCGCGGCTGCTCAACGTGCCCTTCGTGATTGCCGACGCGACCACGCTGACCGAAGCCGGTTACGTGGGCGAAGACGTCGAGAACATCATCCAGAAGCTGTTGCAGAACTGCGGCTACGACGTGGAAAAGGCGCAGCGCGGCATCGTCTACATCGACGAGATCGACAAGATCTCGCGCAAGGCCGATAACCCGTCGATCACGCGCGACGTGTCGGGCGAAGGCGTGCAGCAGGCGCTGCTCAAACTGGTCGAGGGCACGATGGCCTCGGTGCCGCCCCAGGGCGGACGCAAACATCCGAACCAGGACTTCCTGCAGATCGACACGACGAACATCCTGTTCATTTGCGGCGGCGCATTTGATGGCCTGGAAAAAGTGATTCAAAACCGTTCCGAGAAGTCGGGTATTGGTTTTGCGGCGTCAGTTCACAGCAAGAGCGAAAAACGGGTTTCCGAGGTATTTCGCGATTGCCAGCCGGAAGACCTGATCAAGTTCGGGCTCATTCCCGAACTTGTGGGGCGCCTGCCCGTGGTGGCCACGCTGGGTGAACTCACCGAAGACGCGCTGGTGCAAATTCTCACCGAGCCGAAGAATGCCCTCGTCAAACAGTATCAGAAGCTCTTTGCGATGGACGGCGTGGACCTGGAGATTCGCCCTTCCGCGCTCTCGGCGATTGCGCGCAAGGCGATGGAGCGCAAGACGGGTGCGCGTGGCTTGCGTTCCATCATGGAACAGTCACTGATCGATACGATGTTCGAGTTGCCGACGCTGGACGGTGTAGTAAAAGTAGTGCTCGATGAGCACACCATCGAAGAAGAGGCCAAGCCCCTGTTGGTCTATCGCGAGCAGAAGGCGAGCGCCTGAAGTTCGGGGAGGGTGCGCGTCGTTCGCGCGCATGGCGTCTTGCAATTGAAAACTCGGACCCTAGATAGGGTCGAGAAAGAGAGGTTCACCCATGTCTGGACATCCAGTTCTGCCCGCAGAAAAGATCACGTTGCCGTTGTTGCCCCTGCGCGATGTGGTGGTATTCCCGCACATGGTCATACCCTTGTTCGTCGGGCGCCCGAAGTCGATCAAGGCGCTGGAAGTTGCCATGGAGGCGGGTCGCCAGATCATGCTGGTGGCGCAAAAAGCCGCCGGCAAGGACGAGCCGAAGCCCGACGACATGTTCGAGGTCGGCTGCGTGTCGAGCATTCTGCAGATGCTCAAGCTGCCCGACGGCACCGTCAAGGTGCTGGTCGAGGGCGTGCAGCGCGCGAACACGCATGGCATCAGTGACAACGGCGAATACTTCGTCGCCTCGGTGACGCCGGTTCCGCCGGAGAAGCAGCTCAAGCCCGAGATTGAGGCGCTGCGCCGCGCGGTGACGCAGCAATTCGATCAGTACGTCAAGCTGAACAAGAAGATTCCGCCGGAAATCCTGACGTCGATCTCGGGCATCGACGACGCCGGCCGTCTGGCCGACACGATTGCGGCGCACCTGCCGCTCAAGCTGGAGAACAAGCAGGCCGTGCTCGACCTGTTCGCAATCGACAAGCGCTTGGAGAAGCTGCTTGAGCAGCTCGAGCACGAAGTCGACATCCTTCAGGTCGAAAAGCGCATACGTGGCCGTGTCAAGCGCCAGATGGAAAAGAGCCAGCGCGAGTACT